>JBEDND010000233.1:0-19232 GCA_041170785.1 Bacteroidota bacterium | reverse complement strand
GAATGATAGAAGTTCAACAATTATTGAAACTCATTAATTATGAGGATGTTGAAGGTGCACAGGACCGAAGAATTACGAGTGTTACACCTCTTGATTCCCATTATTACGCTGAGCACAGTCTTACTTGGGTGAGCGATAAGAATCTTGAAAAACTCCGTGATGTGGATCAGGGAGCTGTAGTTTGTCCTTCCGGATCACCTGCCATCTTCCCGCAAGTAACTTATATCCGTGCCAAGAACCCGCGTTTGGTTTTCAGCAAGATTCAGCGGCTGTTGTTTCCTACGGAACAAAGGCACATGATTGCCTCCACAGCCTGTATCATGCAGCATGTGCGCATTGCCGAGCATGTGTGTATCGAACACCATGTGGTGATTGAAGAAGGCTGTGACATTGGCCCCGGCACCGTGATTGGTGCTGGTACGGTGATTCGACAGGGAACGCGTATTGGAAGAAACGTAACCATCGGGAGCAATTGCAGCATCGGAGGGCCAGGTTTTGGTTACGAGAAAAATGAACATGGTGTATTTGAACGCATCAATCATTCGGGACATGTAGTGATTGGTAATTATGTGGAAATAGGAAGCAATACCTGCATTGATCGCGCGGTGATAGGCGCAACGGAAATCGGGGATCATTGCAAAATAGACAATCTGGTGCACATTGCCCACGGCGTGAAAATTGGACGCAATTCAGTAATCATCGCCAACTCCATGATTGCAGGAAGCACCACGATTGGCGACGAGGTTTGGGTGGCACCATCTGCTGCCGTACTGAATAAACTGACCATAGCCGATGGCGCTGTGCTCGGCATGGGTTCCGTAATTATCCGTGATGTTCTGGAAGGGGAGGTGGTGGCCGGAAATCCAGGTAAACTACTCCGCAATACAAGTACCGGTTGAGTGGCTGCCGGCGAGCGAGGTTGAAAGGAAGTTAATAAATGAAGCCCTAACGCTAATTTCGCCGCATGTCAGCGGCCGGAATCACCTTTATTGTCCTTGCGCGTTTTTTCTGGCTTTGGTTAAAACGAATAGCCTTTTGGTTCATCATCCTGAGCTTGGCAGGTGTTATTCTGTATCGTTTTGTAGCGCCTCCGTTTACCTGGCTCATGCTGTCCCGCGCTGTCGGGCAAAAATTGGATGGGCAGGAATGGGTCATGAAAAAGGAGTGGATTTCGCTTGAAAAAATTCCGCAAAGTTTGCAATTGGCTGCCGTTTGCAGTGAAGATCAGAATTTCCTGTCACACAATGGTTTCGATTTCAAAGCCATTCAGGCCGCTATGGAATACAACCGCACCCATGAAGACAAACGGGGCGCAAGTACCATTTCCCAGCAAACAGCAAAGAATGTCTTTTTGTGGGAGGGAAGAAGCTGGCTCAGGAAGGGTTTGGAAGTTTGGTTTACGGCACTCATTGAATTGTTTTGGAGCAAACAACGCATCCTAGAGGTGTACCTAAATGTCATTGAATTTGGTCCGGGCATTTATGGAGCTGAAGCCGCCGCGCAACAATATTTCGGAACTCCTGCCGCGAAGCTTTCGCGGATTCAGTCTGCGCGCTTGATGAGTATTGTACCTAGTCCGCGCAATTGGTCGATTGAAGGCAGAATTGCACGCACGCGTACCCGTTTCATCCTGCGGCAGATGAATAATTTGGGTGGTGCCTTGAAATTTAATTAACCTGCAGTACTTCCGTTGATGGCCGCTTTGGCCCATTCCAAGGCAAGGGCGCCCTGCGCTTCTATACTCAGTAGGCTGTTGTCGAGCAGTTTGGCACCCGGCGCCATCAACAGTGGACTGTCTTCACGACTACTGTCAACCGCATCCCTCCCGTTCAGATTTGCAAGCACCTCTTCGTAGCTGGTGTGGATTCCTGCAGAACGCAGCTCTTTGTAACGCCGCTCCGCGCGAATTTCAGGCGATGCGGTCATGAAAATCTTCAATGCTGCATCAGGAAAAACCACGGTGCCAATGTCGCGTCCATCCATCACAACCCCTTTTTGGGCACCCATAATTCGCTGCTGCGCTACAAGATAACGGCGAACAGCAGAATGTTTACTCACCATGCTTACAGCCTGTGCCACTTCCATGGTGCGGATGTTGGGCTCTTCGTACACACCATTCAGCCAAAGTTCGCTACGTCCGTTTTCAGGGTTTACCTGAAACGAGATGTTCAGCTGGGGCAATAAATCTGACAGGGCTTGCTCGTCGTGGATGTCCACACCAAGTCTCAGTGCGGCCAGGGTAACGGCGCGGTACATCGCTCCGCTGTCAATCATCACATAGCCCAATTCTTTAGAAAGAAAGCGGGCCAGCGTGCCTTTACCGCAACTGCTGTGTCCATCAATGGCAATATTAATTTTATTCACGGAAGCGTTGATTTGACGGTGGTTTTTTTCTTGAAATCTCCAGGTTTGAAGCTGAAGGTGAAGTGATTCATATTGTATCCGGGAAACATGGTACCACTGCCGTAGGTGAGCTGAAAACGTTCCACTTTAAACGTCATGCCCCAACTGAAACCGGCCATGCCCCGTCGCGCATCGTTCTGCATTTCGCGCCTGCGCAGATGGTGGTACCCAAACATCACGCCCCAGTTTTTGCTAAGCAGAAATTCGCCACCCAGCACCAGATGTCTCAACACCTTGTCGCCAAGGGTATTGCCTTGAGCATCGTCCGCATCACCATTCAGGTTGAGCAGGCTTCTGTTCGGAAGAAATTGACGGTAGGTCATGTCTGGCCGATGCAGGTTGTGCGCTACCAGGTGGAAGCGCAGCGGCATGTGTTCGAGTTTTTTGCTGAATCCGATTTGCACGTCGGATGCAAGCGGTTCAGGTTTGTCGTTGCCGTAACGAACCAGCTGAAATCCAAGGTTGCGCACCACGAAGGCAACTTGATAATCGTCGCGTTCGTTGCGGTATATCAAACCCGCATCCAACGCAGGTCCGTTGCCTATATAGGGGCCCATGATGGAATACGCAAATTTTGCGGTGGCCCCAAATTGTAGTTTTGAACCGAGTGCGCCTCCGTAGCTGAATGCAACGCAGTTTTCGGCAGCTTTGAAGGTTCCTGTGGCATTTCCTCCCGCATCATAACCGTCCATGGTTCCATAGTCGGCATAGTAAAATCCTGCGCCCAGGTATCTGCGTCCATTTTTTAAACGGTGAACATAGCCACCATAGCCGGCTTTGATGTTTCCTACGTAGTCGATATAGTTCAACACCACCCGTCGATCCATTTGCGGATTAAAGAGGGCAGGGTTCTGATGAATCAGTGAAGGATCACGGTCAATAATCGCATTCACCATTCCGCCCATTGCCAATACTCGGGCCGAGGGTGGAGTGTTCAGGAATGCATAAGTGCCGCTTCCGCCCAACTGGGCAAAGCTCCCATAGCCCTTGGCCAATAACGGAAGCAAGATCAGGCTGCGCATCAGGCAAAAGTACAAAACAAGCCCTAGCCTGTGGCACCGCTTTGCGTGCTTTGAAGGTGGAAACTGACGAAATGCCGGCCCGAAAAGCGAAATTTGCAGCTGCGAATGCGTATTTTTCATTCTTTGCAAGAACTGCCGGCCTTAAACCAGCCGATACTCACTCAAGGTACGTTCGACGGGGTGCATGCCGGTCACCGCATCATCCTGGAACGGGTGCGTTCATTGGCCGCATCGCGCAATGCCGAAAGCGTGGTGCTTACCTTTTTCCCGCATCCCAGACTGGTGCTGTTTCCCCATGATGATCGGCTAAAATTATTAAGCACACTTCAGGAAAAGGCAGCACTACTGGAAGCTGCAGGCATCGATAACCTCATTGTTTTGCCCTTCACAGAACACTTTAGTCAAATGAGTCCGGAAGCATTCGCCCGGGAAGTATTGCATGATGCCATTGGCGTGCACACATTGGTGGTGGGTCATGACCACCGCTTTGGGCGCAATCGGGAAGGTGATTTCCGGGCATTGCAGGGATTTGCGCACGAATTGGGTTTTGAAGTGGAAGAAATCCCTGCGCAGCTGGTAGATGAAGTGACGGTGAGCAGCACGAAGGTGCGCAAGGCCCTTGGCGAAGGAAATATCGGTGAAGCCAATCGCCTGCTGGGCAGGCCATACAGCGTACATGGTCATATTGTTCATGGCATGAAACTGGGCAGAACCATTGGCTATCCAACCGCAAACCTGCAACCCGATGAACCGTATAAACTCATCCCGGCGCACGGGGTTTATGCGGTTACAGTGCTTGTCAATGAGGTTCGTTACAAAGGCATGGCCAATATTGGTATGAACCCGGCAGTTCCCGGGAAAGGCTTCAGTATAGAAGCCCACCTCTTTGACTTTTCGGGCGATTTATACGAAATTGCGGCCTCTTTTGAATTTCGGGCATTTTTAAGAAAAGAGAGGAAGTTCGATAGTTTAGATGCACTTAAAGAGCAGCTGCATGAAGACCAAAAACAATCCATTGAAGCACTCGCTCATTTATAACATATTGTCGGCGTTTGCTTTTTTATTACTGGCGCAACATGCTCTGGTGGCCGCCGGTAGTTTCAATGTTCCAGGTGAAGCAGACAGGATGTTGCTTCAGGTGCAACCGGATCCGCCGGTCTATCCGCATCCGGGCTTTCCGTTTTGGGACATGTATGCTTATTGGGATACGCTAAGCATCAACCCGTATAAGCTCGATGTAGCTTCTTTACCAGACAGCCTTGACGTGCACATCTTGCACATGGATTGTGGTTTTGCACTTCCACTCGAAGCTGTAGCTTTAACTTCTAAATTTGGTTACCGCTGGGGCAGGCAACATAAAGGCTTGGATTTTGATCTGGAAACAGGTGATACCGTGCGCAATATGTTCGATGGTATTGTGCGTGTGAGTGGCTACCACAGTGGCTATGGTCATGTGGTTGTGGTGCGGCACCACAATGGTTTGGAAACCTTGTATGCTCATTTATCGCGGCGTTTGGTCCGGTCCGGAACCATGATTTATGCGGGTCAGGTGGTTGGACTGGGCGGAAATAGCGGCCATTCCACAGGATCACACCTACACTTTGAGACCCGCTTTATGGGCATTCCTTTTGATCCGCAAAAAATTCTGAATTTGGACAGTGGTGAGCTGCATGATGAATTTATGGTGGTCAACGAAGAACTCTTTGAAATGCCTGCTCCGCCCCCCTCTTCCTACAGAAAAAGCGCGAACCGGCGCAATTCTTCCTATCGCCGTTCCAAATACCGTCGCTAGGCGGTGTACAAGATGCCAAACGAAACGAATTTCGCTGTTTGTGCGCGTGGTTGTTCAGATTTAGCTTTGCAACCAAGTCATGGACCGTAATTCACTGGTAGGCTTCGGCCTCATCTTCCTCATCCTGATTGGTTATTACTGGTTTACCCGTCCCAGTGAAGCCGAATTGGCTTCCCAACAACGCCGCAAGGATTCCATAGAGCGTGTAGAATCTGCCAAAGCAAAAGCCGCAGCCGCTCAGGCCGATACCCTGAAAAAAGCAAATACGCAAACTCCGGTTGCTGCCGCTCCTGATACTGCAGCGCTGCGCCGCGAATTGGGTGGCTTTGCTTCTGCCCTCGAAGGCAAGGAACAGAGCGTTGTGATTGAAAACGACAAACTTGCCGTAACGCTCAGCAATAAAGGTGGAAGGATCAGTTCAGTGAGGCTCAAGGAATTTCGCCGCAGCGACAGTTCTGCCCTGATGCTGTTTGATCAGAACCACAGCAGCTTTTATTATGAATTCTTTACCAACAACGGCAGCCTGCGCACGGATAAATGCTTTTGGGAAATTGTTACCCAAAGTAAAGAAGCCATCAGCTTTCGTCTGAGTGACGGAAATGGCAGCAGTGTGCTTCAACATTACCGCCTGTCCAAAGGTGATTATTTGGTGGATTACTCACTGGAACTAGACAGCATGCACGTGGTGGTTTTGAAAAACCGTCCCGATTTGAAATTGGTTTGGGAAAGCACCTTGCCCAAGCAGGAACGCGACATCCAACGCGAACGTGAAACCAGTACGATTTACTACCGTTTGCCCGAGGAAAGTCCGGAATACATCAGCGAAATGAGCTATGAAGAAAAAGAGTTGAAGGCCCGTTTGCAATGGGTATCCTTCAAACAGCAGTTCTTCAACAGCACGCTCATTGCCAAGGACCATTTTGACAAGGATGCGCGTCTTTCCACACAAGAAATCAAAGGAAACAATGACCAACTGGTGAAAACCATGCGTGCAGAATTGTATTTGCCTTATGATTTGGCGGCCAACAAGAAATTTGCCATGAATTTCTTCTTTGGTCCAAACCACTTCCAAACACTGAACAAAGTGAATGTGGGCACGGCCGATGATTTGGAACTTCACCGCATCATCCCACTGGGCTGGGGCATTTTCCGATGGGTCAACCGATATATCGTAATTCCGGTATTTAACTTCCTTGATGATTACATCGGCAACTATGGAATCATCATCCTTTTACTCACATTCATCATCCGGATTTTATTGCTTCCCCTGGTATTTAAAAGCTATAAGTCAACAGCCAAGATGCGCCTGCTCAAGCCAGAGCTTGATGCCATCAAGGAGAAATACAACGGAGATCTTCAAAAAAGTCAGGTGGAAAGTATGGCCTTATACCGGAAGGCCGGTGTGAGCCCCATGAGTGGTTGTTTTCCGCTGCTGCTGCAAATGCCTGTGCTGATTGCCTTGTTCCAGTTTTTCCCATCGAGCTTTGAGTTGAGGCAGAAGGCATTCCTTTGGGCACATGACCTCTCCCAGTTTGACAGCATCTACAATTTCCCCGGAGGTTTTCACCTTCCCGGTTACGGAAGCCATATCAGTTTGTTTACCCTGCTGATGACCTTATCCACCCTCGCTACAACCTATATCAACAACCAGCTGACCGGTGTTACAGGACAAATGAAATGGCTGGGTTATGTGATGCCTGTCATCTTCATGGGCGTGCTGAACAGCTACGCGGCGGGTTTGAACTACTATTATTTCGTGAGCAATATGGTGGGAATGGGTCAGCAATGGTTGTTTAAATCCATGGTGGACGAGAAGAAACTTCATTCCCAGATGGAAGCCAATCGCAAGAAACCTGCAGCTTCGAAATCAGGCTTCCAAAAGAGAATGGAAGATATGATGAAGCAGCAACGTGAGCTTCAGGCCAAGAAGCAATCAGGTAAAAAGAAATAAGCGCCTGGCCCGTAAGTTGACAATTTGTTGAAGCCGGCTTCACCTGTGGATAAAATCTTCATTTTTGGAGTAAGTGTACGTTTGACACTTAATATTTATATTCGTCCCTGAATCCAAGAAATATCATCATGAAAAAAATTTACATGAGTGCACTGGGTCTGATGTTTGCCGCTTCGGCCTTCGCCCAGACCGTTAAAGTCACCTTTCAGGTTGACATGAAAAACGAAACCGTTGCTTCTCAGGGTCTTCGCGTGGCCGGGGATTATCAGCAAGATGCCGGTATGGCCAACAACTGGACTCCAGGTGATGCGGCTGCTCAGGCGTCCAATGGTGGTTCTGGAACCGTTTATTCCCTGCAGGTTACCCTCAAGGCAAACAGCACCTACCAGTACAAGTTTGTGAACTTCGACGGTTCCGGCGGATGGGAAGGTCCTCCAGCAGCCTGCACCAACGGTGGCGGCAACCGCGAAATCAAAACTGGTTCCAATGACACCGTTATCAGCTTGGTTTGTTTCAACAGCTGTGGTCCTTGCCCTGCTACCCAATACAAGCGCGATGTTACGTTTATGGTTGTGGACAGCAATGCTTCGGTGGCCACACACAAACTGACCAGTGTTGCCTTCAAAGGCTCTATGAGTGGCTGGAGTGATTTCACTGCTTATGATAACGGCACCAACGGTGACAAAACTGCCGGCGATGGTGTATTCACCGCCATTTACAATGTGAAGGAAGGCTCTTGGGAATGGGGTGCTACCGACAAAGGAAGCTGGATCATCCAGGGCCCGAACCGCACCTTCACCATGAGCAGCAACGGCGCAGTGACCGGTGATACCGTGTACAGCATGGCTAAACTTGGCGCCCTGATTGACCTTACCTTCAACGTGGATATGAGCGACACCATCGTAAACAGCGAAGGCGTTTACGTTGCAGGTAACTTCATGGCGTTTCTGGAAAACCCAATCGGAAACTGGAATAAGGACACCGTTAAACTGGATCGTGTGGGTACTTCCAAGGTGTACAGCAAAACCGTGAAGATTTATGTCGGAAATTACCAGTTCAAATACTACAACGGTAAAGGCAATGCTGATGACAGCCGCGGTGAAAACTGGAACTTTGAAGCTACAGGCTGTGGTGTTCCCAACGGGTTGGGCGGATTTAACCGCACCCTCGATTTGCGCGGAAAAACTGCTGCTTATACGCTGCCAATGTTTATGTGGAACCGTTGCGCAACCAGTACCTTCAGCGTTGCTGAATTGCCCGCAGGCAGCTTCCGTGTATTCCCGAACCCTGGCAAAGGTCAGTTTGAGGTTGCCCTGAACGAAGGTAATATCGCAGCGATTCAAGTACTGGACCTCGCAGGCCGTAACATTCGCAGCTTCAGTGCAATCAATGCCCGTAGCTTCAACATGAAGCAAACCCTGAGCTCAGGACTTTACCTGGTAAACATCACCGATCAGGCAGGCCGTACCGCCAGCGTGAAGGTAGTTGTTGAATAAAAAAATTTAATATCAGACATTGCACCCCGGGCCTGAAAAACCTGGGGTGTTTTGTGTATTTTCACTTTTATCCAAATTCATGTTCAAAAAAGCGCTATTCTTCGTTTCCATCCTCGCCGGTTTAACAGCAAAGGCACAGATACTTAGTGTCACTCCTGTATTTCCTAAGGAGCAGGATACGGTAACCATTATTTATGACGCTACTCAAGGGAATGCAGCTCTTGTTGGCGTTTCGCAGGTTTATGCCCATGCAGGTGTAATTACCACGCGCAGTACCAGCAATGCAGACTGGCGATATGTCGTGGGAAACTGGGGAACCGCTGATGCGCGTGTGCAGATGCAAAACCTGGGCAACAACAAGCACCGCATACGCTATCACATGAAGAATTTTTATGCGCAGGCCGGAACCTTTCAGGCAGGAGAGCAAATTCTGAGCATGGCCTTTGTGTTTCGCGACCAAAGCGGAAATACCGTTGGTCGCACCGCGGAAGGGAAAGATATTTATACTCCGGTATTCAGTACCGGATTGTTTGCCCGTATTGTGAATCCGGAAGCGAAGCTGACATTGCGCAATTCCGGAAGCAGTTTCCTCGTGGAAGCCTGGGCCTCAAAAAGTTGCAACATCCACATATCATTGGATGGCAATGTAGTACACAGCAAGAGCAATGCCGACAGCCTGCAATATCTGGTACATGCCTTAGGTGCCGGAAAACATACCCTGATTTTTCATGCTACAGATGGAACCCTCAATGCTTCAGATACACAGTATTTTGTGGTGAATCCAGCCGTGAGAAATGGCGTCCTCGATGCGTCTTACCATCAGGGCGTGAACTATGTGGCAAACGACAAAGTGCGTTTGGTGCTGTTCGCACCCAATAAAAGCTACATTTACGCCATTGGTGATTTCAGCAACTGGGAGCCCGATACGGCGTATTTTATGAATTACAGCCCTTCACAGTCCTTGTGGTGGGTAGATGTTCCAAACCTCACACCTGGAAAGGAAGTGGGCTTTCAATATTGGGTAGATGGCAAGATTCGCGTAGCCGATCCGTTCAGTGAATTGGTGTTGAACGAATACGATGATGCCTTCATCACTGCTCAAACCTATCCCAATCTGAAACCTTATCCCAAGGGTAAAACCACCAATGCTGTGGGTGTGATGACCCCCGGGAAAACCGCATATAACTGGACAACACAAAATTTTCAGCGGCCCCCAAAGGAAAAGCTTGTCATCTATGAATTGCTGCTGCGCGATTTCGCTGCAGCGCATAGCTTCAAGGTTGTCCAGGACAGCCTGGCTTACCTGAAACGCCTCGGTATTAATGCCATCAAGCTGATGCCGGTAAATGAATTTGAAGGAAACATCAGCTGGGGCTATAATCCTTCCTTCCACATGGCTGTAGATAAATATTACGGCAAGCCGGAAGATTTAAAAGCTTTGATTGATGCAGCCCACAAGGAAGGAATTGCCATCATCCTGGATGTGGTGTTTAATCATGCCTTTAGCCAAAGTCCTTTGTGTCAGCTGTACTGGAACAGCGCTGCCTTTAAACCTGCAAGCAACAATCCTTGGGTAAATCCCGATGCCCGTCATCCATTCAACGTGGGGTATGACATGAACCACGAAAGCCGCGCGACCCAATATTGGATGGATCGTATTCTGAAGTATTGGGTTCAGGAGTTTAAGGTGGATGGATTCCGCTTCGACTTATCCAAAGGATTTACTCAGGTGAATTCTGGAAGTGATGTTGCAGCCTGGGGCCGTTATGATGCTTCGCGTATTGCCTTGCTGAAGCGCATGGCCGATCAGATTCGCGCCGTTGATGCCAATATTCACCTCATCTTGGAACACTTCGCCGACAACAGCGAAGAGAAGGAATTGAACGACTATGGGTTTATGACCTGGGGAAATGGAAACGCACCGTTCAGCGAAGCTACCATGGGCTTCCTGGGAAGTTCTGATTTTGGATGGTCCATCAGCCGTGAACACCGTGGGTTCAACCAAAATGGCATCGTGGGTTATATGGAAAGCCACGACGAGGAACGACTCATGTACAAAAACAAAAAGTTCGGTAACGCTTCTGGTTCCTACCTCATCCAGAATCTGCCGGTTGGCCTGAACAGGGTGGCGATGGCTTCCTGCCTGTTTTTGCCCGTACCCGGTCCGAAGATGATATGGCAGTTCGGCGAGCTGGGTTATGATTATTCCATCAACCATTGCAGCAACGGAACGGAAAGTCCCAACTGCCGTTTGGATGTGAAACCCGTGCGTTGGGATTACTGGAACGATACCAACCGCCGCAAACTGTACTATGTGATGGCTGCAATGAATTACCTGAAAACCTTTGATGCCGTGGCATATCCTGCAGACTACGACCTCAATGCTGCCGGACAATACAAGCGACTGAATCTGTGGCACCCCGACCAAAACGTGGTGGTTGTAAGCAATTTCGGCATGGCAGCAGGCAGTGCTGATCCAAACTTCCCGTTTGCGGGACGCTGGTACGACTACCTCAGCGGCGACAGTATAGAAGTAAGCAATAAAAATGGTGCTATTTCACTTGCGGCTGGTGCCTACAAGGTGTTTACGAGCAAGCGCGTGGTCCACCCCTTCTATTGGAAGCCGTCCAACAGCGCGGGTGTGGAAGATTTTGAAGCTGTAGGTTTCCGCTGCTACCCAAACCCGGCCAACCGGGTGGTTTTTGTGGAAGGCAGCCAAGGGTGGTTCACAACTTCGCTCTATGACATCAGCGGAAAGCTATGGAACCAGGAAACCGTTTCCGGCGGTCGCGGGGAATTGTCCCTTCAGGGGCTGAAGCCAGGTGTGTATGTGTTGCAAATCAGCACAGCGACCGGTGTGTACAGCCGTCGTTTGATGGTAGAATAAACCGGAACTCAGCCCAGCAATTCCTTCACAAGTGCGGAAATCAGTTTGCCGTCTGCCACCGAACCAAAAGCCTTCATAGCCAAAGGCATCACTTTGCCAAGGTCTTTGGCACCCTGAGCACCTTCCTGGGCAATCAATGCGGCGATTTGGCTGCGCAATGCAGCTTCGTCCATCTGCGCAGGAAGGTAGCTTTCCAGTACTTCCAGTTCTTCTTGCTCTTTGGAAGCCAAATCTTCACGACCGGCATTGCGGAACTGTTCCAGAGAATCACGGCGCTGCTTGGCCAGTTTTTGCAAGGCCTTAAGGCATGCTTCGTCTGTTACCGGCGCCTGGCCTTCTGCCGTTTGCAACAACAAAAAAGCACTTTTGATGCTGCGCAGGGAGCGGATTTTCACTTCGTCTCGGGCCTTCATGGCCGTTTTCAGGTCTTCATTCACGCGTTCTGTCAGGTTCATGCTGCAAATTAACCTCATAGGCTGCAAACACGGCTATTATTGAAAATACCCTTACTTTGCACACCCGAATTTATGGCCGGAACATATTTCGACTTCGAAAAACCCTTGCAAGAATTGCAGGAGCAGTTAGATAAAGCCCGTGAAACCCACGAAAAGGGCAAGGTGGATATGGGTGAACTCATTGCCCAGCTCGAAGGGAAAATCGAGTCAACGAAAAAGGAAATTTATGCAAACCTCAATGGCTGGCAAAAGGTGCAAATCAGTCGCCACCCTGAGCGTCCTTACACCCTTGATTACATCGAGCATATTGCTGCTGATTTCATCGAATTGCACGGCGACCGGAATGTAAAAGACGATAAAGCCATTGTTGGTGGTTTTGCTTCCATTGAAGGCGAATCGGTGATGATCATTGGTCATCAGAAGGGCAGAAATACCAAGCAAAGGCAATACCGGAACTTCGGGATGCCTAATCCTGAAGGTTACCGTAAGGCACTGCGTTTGATGAAACTCGCAGAGAAGTTCAATCGTCCCATCATTACGTTTATTGATACACCGGGTGCTTCTCCAGGTCTTGAGGCAGAAGAACGCGGACAGGGTGAAGCCATCGCAAGAAATTTGCTGGAAATGGCTGTGCTGAAGGTTCCCGTGATTTGTATCGTTATTGGTGAAGGTGCGTCCGGCGGTGCATTGGGTATCGGCGTGGGTGATAAAGTGCTCATGATGGAATACACTTGGTATTCGGTGATTTCTCCGGAAAGCTGTTCCTCCATCTTGTGGAGAAGCTGGGAATTCAAAGAGAAAGCTGCCGAAGCATTGAAACTTTCTGCAGAAGATATGCTTGGCAATAAGCTGATTGACGGAATCATTCGCGAGCCATTGGGCGGAGCACATAACAATCCGGAAGCCGCTTATCAGGCGGTGAAGGAAGAAATCCTCAGCCAACTGAAGGCGCTTAAGGCCATGACTCCGGAAGTATTGGTGAACACCCGCGTAGAGAAATTCGGTGGCATGGGTGTTTATGTGGAAGGCTGAAGCCTTATAATTCCTTGCCGGACAGGAGCAAGCCTCCAAGCGGTCCGCAATGAAAAAGCACGTCCAAAACACCTACCTCCGGGGTAAACGGATAACGCTCCGTGAAGTATTGCCCATAGTCTTCAATGTTTACAACAGTTTCAGGTGAAGGCAAACGCTCAGGCATCCCTGCTGCGCTGAGTGGTTCGGGCAGTTTCAGCCAGGAGCAAATCAGCTTCAATGCTTCTAGATTGCACGTGTACAGATCGGCATAGCTTCGGAAAAACAGTGGTTCCAGCAGGTAGTCGTAATATTCAAAAAAGGCAGCGTTTCCATAAGCAGTTTTGATGGCTTGCCGGCATTCTTTGGCCCATTTGTAACTGTTGAGTGGCTTGAGTTCGCGCATGTCGTGTCTGGGACCTTTTTGAAGGGGAATGCTCAGTTCTTGCAGTCCATTGGGTCCGCGGATGACGGTTTTTTGCACCGCAAATTCATGATTCAACAAGGGTGAAAGTGCCACATCCTGATTTTGCAGGTAGCGCCTGAACCAGGTGATGGAAGGAAACCAGGGTGGGTTTATAAATTCCGCCATAGGGTAACTTCACCGCTGTCTGTACATTTTTTCAGCAGCGCTTCCACATTTGAGTGCAATTCGGGATGCTTCCAGTTCCTCCAGATTTCTGCAAAAGGCAAAAGTGCAAAGCGACGCTCGGGAAGATGCCGGTGGGGGATTTCAAGCAGTGCGTGTTGTACGCGTTTGCCGCCATACGCAAGGATGTCCAGGTCAATAACCCTGGGGCCCATGGGTATGTTTTTGAT
The DNA here is from genome assembly GCA_041170785.1 of Bacteroidota bacterium. GTDB lineage: Bacteria > Bacteroidota > Bacteroidia > NS11-12g > UBA955 > REEB481. Next base: position 5,396 of record JBEDND010000233.1, on the reverse strand, counting down.
TCTGCCCATTCGTTGTTCAACGCCTTGCAAACGTTTCAGCAGTGCCAAAGGGGGTAAAGGGGTACGCAGCAAAACTGCCTGATTCAGGAAATAGTCTTGTTCGGTGTAACCCCATGGGCTGCTGCGGTACATCGATGAACATCGAACGACAACACCACATGTTGATTTTAGCAATGCAATGGCTCTGTTAATCTGTAATTCAGGTGCATGCAAATTGGCACCTAAAAGAATAATGACTGGACGTGCAAACGCGCTGTGCTTTATCGCTGGGGAAACACCCATTTTTTCTGACCCAGGAAATTAATCACCATACTCACACCGGTGGCCAGAATCACGGCAAAAATTTTATCTGCTTTAAAGGCAAGGAACTCGGTAATCAATCCATGCTGGTCCCTAAAACTCACCACAATTTCCTTGTTGGGAAGCAGGCTCAGGAACAGTTCATTGCTGAGGATATTTAGCAGGCCGCTGATGCCATAAAGGCTGAAGTATCGGGCAAAGATGGTCCTGGAACCTGTGCGTTCTCCCCAGGTCCACCATTTGTTGAGGTTGTAACTGGCAAAAATTCCTGTGCCGAATCCAAACGCCTTGGAAAGCCATGTTGGCCAAAATTGCGAACACAGGTAATAAATACCCAGGTCTATACCGAAGCAAATAAATCCAACGATACTGAATTTAGTGATTTGAATGTAAGTATCCCGTGAAATCACAGCCCTGCGAATATAAGTTAAGGTTTCATGAACTGTGGGAAGGAATTCAGCATTGCTGTTGCAGTTGCCGCCCGTCCCAATGGCAGACCTGACCCATAATCAGGCTTTGGTTTTTTGGAAGGTGGCCGGAAGGAATGCCGAAAATAACGGGAATATTCAAGTGTTGTGTGTGTTGGAGGATGATGGCTTCCGCATCATAACCAAATGGGATGCTGTGGTCTTTCATGTCCGTCATGCCGCCTACCAACAGGGCACGGATGTGCCGGAATATGCCGCTCTGTGCCAGGGAAAGCATCATGCGGTCTAGGTGGTAATAGTATTCGTCTAAATCTTCAATAAACAGTATATCGCCCGCTTCAACAGGGAAGTATGGCGTTCCATTTAAAGCGTACAATAGGGATAAGTTTCCACCAACGAGTCTACCGGAACATGACTTGTTGTTGTAGCTCGGCCCTTCAGGTATGATGTTTACGTTCCCCTCTTCCAGCGCATGCATCATGTGTTCGAATGAATACAGTGCGTTGATATCGTTTTCCCTGAGGCTGTAAGGCATTGGCGCATGCAGTGCAGCAACATTTGCTTCTGCACCTGATGCAGCAAGTAGGGCGGTAAGGTCGCTGAATCCAATCAGCCACTTGGGGTTCCGCCGCAACTGAGCCCAATCCACTTGTTCCAGAATGCGCATGGAACCGTAGCCCCCACGGGCAAACCAGATGGCCTTGATTTCAGGATTGTAAAGAAAGGCGTTCACATCATGGGCACGCTGTAAGTCGTTGCCGCCCCATTGATGAAAGGCATCCGTACAATGCGGAGCAATTTTCCAGCGATAGCCTCGGTTTTCCAACATGCGGAGCGCCACTTCCAGGTCTTCCCGTGCTACAAAACGCGCCGGTGCGCAAATGCCTATCAGGTCACCCGGCTGGAGTAGGGGCGGACATGGGTTCATTCAGGCAATTTCTTTTTTTCTGCTTCGAGGATTTGTTCCATCGAAGAAATACGCTCCAGACAAAAGGCAGCCAGCGCAGACGATTCTTCCAGCATGGCGGTCATGCGGTCCATATCTGGGTCACCGTGTTCCATCTCTTCCAAAAGTGCCTGCAATCTGGCCGCTGCTTCTGCGTAAGTCATGTTTTTATTCAGTTCCATCGCTTTTGATTTCAGTGATATTTGCGTTGATCCGACCTCCTTTTAGGAACAAAGTGATTTCGTTTTCAAGTTCCAATGTGGAAACATGATCAACCCGTTTCCCTTTATGGTAAACCAGCGCATATCCTTGCTGCAGTAAACGGGAAGGATCCATTTGCCGGATCAGACGCAAAGTGTGGTCAACCCATTGTTTCTGTCGATTCAATTTCCATTGGGCCTGCTGCAGTACGCCGGTCCATTTGGAAAGAGTTTCCTGGCGCAAGCGTTCCAGCTTGCGGGAAGCTACACGCTGTATGTTTTTGTAATCCTGCAACACACCGCTGATGTAATGCAGGTTATGCGCTAAAATGGCGGCCGCTACTTTGGTGGGTGTTTTGTGGCTCTGCGCTGCCATCAGGTCGGCGAGGCTTACGTTGCGTTCGTGGCCGATTCCCGTAAAAACAGGAATAGGACATAAGCCCGTAGCCAATACGGTTTCATAGGCATCGAAAGCGCTCAGGTCGGTATTGGAACCGCCTCCGCGCACAAGCACAACCACATCAAATGCCTCGGCTTGTGCGCCAACCTGTTCCAGGGCTGCCGACAACTGTCTTGCGGCGCCTTCACCTTGCACCAGCGAAGGGAATACCTGGATGGAAAATCCAAATCCGTAGCCGTTTCCCAGCAATTCATGAGTGAAATCTCTTTGTCCGTCGCTGTCGGGCGCGGTGATCAACGCTATACGCTGAATCACTGGTGGCACAGGATGTTTGCGGTTGCTGCTGAAGTATTGGCCTTCAACCTGGAAAAAGTGTTCTGGATACGCAAGCAACAGGCGATTCAGCACTTCTTGTTTTTCCTGTTCCATCCTTCCGATGGTATATGTGCTGTCCAGGCGCTGAACTTGCAATCGCATGCCAAAACGCGCATTGTAGGTAACCTGAACTTGCAACAACAGCTGTAGGTTTCCGCGGAAAGCAATGCCGGTACTTAGTTCAAATCCCCGGATAATAGGGTATTCATTTCTCCAGATGACGGCGTCGGCAGAAGCCAGGATGTTTCCCCCTTCCTGTTCTACCAACTTAAAAAAGCAGTATTGTCGGTCCGGATAGTTGCGCAAGTCGGTGATTTCTGCCTGCACCCAAAAAGACCTTCCGTAAAAGTTGTTGTTGATGCTGTCGGCAATCATGCCGGTAAGCTCAGATAGCCGGATGGGCGTATTCATCGTATTGGCCCTCCTGATTTGCGTTGTTCGTTGATTTCAGCAATGGCTAAAGGAACTCCGATGGTTGCTGCTGCTGCAATACAGCGGATTCCATTGGCTGTTTTTTCCTGATGCCTGTTTGGATCCACAAGCCAGATGCCGCATTCGTGTGGTGTGTAGTTGAGCAGATCAGCCGCAGGATAAACCTGAAGTGAGGTGCCCACAATCAGCATGGCATCGGCGCGGGAGGTGAGGTAAATGGCTTCATCCATCATCGGAACTGCTTCGCCGAACCAAACGATATCGGGCCGCAGCGGATGCCCGTCGGGGCAGCGCATATCAGGCAGCAGTAATCCCTCATCCAGCCGTTGCCGATAGCCGGTTTCTCCAGAACTTCTGGCATACATCAGTTCTCCGTGCAGATGCGTAACACGGGTGGAACCGGCACGCTCGTGCAAATCATCTACATTCTGGGTAATCACCAGCACTTCGTGTTGCTGTTCCAGTGCAGCAATAGCCAAATGTGCTGCGTTGGGCTGTGATTGAAGCAGGTTGAGTCGCCGCTGATTGTAAAAATCAAGCACCAGTTCCGGGTTGCGGCGCCAGCCTTCAGGACTGGCCACATCTTCAATGCGGTGTCCCTCCCATAATCCTCCGGCATCGCGGAAGGTGCTGATGCCACTTTCGGCACTGATTCCTGCTCCACTGAATACTACAATCCGCATTTGCCTGCAAGATACTTCAAGTGCCGGCAACGCGCAGAGTTGTCAACCTTACCTTTTCCTGAGATAAGTGTACCTTTGCCCCATGAAGTTCATTGCGGACATCAACATCATGCCACTGAAAGGATTGTTGGATCCTCAGGGTAAAGCCGTGAGCCACAGCATGCCCTCCATCGGGCTGAACAACATCGGAGATGTGCGCATCGGAAAACACATCCAGATGGAGATTGAAGCCGACAGTGAAGCAGCGGCCCATGAATCTGCCGAGGTTGCCTGTCGTAAATTGTTGGCTAACCTGATCATGGAATCATTCTACATCAGCATCCGCCAGGCCTGATTGATCAGCCGGGCAAAACCAAGCCATGAGGATTCTTCTTCAGCGTGTGGGCCATGCTTCCGTAAAGGTGCACGGTGCTCAGGTTGCTTCCATCGGGATAGGTTATTTGGTATTGGTGGGAATAAGCGCAGGCGATATGCCCGAACAAGCCCGCAAACTTGCCGAGAAACTACTGGGATTACGGCTCTTTGCTGATGAGGCCGGGAAAATGAACCTCAACCTCGCACAAGTGGGCGGCAGCTTGTTGCTGGTAAGTCAATTCACCTTGTTCGCAGATACGAAAAAGGGCAACAGGCCATCGTTTGTGGATGCGGCCCGTCCTGAATACGCCCGGCCGCTCTTTGATTACTTCGTGGAATGTTGTCGGATTCTGGCTCCTGAAACAGACGTACAAACGGGTGTTTTTGGTGCCATGATGGATGTGGAGCTGCTGAATGACGGTCCGGTAACCATTTGGATGGACAGCGCGCAGTGGGACTGAATCAGCACTGCAGATTGTCGATGAGCCGAACGCCTTCCAGATAGCCTGCATAAAGCAGCACTTGCGGTCCTGCAGACCAGTCATTCAAGGATTCCAGTGTTTCGGGGTTGGCCAATTCCAGGTATTCGGTTTGGATGTCGTTTTGCAGCAGGTAGTCGCGGGCAGTGGAAATCAGCTCTTGCAGTGGTTGTTCTTGTTTTTCAGCACAGATACGCTGCAGGGCCTTAATAATGGCGGGAGCCTTCGCTCTTGCCTCCGGGCTGAGCCGCTTGTTCCGCGAACTCATGGCCAGGCCGTCGGGTTCACGTTGGGTGGGAACAATATGCATGCGGATGTTCTGGAAATGTGTGTTCAAAAGCTTCTGCACCACCATGCATTGTTGGAAATCCTTTGCTCCGAAATAAACATCGTCGGGTTGGATGTCATGGAACAGAGACCACAGCACATCAATCACACCTTGGAAATGACCGGGGCGGTAGCTGCCTTCCAATGTGGCGCCAATTGATCCAAGTTCTACCAGGGGGATTTTGACATCATTGCGGTACACCTGTCCTGGATTTGGAATAAATACCGCATCGCAACCGGCAGCGCGAAGCATTTGTATGTCGCTGCTGATGGTACGAGGGTAGTGTAACAAGTCATCAGGGTTGTTGAATTGTCTTGGATTCACAAAAATGGAGGCAAGGGTAGTACGCCCTTGGTTCTTGGCAGCGGATATCAGGCTCAAATGTCCTTCATGCAGCGCGCCCATCGTAGGGATGAAGCCAAGGGGTGTTCCTTTATCAGGTTCCTGGAGCCATGAAGCCAGTTTGTTTCT
>JBEDND010000232.1:0-11116 GCA_041170785.1 Bacteroidota bacterium | reverse complement strand
AGGAACAAGGCCTGGAACCGCATAGGCTGCATCCGAAGGAAGCGCTGGCGCTGATCAACGGCACGCAGTTCATGCAGGCACTCGGGCTGTTTCAATTGGCTGAGGTTGAAAAGCTGCTGCAACAAATTCCACGCGTTGCGGCGCTGAGCATTGAAGCGTTTCAAGGGCGTTCTGAGCCATTCATGCCCCAACCGCATGCCATCAGGCCGCATCCGGGCCAGATGCAGGCGGCTGCAGAAATCTACCACTTGATGCAGCAGGCAGGAACGGCGGGCAGGCAAACAGCGTATGTTCAGGATCCATATTCATTCCGTTGCATCCCCCAGGTGCACGGCGCTTCCATAGATGCCATCAGCCATGTGCGGGAAGTGTTTTTACGTGAAATGAATTCGGTGACAGACAATCCCAATGTGTTTCCTGAAGATGGATTGGTGCTTTCTGCAGGAAATTTCCATGGGCAACCCCTGGCACTGGCCGCCGATTACCTGGCTATGGCCACAGCTGAACTCGCCGCCATCAGCGAACGACGCACCTATCTGCTGATCAGCGGCCAGCGCGGACTTCCTCCGTTCCTTGCCGAAGATCCAGGATTGGATTCAGGCTACATGATTGCCCAATATTCCGCTGCTTCCATGGTCAGCCAGAACAAGCAGTATTGCACGCCGGCGTCGGTGGACAGCATCATGAGCAGCAACGGACAGGAAGACCACGTGAGTATGGGTGCCAATGCGGTGCTTAAGGGCTTGAAGGTGCTGGAGAATACCAAAATGGTACTGGCGGTTGAATTTGCCTGCGCATCCAGAGCACTTTCCCTGCGCAAGCAGGTGGCCATCGCTCCGGAACTGCATACATGGCTGGAACAATGGGAACAGCCCAATCACCGAACCACGCCCATGAATGAAATCATGGAACAGGCAAGGAAATTTCTGTTTCCTTAAAGCCTTTCTGAAACATAAAATGCCTGTGCGCTTATGTAAATTGCGGGCATGGATATGAACAGTTATCTGGAAGCCAACAAACAGCGCTTCCTTGACGAATTATTCGACTTGCTGCGCATCCCGTCCATCAGTGCAGACAATCGTTTTGCAGGTGATGTGCGCCGGGCGGCTGATTTTATCAAAAACAAACTGCTGGATGCAGGTTGCGATATGGCCGTGGTAGAAGAAACTCCGGGTCATCCGATTGTTTATGGTGAAAAAATCATAGATCCGGCTTTGCCGACGGTACTTGTTTATGGTCATTATGATGTGCAGCCAAGCGTTCCGGACGATTTATGGACTACGCCTCCGTTCGAACCTCAGATCCGCGATGGCAACATTTATGCCCGTGGTGCCTGTGACGACAAAGGCCAGATGTACATGCACGTAAAGGCTTTTGAAATGATGCAGCAAACCGGAAACCTGAGCTGCAACATCAAGTTCATGATTGAGGGTGAAGAAGAAGTGGGTTCTGCCAGCCTCAGCGCCTATTGCAAGGCAAATAAGGAACGCCTGAAGGCAGATGTGATTCTGGTCAGCGATACTTCCATGATTGCCAATGATATTCCAAGCTTGGATGTAGGATTGCGGGGCATTGCCTATCTGGAAGTAAAGGTGACCGGCCCGAACCGCGATCTGCACAGCGGTGTTTATGGTGGTGCTGTACCAAATCCTATCAATGTGTTGTGCAGCATGATTGCCAGTCTGCACGACGAGCATCGCCACATTACCATTCCCGGTTTTTATGAAGATGTGCTCGAGCTGAGCGCTGAAGATCGTGCGGCCCTGAATATGGCTCCCTTTGATGTAGAAGCGTATAAAAAAGACCTGAACATTGGAGATGTTTACGGTGAACATGGCTATACCACGCTGGAACGCACCGGAACCAGGCCAACCCTGGATGTGAACGGAATTTGGGGCGGCTATACCGGAGAAGGTTCTAAAACGGTGCTTCCTTCTGTAGCCCAGGCGAAAATTTCCATGCGCCTGGTTCCAAATCAGTCTTCAGAAAAAATTGCAGCACTTTTTGAAAACCACTTCAAGAGCATTGCTCCATCAAGTGTAACAGTAGAAGTGATTCCCCACCACGGAGGAGAGCCTGTGCTCACACCTACAGATTCAGTTCCTTACAAAGCGGCTGCTGCTGCCATCCGTCAAACCTTCGGAAAAGATCCGATTCCAACACGCGGCGGCGGAAGTATTCCCATCATTGCGCTGTTCGAACAGGAGCTTGGCATTAAAACCATGTTGATGGGCTTTGGTCTGGACAGCGACGACATCCATTCTCCCGACGAGCATTACGGCTTGTTCAATTACTACAAGGGAATTGAAACCATTCCGTACTTCTTCCAAAATTTCGCGAAGCTCCACCAGGGCTGAGTTTCGATCAATGCAAACACAAAAAATGCCGTTCGCAGGAACGGCATTTTTTTTGCTTAAACGTGAAGGATGATCTGTGTTTACCACATCAGCTGGACCGTTCCGCTGAAGGTGTTGATTCTTGAGAATGCACCCAAATTCAGGCGGTAAGAGAATCGCCAGGTATAGGTTTCCGGCATGCATACTTTGCCGCCATAGGTTCCATCCCAACGAAATTCAGAATCTGTGTTTTCATAGACCTTCTGTCCCCAGCGATTATAGATCTTCAGGCTGATGGGCGTGATGTCTTTCCCGGTGATTTCAAAAAACTCGTTGAATCCATCCCTGTTCGGGGTGAATGCCGTGGGAATGAAGAGGTTGCAAATGTTTTCCTGCAACAGCACATTTACCGCATCAGAGGCAGTTCCGCAGGGATTGGTCACATCCACGGAATACGTTCCCGATTGGCTAACCAGAATTACGCTGTCGCTGCTTCCTGTGCTCCATCGATAGGTTGACTTGGGCCAGGTGGCTGAAAGGTAGATAAATCCACCTTTGCACAAGGAAGTATCAGAAGGCAGACGCACTTTGGGGGCAGTGCCGATGAATACGTTGATGTCGTCCTGCCAGCTGCAACCGTTTTCAGTTACTTTCAGCGCATAGTTTCCGCTTTGGGACACGGTGATGGATGATGCAGTACTTCCGGTACTCCAAGCATAATTTCCGGCTTGGCTGGTGCTGAGCGTTACGGTCCCATTCACACATTCATTGATGTCGCTGCCCAAACTAAACTGGGGAATGGGTTTAACGGTAACGGCCTGCACGGAAGTATCAGAACAAACCGTGTCACTCACCACATATGTAATGGGAAAGGTACCAACCAGAGAAGGCGTAAACTCATTGCCATTGATGCCGTTACCCCAGAACAACCCTCCCGGAACTACAGGAGTAAGTGTGGCCGGCGGGTCATTCAGACAGTAATCCGGAGCCAGGCCGGAAAATGCCGAATTTAAAGAAGGCGTAACCTGAACCTGAAAGGTGTCCGAACCAACGCAACCCTGATTGCTTTGTGCCCGATGGATGACGGTGTAGGTGCCTGTACCGGCATATTTGTGTGTGGGATTTTTCAAGGTGCTGGTATTCGCATCTCCAAAATCCCAGGAATAGCTGATGATGTCTGGCGTGAAATTGTCGAACTCAAAAGACTGATATTTCAGGCACTGAACTGCATCATTTACATAGCTGCTTGTCGAAGGGTCTGGCTGCACAACTACGTCCAGAAAACCACTGTCTATGCAACCTGTTTTGTTGTTTGAGTAATAAGTTTCAACAAAATGCTTGATGCGGTAATTGCCGGCTTTGTTGTATTTCTTTTTAGGTGCAGGAAGGGTGTTTGTTTCACCATCCCCGAAGTCCCAGAGGTAGTCGAAGCTCAGCTTGTTGAAGATTCGGGTTGAATCATTATTGATGGTTTGAAAACTGTTGTTATAGAGGCACTGAACGGTATCATTCACCCCGATGCGGATAAACATATTGGGAATGACCAGGGTGGCCTTGGGGTTTGCAAACACATTCGGACAGCCTAAAGAAGGTGTAACGGTCAGGCTGGTGAAGTAGTTTCCTCCATTGGCATAGCTGTGGGTAGGATCTTTCGCAGTGCTGCTGTTGCCATCCCCAAAAGTCCAGAAATAGGTAAGGCCTGTAAAGCTGGAAGTGGTTTTATTCGTGAAGGAAAACAGGTTGTTGAATTGGCAGGAATCCTGGTAGGAATATAAAAAATCAACATTCAGAAAATGTGTTCTGATGTTCCCGCGTGCGGGATTGGTGGTTAAAAAATCAGGAAGATTATTGTCGTGTTCGAATACGGCGATGTGGTAATCGGTATTCGATTTCAAGCCGGTAATGGTTACGTTGTTTCCCAGGAAGTTGTACACGGCAAAGTTGCCGGTTCCTATTTCTGAACCTGTTCCAAAGGCGCTGAACGAGGTGTATGACATGCCGTCTGCAGGACTGGCATCAACGGCGGAGCCTTCTTTAACCAATACAATGCAGCGGGCTCCGTTTCCACGGGTCCAATTGATGCGCACACTGTTGCATGTCAGGCTCTGGAACGTAACTGAAGATGCTTGTACTGTAGGCTCAGCAGCATAGAGCACAGGAATGGATGTCGCCATCAAGGTGAGCGCCAACACCCATCTGCCGAATGCCCCTAAATTCATCACGTGCAAATATAAGTAAGCCTGCTTTTAATCAATGGTAATTCATCATAACAATGTAAAATGACCGCCTTAAACAATTTCAATAACATCCGAATCGGGAATACAGGATTCGCCTCTCATGCGCAGCAACACCTGTGCGACCGTGAGCACATCTTTTTGGCAGTATGTCTTAATACGATCTAAATCTTGTTCTTCATAATAAACGCGGCCCACCTGACTGCCGTCAATATCGTCTTTGGGCGTGGGGATATTCAGTGCTTTTGCCAATAGTGCCAGCGAAGTATAGTTCTTAAAATCGCCGAACTTCCACAGTTCCATGGTGTCCAGGTGTGGAATTTCCCATGGCTTCTTTCCGCCAATATCCAGCAGCAGCGGCAACCGGATTCCCTGTATGGTCATGCGGCGCGCCAGAAACGGAAAATCGAATTCTTTGCCGTTGTGTGCGCACAGGATGAAGTCTTTACTGTGAAATCTGCTGTGCAGCAGGTGGGCAAATTGACGAAGTACTTCCTGCTCTTCATGTCCGTAAAAGGAAGTAATGCGGAATCGGTAATGGTCGTTCCAGGGTTGGAAAATACCGGCGCTGATGCATACTACTTTGGCGAATTCGCTGTAAATGCCGGCCCGCTCATATGCCTCTTCCGGTGTTTGATCGCGGGCAATATTCTTAGCCTTTAAGGCCCATAGGTCTTGCCATGCTGCATCCAGATCTGCAAAATCCCTGGCCGCCGATACGGTTTCGATATCCAGTACCAGCACCTTGCTGAGGTCTATGTTCCGCAATGCTTCCATGTGTTGCCTTTGAGGGGTACGAAGGATAGTGCTTTCTTCGGTCGAAGATAGTTCTTTGCCTTCGCTGTGCAGCACCTGCTTCTGCCTGGAAACGAGGTTAAATGTTTACAAACGGCTTGATACGCATTCTTTTTTGTGTAAATTATGAACGGTTATTGGATAAAATATTTAACAATTGTACCTGAATTGCCACAGTTGGTTCAGTTTGCGTTACGGTATTTTACCGCCTGGGGAACTGTTGTCCTGGTTTTCCAGGCAGTATGCTCTTTCGGAACAACAGGCAGTTGCAGGCCTGGCCGATCTTATTCCCGGCGCCTGGAAGCAGCGTCGGCCCTTGCGCTTACCTGCTGAAGATGCGTTGTCGCTGCCGGTGCTGGCCCTTACAGACATCAACGCGGTATCGGGTATTCCGGATTTTTTTCGGGAAGCGGCAGCGAAAGGGATTCCTGTGGCCGGCGGTGTGGATGTGCGCAATGGCGCCAGGCAACTGTTTGTGGTTTTGGCAAAGAATGAAGCAGGCTTCGAGGAGTTGAACCGCTGGCTGAGCCGTTACCTGATGTACAAGAAACCATTTCCCATTCAGGCGCCTGCGTTCGTGCATTGCCTGGTGATTTACCCCTTTACCCAGGCGTCGTTGCCGCAGTTTCCTCATCGGCTGCGCAACTTTGAATATGTTGGGGTGAAACCGAAAGATTTAGGAAGCTTATATGCTTCTGCATGGCGACGGCAGCCTGAAAAACTGACGGCATTATGCACCGCCACCTTTCGCGATAAGTGGGATTTCAATACCCATCGACTGCTGCGGTGCATCGATAAAAATTGTCTGCTGAGCCGTCTTGCACCGGCAGATACCGGAAGCAGCGAGGATACCTTCCGCAGTATGGATGAACTGTTGCTGCAGTACCGCGATTATCCGCAACTGCTGCAGCGCAGTTCGGAGTTGCTGGCGCAGTGCAGTTATCGTCCGCAGTTTGGCCGCAATCAGAACAAGTCAACTTTTTCCGGCGATGCCGCCGAAGACCAACGTTTGCTTCAAACCCTGGCCCGCGAAGGTTTTCTGTTCAGGTATCCGCAAGGATCAGGGCCGGCGCTGGAACGTCTTGAAAAGGAACTGAAGGTAATCGAATCATTGGGGTTTACGGCGTATTTCCTCATCAGCTGGGATATTGTGCGCTATGCCCAAAGCCGTGGCTTTTTTTATGTGGGAAGGGGCAGTGGAGCCAACAGCATTGTGGCCTATTGCATGCGCATCACCGATGTAGATCCTGTTGAACTTGATTTGTACTTCGAGCGATTCATCAACCCTTACCGAACCAGTCCGCCTGATTTTGACCTGGATTTTTCGTGGCGCGACCGCGATGACGTTACGCGCTACATTTTTGAACGCCACGGCACCGAGCATACCGCCCTGCTTGCGGTGTACAGCACCTTCAAAACCAATGCGGTATTGCGTGAACTGGGCAAGGTGTTTGGCCTTCCCAAGGAAGAAACGGACCGCATGCTGGAGCGATTGCCGGGACAGCCCAAGCCACTGGAACGTATTTCCGGTGCACAAGATGTTCAGGCACTGATGCTGCGCTATGCACACCGAATCCACCAAATGCCCAACTATCGAAGCATTCATGCCGGCGGCATCCTCATCAGCCAAAAGCCCATGTATTGCCACAGCGCCACCGATTTGCCGCCCAAGGGGTTTCCTACGGTACAGTTCAGCATGCTGGAAGCCGAAGACCTGGGCCTGCATAAGTTCGACATCCTGAGCCAGCGTGGGCTGGGGCATATCCGCGATGCTGTGCACATCATCAAAGAAAACAAAGGTGTGGATGTGGCGATTCACCGCATCCAGGAGTTTAAGAACGATACGCGCGTCAACAAGCTGATCAGCAGCGGACGCACCATGGGCTGTTTTTATGTAGAGAGCCCCGCCATGCGGCAGCTGTTGCAGAAGCTAAAGTGCAACGATTACCATACACTGGTAGCGGCCAGCAGTGTTATTCGCCCCGGAGTGTCGAGCAGCGGCATGATGCGTACTTATATTCTGCGCCATGTGGATGTGCAGGAGCGCAGGAAGGCCCATCCGGTTATGCTGGGAATCATGCCCGATACCTACGGAGTGATGGTGTATCAGGAAGATGTGATCAAGGTGGCGCACCACTTTGCAGGGCTGGGGTTGGATGAAAGCGATGTGCTGCGCCGGGGGATGAGTGGTAAGTACCGCAGCCGTGATGAATTCAGGCGTGTGCGGGAACGCTGGTTTGTGTCTTGTCGTGAACGCGGTCATTCCGATGAACTTGCTGCCGAAGTATGGCAACAGGTGGAAAGTTTTGCCGGATATAGCTTCGCCAAAGGCCACAGCGCAAGCTATGCGGTGGAAAGTTATCAGAGTTTATTTCTGAAGGCTTACTACCCGCTGGAATTCTACACCGCGGTGATCAACAATTACGGCGGATTCTACCGAACAGAATTCTATGTGCATGCCGCACGCATGTGCGGTGCGCAGGTAGAGGCACCCTGTGTTAACCACAGCCTGGCAGCAGCGCGCCTTCAGGGAACAACACTTTGGCTTGGATTGTCTATGGTTCAGGGGTTGGAGCAACGCTTCATCGCCCAGCTATTGCAAGAACGCGCACAGCAGGGCCCTTTTACGAGCCTCTCCGATTTTACCGCGCGCATTCCCTGCACCCTGGCACAGATGAAGCTGTTGCTGCGCATCGGCGCGTTTCGCTTCTCCGGGAAAGACCGCAAGGCCCTGATGTGGGAACTGCATTGGCTGATGAGCGGAACTACCGGCAGCAGCGAGCCTCAGATGCTGTTCCGTGAGCCGGTTAAAAGCTGGAGTTTACCAACGCTGATAACCCGGCCTCTGGAAGATGCTTTTGAACAACTGGAACTGCTTGGTTTTCCCCTGTGTGATCCGTTTTTGATGGCGCAGTTTCCCGAAGGACTAAAGCCTGCTCCGGTGCAGCTTGAAGCGGCACAAAAGGGCAGGTACATGGAAGTATGTGGTTACCTGGTGGCTGTAAAACCTACACGCACACTTAAAGGACAAGAAATGTATTTCGGAACCTGGATAGATTGCCGGGGCCAGTTTTTCGATACGGTTCACTTTCCACCTTCGGTACGCCGTAGCCCCTTCCGGGGAAGAGGTGTTTACCGCATGCGCGGAAAGGTATCAGAAGATTTTGGGGTGGCTTCGTTCGAGGTCGATATTATGGAACGCATTCCATTTCACCCTGATCCACGTGGCTGAAGAGGTACTTCTTCAATAACTCTTCTTCTTGAAACCGGTTTGGTTGAAATCGCGTTTGCCGGAAAAATTACCCGAACCGGATGATTTCTTCCCACCCGACCAAGATTGTTTTTTCCATCCGCCTTCGCGGTCGCGATCCTGACCATAGCCACCACGACCCTTGCCTTTGAACTTACGCTCGCCTTGGTCGGCGGCACGGGCCGTGATTTCAGCGCGTACCATACGGCCGTCAACTTCCTGCTTGTTCAGGGTTTCCAACAATGCCGGAACATCCGCTGCTGAAGCATCTACGAAAGAATACACACCTTTTACATACACGTGCAGGTTTTTCTTCTTTACTCCGCTCACATCGGCAACCCAGTCCTTGAAATTCATGGTTTCAAAGCCATCTTTCTTGCCAACGCTCACAAAGATGCGCGAGGAAGCTCCATCTGCCTGTTCCACACTGGCAGCGGCACTGGCACCGGCATTCAAATCGGGTGCATTCAGGTAATCGGCGGCAAAACGCTTCAGCTCCAGGGAAAGGATTTTTTTCACAATTTCTTGCTTCTCCATGGCCATCAGCACTTCCATATTGTCGAAATGCTCCTGGCTGAACATGGATTCATCCACATCCTGACTGGCGATGGTTTGGGTGAAGGTAAGCAGTTTGCGGTCCAGCACTTCGCGCGCTGCCGGAATCTGGATGCGTTTGAATCGAATATTCGCTTTCTTCTCGATTTCCTTCAAACGGTAAGCCTCACGCACATTCAGCAGGGTGAACGAAATGCCTGTTCTTCCTGCACGGGCAGTTCTGCCGCTGCGGTGGGTATAGTTTTCAATTGCGTCGGGAAGATGGTAATGGATTACGTGTGTTAATCCGCTCACATCAATGCCGCGTGCAGCCACATCTGTAGCCAGCATGATCCGCACGGCTTTATGGCGGAAGCGGTTCATCACCTTCTCGCGCTGTTGTTGGCTGAGGTCGCCATGCAAACAGTCGGCATTGTAACCGTCTTTAATCAGCTTGTCGGAAATGTCCTGCGTTTCCATTTTGGTGGTGCAGAAGATAATTCCGTAGAAATGATCGCCGGTATAATCAAGCACCCGCTTCAGTGCCGCGTATTTGTCGCGCGAGTTGACAACTGCATATTCATGCTCGATGTTTTCGTTGCCTGAATTTTCCTTGCCAACGGCCACTTCCAGCGGATCGGTCATGTATTTCTTAGCGATGCGCCTGATTTCCGGTGGCATGGTCGCTGAAAACAGACATACGCGTTTGCCGGCAGGGGTGAAGGAGAGGATGTGTTCTACATCTTCTTCAAAACCCATGTTCAGCATTTCGTCGGCTTCGTCGAGCACCACCATGGAAACCTGTTCCAGTTTTACGGCACGACGGCTCATCAAATCCATCAAACGGCCTGGTGTAGCCACAATGATTTGTGCGCCCCGGCGCAGAGACTGGATTTGTTTGTCCATGCTGCTTCCGCCATACACCGCTGCGATTTCAATGCCCGGCATGAAACTGCTGAATGCGCTGAGGTCACGGGAAATCTGGTTGCACAACTCACGGGTTGGACAAACCACCAATGCTTGGGTATGCTTGCTTTCTGTGTTTAGTAATTGAAGCAGGGGGAGGCCAAAGGCCGCTGTTTTTCCTGTTCCTGTCTGGGCCAGCCCAAGTACATCACGGCCTGTATCAAGCAAAACCGGTATAGAAGCTTCCTGGATTGGTGTGGGCTTTTCGAAGCCCATTTGTTCAATAGCTTGCAGTAATGCGGGTGCTAAACCCAACTGCTCAAAATGATTCAAAGTGCGTAATTATGCGGCAAAGGTACGATGAAAGGAGCGGAAATGCTCAGTATCCGTATTTATCCTTCCAGCGCGTCTTCAGGAAACGCCGCAGTTCTTCTTCCCTGGGGTTGTTTCCAGGATCATAAATACGGGTTCCGCTGATGGCTTCAGGCAGGAATTCCTGACCGGCAAAGCCCTGTGCTGCATGGTGGTCGTATTGGTAGTTTTTTCCGTAATCGAGTGCCTTCATGAGTTTGGTTGGCGCATTGCGCAGATGCAGAGGTACGGGCAAATCACCGTGCTTTTTTACCTGTTCCAAGGCCTGTTCAATGGCTTCATAAGCCCGATTGCTTTTGGGGCTTGATGCCAGATAACTTGCCGTTTGGCTCAGAATGATCCGGGCTTCCGGCATGCCAATCATGGATACGGCCTGAAAACATGAAGTGGCCAGCAGCAAAGCGTTGGGATTGGCGTTGCCGATGTCTTCACTGGCCAGAATAATCATGCGCCGAGCGATGAATTTTACATCTTCGCCACCATCGAGCATGCGGGCCATCCAGTACAAGGCCGCATTCGGATCACTGCCGCGCATGCTCTTGATGAAGGCCGAAACAATGTCGTAGTGTTGCTCGCCCGATTTGTCGTAATGCGCCAGCTTTTGTTGCAGCACTTTACCCGTGATTTCGTTGCTAATGTGGATTTCGCCTTCATGGGTTGACATCACCACCAAATCCAGCAAATTCAAT
>JBEDND010000231.1:0-30904 GCA_041170785.1 Bacteroidota bacterium | reverse complement strand
CCGCTATAATTCCCGAAAAACCTTCATGGTGGCATTAAACCAGGAAACCATGAGCAAACGTATCGGCACCGCGCGTTTCGCAGAACGCCTCCAAGGTTTCCAATATCTGCTTAATCCCATCGATGGCACGCGCATTCCCATCACAGAATACCTTGAACTGCCTCCTGTTTCGGCACAGATTTTTGAACTGATTCCATAGGGCCCATCAGATGAAAAAGCCTCAGGTGCAACAAGACGTAAAGGCCGGATTGTTTCTCATTGCAGATCCGTTCCTCGCCGATCCCGGCTTCAGCAGAAGCATTATTTTTCTGGTTTCCCACGATGAAACCGGATCGGTGGGATTCATCATCAACCAGCCCTGTGCCATCAATGTGGGGCATGTTGTTGACGGCTTTCCCGAAGAGAAACGCCTGTTGTGCGGCGGCCCGGTGGGCCAAGATCAGGTGTTTTTTATTCATACCTGCGCAGGTATTTCAGGCGCATATCCAATCAATAATGAACTTTTTTGGGCAGGCGATCCTGATGCGCTTAGACACGCGGTAGATCAAGGAATTTTACCGCTTCATGAAGTGCTGTTCTTCAATGGCTACAGTGGCTGGGGTCCAGGACAATTGCAGTCTGAACTTGCAGATAAAAGCTGGGTACTGGCCGAAATGGATCTTCAGGAACTCTTTAAGCAAGAAGACCAACTTTGGAAGAAAAGCCTTCGCGCCCTGGGCGCACCTTATGCTTGGCTGAGCGAAGCACCGGAACATCCGCAACTCAACTGATGTCGAAACTCCAGGACCTCCGCCGTGCCTTCCAGAAAAAAGTAGCGCCCGTGCACGGCGATG
Organism: Bacteroidota bacterium; assembly: GCA_041170785.1. Classification (GTDB taxonomy): domain Bacteria; phylum Bacteroidota; class Bacteroidia; order NS11-12g; family UBA955; genus REEB481. The sequence continues at coordinate 30,071 of JBEDND010000231.1, read as the reverse complement.
GAGAAGCCGCTGCCATGTTTCGCGAAATCTACCTGCATTACCATCACAAAGATCTGAATCATCCCGACCTGTACCTTCTATCGGTGGATGAACAATTCGCTGGGACGGTAATGCTGCATGCAACAGCGCTAGAGCAAGGAGCCCCTTTGCAGTACGTACTTGGTACCGCTTACTTCCGCGGGAAGCGCTTTCACGTAAATCCTGATGTATTGATTCCACGTCCTGAAACTGAAGAACTGCTGGAATGGATCCTGGAAGATTATCCACCCGACGCGCAGCTTAGGATTTTAGATGTTGGTACAGGTAGTGGTTGTCTGGCAATCAGCCTGGCAGAGGCATTTCCAAATGCCCAAATAACCGCATTAGATGTATCGGCAGCTGCATTGAAAGTGGCGGCCTTAAATGCACAAGAACTACTCGGATTGTATCATCATATTAAATGGTCATTATTAGATTATCTGATGTTTTTCCCCGATGAAAAATATGATTTAATCGTGTCAAATCCTCCCTATATCGCGCTCAATGATCGGCATTTAGTAGAGGAACACGTAGCCCGTTTTGAACCAGAAATAGCGTTGTTTGTAGCGCAACAAGATGCATTAATCTTCTACAGAAGAATATCAGAACATCTGTTGTCGTTAGGCTCCTGTTCGGTGTATATGGAGCTGCATGCGGGGCGTATGGAAGAGGTGTGTGCCATTTTCCAACAACTTCATACCACAGTCATCACAAGCTCAAGAAATGACTTTACAGGCATACCGCGCATGCTGAAGTGCATAAAAAAAGGGAACCTTTAGGCTCCCTTTTTCTGCTTTTTCTTTGAGTTTTAGCCTTTGTTGGCGAGAGAAATCACTCCTTCACTGTCTTTTACAAGTTCCCCCGATTTGTAAATCTGTGAAAGTGTGGTAAACATACTTTGCCTGAAACTGGTGCGGTTCCTTTCTCCGGAACGCTTGAACAGTTCGGCTATTAAATCACCAGATTTTACCGGTGTACCTATTTCATTCATGTAGTTAATGATGGACTGTTTTTTAGTTACACCACCGCGTTTGAAGCCCTTCTTTGGACCGCGCTTTTTGGGTTTACGTGTTCCACCGCTGATGCTGGCACCTTCCATTGAAAAGGATTTAGCACTCAATTTGCCAAATGCCAGCTTTGCTTTGCGAATGGCGGTAAGTACGTGTTGAACCTCCTTTTCCTGACGCACAAGGTTTTCCAGATTTGATGCACGGATGTCATCAAAAGAAAAACCAATAGAAAGAGATTCAATAGGTGCTTTTGCATTGGCAACTGCACGTTTAACAGCTGCTTTTGTCACCTTGCGGTTTTTTGAACCTACCGGACGTCCCTTGCGTCGGGCAGGTGCTGCAGGCACTACGCCCGCAGTTGCGGTAGCTTCCTTGACGGTAGCTTTTTTTCCCGCTTTACCTGAATTTTGTTTTGTAGCCATTTCTATTTGTTATGTGATGCAAATTTAAACACATTAAATTTAAATCAAACTAACAATTCCTGACTCGGGAATAGCCTTCGGTAAATCCGATGTTTAATGAATAAGTTTGCGGGGAAGCAGCATGTCGGTTCTTGATCAGATAAACAACCCCGCCGATTTAAAAAAACTCAGTACGGAGCAACTACCCGAATTGAGCCGTGAGCTGAGAACCTTCCTCATTGAAACCATCCTGCACAGCGGTGGACATTTTGCCGGAAATCTGGGCGTGGTCGAACTTACCGTAGCATTACATTATGTGCTGAACTCACCCGAGGAACCCATCATCTGGGATGTGGGACACCAGGCTTATGTGCATAAAATACTCACCGGCAGAAAACAATTCCTGCATCAAATTAGGCAAACCCATGGAATTAGTGGCTTCCCAAAACGCGACGAAAATATTCACGACGTATTTGGCACCGGTCATTCTTCTACAGCCATATCGGCTGCGCTGGGATTTGCTGTTGCGCAACAGGGCCAAGATCCGCGCGAACGTATCTACACTGCCGTAGTTGGTGACGGCGCACTTACCGGAGGCATGGCCTTTGAAGCCCTGAATCACGCCGCGTTGAGCAATACCCGACTATTGGTGGTGGTAAATGACAACAGCATAGGCATTGACCCCAATACCGGGGCCATGAGCCAGATGCTTGGCAAGATGCATACCAACAGCCCCAACTGGTTTACTGAGATGGGGTTTCATTACAGCGGCCCGGTGGATGGTCATGACGTGTGTTCTTTGGTGGATAAACTCCGTGAACTTCGCCACGCCTCCTTCCCACATGTGTTGCATGTTAAAACCATCAAAGGCAAAGGATATGCACCCGCCGAAAAAGAACAAACACGCTGGCACAGCACCGCAGCATACGTAAAACTTGAACCTGCAGAAAAACAACCCTCTGAAAAAGCTGTAAAATATCAGGACGTATTTGGTGAAACCTTGTGCGAACTGGCCGCATTGGACGAACGCGTATGCGGCGTAACTCCGGCCATGCCCTCCGGAAGTGGCATGCGCAAAGCCATGGACATTTATCCAAATCGCTTTTGGGATGTGGGTATAGCCGAACAACATGCCGTCACCTTTTCAGCAGCCCTTGCCCTGGCGGGAAAAATTCCTTTTTGCACTGTTTATTCAACCTTTCTGCAACGCGCCTACGACCAGATCATCCACGATGTGGCGCTGCAACAGGCTCCGGTGATTTTCTGCGTGGACCGCGCCGGATTGGTCGGTGAAGATGGCCCTACCCATCATGGCAGCTTTGATCTGGCGTTTCTGCATCCTGTGCCCGGTGCGGTTATCGTTGCACCCAAAGACGAAGAAGAACTGCGTGCCCTGATGTACACTGCCATGCATGACCGCAGCAGGCCTTGGTTTATCCGCTATCCCAAAGGGCATGGCACCGGTATTGCCTGGAAGTCGCCCTGGCGGAATATTCCCATTGGAACTGGTTCGCTACTGCATCAGGGAACACGAATTGCCCTGCTGACCATTGGCACCACCACTGCAGCGGCACAGGCCGCAGCGCATGCTTCAGGCCTCAATCCGAGTTTGGCCCATATGCGTTTTCTCAAACCCTTGGATACAGGATTGTTAACGGCAATCATGGATCAACATGATGTGCTCATTACCATTGAAGATGGGAGCATCATTGGCGGTTTAGGTGCTGCGGTTGCATCATTTGCCGCACAGATGCAATGGAAAGGGCAACTTGTGAACCTGGGTATTCCGGATTATTTCCCGCCGCATGGCTACAATAACGATTTGCAACATGAAGCCGGGTATGATGTGGCGGGGATCCTGAACACCTTGGGCCGCTTCGTTTAGTTCAGGCCATCCAGCCAATTGCGCAACATATCAAAACCTGATTCTGTGCTGATGGCTTCAGGGTGAAACTGAACACCTTCCAATGGTAAATATTGGTGTCTGATGCCCATGATGGCACCCTCCTCGGTTCGTGCAGTAATGCGCATTTCCGCGCCGGGATGATCCAAGATTAAACTATGGTATCGGCATACCTTGATGTGTTGTGGCAGTTTGTTGTAAATACCTGATTCATCATGGGTTATTGGTGTTGTTTTTCCATGAACAGGGGCTGCAGCTTTCACCAAAACCCCTCCGAAAAACAAACCCAGGGCCTGATGGCCGAGGCAAACTCCCAACATGGGAATTTCTTGATACCTGGCCGCAATAAATGGCATCAATAATCCTGCCTGCTCAGGATCTTTCGGGCCCGGGGAAAGCACGGCTGCATCAAATTGCCGATCGAATACCGCCGGATCATCGTTTTTCAAAACCGTGCATTTCGCCCCGGCTTCCATGAGGTAATGAACCAAATTCCATGTGAAGGAATCGTAATTGTCCAGCAGTAAAATATGCTTCATATCACACTTCCTTTCCCTGGCAGAAACTGTTTGAGGTAAAATGGTTCGAAATAGGCCACATCCGCAAATGCACCGTTCCTGAAGGCATCTGCAGCCAAAGCACCCATTCCCGTGGCATCCGGCAACAGTTCGGTGAGGAATATGGCTTCTTCCGACCATCGGCATAAAGTCTGCCATTTGGCAGCACCGGAACCCGCAAACACCAACCGATGATCAACGGCCAAGTCGTGAAAATCATCGGACTCCAGAATTTTTGGACCCACAGGAATCACTGTGGACAGCTCCTGTGATTCATAAACGGCGGTGTACACTTCCATCCTTCGCGCATCGGTCATTGGCACCAGCAAACATGGTGCGGACCAGGCTGCTTCTTCCCTCATGTTCCAGGCCAACGCCTGCAAGGTATCGACGGCCAGCAAAGGCACATTCCATCCAAAACAAAGACCTTTAGCCATGCTTGCACCAATGCGTAAGCCGGTATAAGAACCAGGACCCTTGCTCAGCGCTACGGCATCAGGAGTTCGCCCGAAATCAGCGCATATGTTGTCAACCATGGGCGCCAAACGTTCCGCATGGGCAAGCGGAGCAGCAGCTTTTTCAGCAGCCAGCAAGCGGTTTCCTTCAAACAGCGCCACAGAACAGAACCGATCGGAACTTTCAATACATAAAATGAGTGGATCCATCATTGCTGCTCCCTGAAATCGCGAAAATGTCCGTTTAATGAGATGGCGCGCTTCATTTGGGCAACGGCAGATAAATGTTCAAAAAGTTCCTTAAGCCAACGCAGTACTCCTTGCTGTTGACCTGCATAATCTTCAAGTTGCAGCAGTTCATATTCCTGCGCCTGAGTCAATCCTATTTTATGAATATACGCTGCAAGGCGAGAAGCAGGTTTGAACCGCTGCGGATCTTTGTCTTCTATCAAAAACAGCACCTCTTGCAACAAATCATCTATACGCAAGGTGAGTTCTTTATCTTCATCAACATCGAATGCCTTGGGCCTGCACCAAACCTGGTCCGGTTTGTTTGGGTTGGCAGAAGGAAGATAATCATCAATGTCGGCAACAAATTGCCCGCGCACCAATACATCACAACTCCCACCTTCGTAGCGATGCACAACCTGATGCACTGCAGCAATGGTGCCAACATCAGCGCGGGTTCCTTGTATTACCGGCAACAAAACAAATGACGACTGCGCGGCAACACATTCTCGAACCATGTACACGTAACGCGGTTCATAAATATGCAAAGGCAACAACTCATCCCGGAACAAACACAAGGGCAGCAGAAATACGGGCAACAACTCAGCCATGTTGCAAATTAACACGCACAGCAAAAACGGCATAAGATTTGGAGCGATTCCTGCGAAATTACACTCATGAAAAAACTTCACCTGTTCCTACTTTCGGCAACCCTCATCGGTTCAGCCGCGGCATTGATGAGTTTCACCCAGAAATCAACCAATGCAACCCATCAGTATTTGCAACTTACCACCATTGAAAGCGCGGTTCCCGGTGGTCTTGCTCGTTCCAGAATGATTGCCACCGATAAGACCGGTGCTGTGGAAGAAGTAAAGTTGGAGAACTTTTACAGCATGGTCGGCATCAATTTCGAAAACATCCGCTTTAACGATGCGCAGATTACCACCAAGCTGGAAGCTTATGCCGCCGAAGGATGGGAATTGATGAGTGTTACTTCGGCCTTTACATCAACACCCAGCGGACAAGGTTCCGGAGGCAATGGCATTGTCATTAGCCGTTACCTGCTCAAGAAGAGCAACTAAGACCTTTTCTTCATCTTGCTTTTTTCCTAAGAGTAATGGAAGCGGGGAGCCTGAGGCTTCCCGTTTCTATGTTACGCCGACTGCAACAACCATCAATGCTGATGCGCACGGTCAGTTCCATCCATTCGCCATCGTGTTTCATGGTGTACATCACCGTTGAAACAGCATCCTGATATACTTGTTCCACATCCTGCGCACTTCTGATTCCCGGGTCTTCCAAGTAGGACAAAGGAATACGCAGACTGCGCTCCCACAGTGTTCCGGGAAACGCTTCCAGCGGTTTTTGAGGCAAGAGCAGTTCGGATAAAACGAGTGTAACAGTGCTGTCCCGAACCGAATTCTTTTCATGAATGGCACAAATACCTTCCAAAACAAAAGTCATATCAGGCAGTTGCTGTGCACGGGCATCCAGCAGCCAGGCTTCGGGCACCAAGGTCCTGCAAGCGGCAACATCCACCTCGCCTCTTTGTTCAGCACTCAATCGACCATAATCCTTCCACAAAACAGCCAGTTTCCCCTGAAAGCGCTGACGAAACTGAAGCATGCCATTTCCGGTGTATGTCAGCATTGCCTGATCTTTATGGACGCTTACCTCAGGCAACGGAAATTGCTTCCATAATGGCAAACCGGGCGCTGCCAAAGGAATGAAAAAGCCTGTGCATCCTGCATATTCCAAGGGTAATGCTTCTTTAAACCGACCTGCTGAAGTGATGGCAATCTTCACAGCAGGAATCCACAGAAAGGTTTCTGAGATGTCGGGTAGAAAAACAAGCGATGTATCCAAAGGACTCCTGGTTCTGTCGGCTGCAAATACCAATTCATGCGGAACATCCATCAACAACAAAAGATGATGCAACGCTTTATGACTGTAGGGCAGCTGTTCGCGCCGAAACAATCCCGGGATGGCCATGATTTGTTTATTCAGAGGCGCGGGATTCATGCGCCGCAATCGGTGATAGATGGACGCAATATGCTTCCCCTCCCTTAGCGCTAAAGGAGACTCAATGGATTGCCGAACCTGCATGGCCACTTGAGCCCAATCAGATATAAATCCCGGCTTGGCTTTTTTAACCACCAGGCGAGCGGCAGCAAGGATGTTGGTTCTGCTTTCCAATTCCGAGGGCGCCTGCGTCAGCTGAACCTGGGTAATTACTTTTTCATCACGATTCCATCGTTCTGAAACGGCTTCAAGTCCGGTAAAGGAATAAGCCACCGTGATCTCCTGAGGATGAACCAACAAAAGCTTCACAGCCTGGGTTGGCGGCAACTCATACTTCAAACGAACATACATCAGTGGCGCTTGCTGCACAACTGTGATATACTCCAGCACACATCCGGGTCGGCGACCTCCAAACATCAGCAGGCCCTGGTTTTGTTGTGTATCTGCCACGAGCAGTGCGCGTGTGTTGTTTTCCAACAAAGAACCTGTTGTGTCGCGCAGTCTGGCCTGCATCATCAGCAACTTTCCCTGCACCGGTTCGCCGCGGTGCTGAGTTGTTGCCGCCCAGGAAGGGTAATATATTTTACGGTGCTGGAGGATGTATACAGCATCGACAGCAAATTCCACGATGCGCGTTTCTGAAAGCAGCAGCGGTGCCGATTCAGGAAATTGGGCGGGAACTGTTTGTGGAAGCCTGGCCTCATCCCAGGAATAAAAAAGATATTCCGGCTTTTGACCGTGTAACTGAACAAAGCCTAAACAAAACATCCAACAACAGTTTATAAGGCATTTCATAAGTGCAGCATCTTCGCAGGATCCCAAAACAGCTGTTCGAAATGGACAATCCGGTCGTTCTTTACCCGGATGCCTTCCCGTTCCAATCGGGACTCCATAGGTTCATCGGGCGGAAAATGCGCCTTCCCGCTGAGCATCCCCAATCGGTTTACAACCCGATGCGCCGGCACCGGAGGATCTATAAAATGACTTTGATTCATGGCCCAGCCCACCAGCCTGCTGCTTTTCCCGGTGCCCAGATAACGCGCTATGGCCCCATAAGTGCTTACCCTTCCATAAGGAATGAGGCGCACCACTTCATACACCTGCTCGTAAAAAGACATCCCAGAAGTCCCCGGCATCAATTGGAACAAATTTTGCGAAATTTGAAAGCAATATACTTCGATTCGTATGAAGATCACCAACCGCTTTAACCTGATGCTTTGTTCCTTGATGCTCGCAGGCAGCCTCAGTGGCCAACAAATCGGCAAGCCGAATTTGTCTGAAACACCGCCACCACCGCCACCTGTGAATCAGCCCTTCATACAGGCGGCCAAACCACAAACCTTAGGTCCTGTAACTCCGTTCATGAACTGGGCAGAAAGAAATCCGGTAGGCGTTTATCCCAAACTAAAAAATGTACCCACTTGGGACGGAAGAACTGCCGGTAATTACCGAATAGAAATTCGCCTGAAGGGCATGAAGCCGGGCATGGTTTATCTGGCCGACCATTTTGCGGATGCCAAATACCTGCGCGATACTGCTGTAGCAGACAAAAACGGGGTTGCGGTTTTTACAGGAACCAAGCGCCTGCAGCGTGGCATGTATCTGTTCGTGTTCAACGGAAAGTCTGAAATGTTCGAATTGGTGATTGACGATGACCAGGACTTCATCATTACCACAGATACTTCCTGGAATGGCGATTACTACAGCAAAATGAAGGTAGATGGCCACGAGGCAAATGCTGCATTTGCGGCCTATAACATCAGCAGAAGGGTTTATGCTGAAAAAAGATATTACCTCAGCCAAGACTTGCGCACGCTGAAAGACAGTATTGCTAAATTCCCGGAACAACTGACCAAAACAGAAAAAGTTGCCAAGGCAGCACTGGTGATACAGATGTCAGGCCTGGAAGCCAAACTGCAGGAAGTAGATATTCGGAACAATGAGCTGGACAGCATTTACATCCAGAAATACCCCAAACACTATTTGTCTAAATTCCTTCGGGCCGTTCAGGAACCGGATATATCCCGTGAAATTCCCATAGGCAAAGACGGCAAACCCGACAGCATGGCCGCAGTGTACCGGTACAAAGAACATTTTTGGGACAAAGTGGATTTGTGTGAAGATGGCCTGATCCGATCGCCTTACAATGTGTTGAAAAAGAAAATCGACGAGTACTTCGACAACCTGGTTATCCCGGTGGTTGATTCGATTGCCTATGAGGCCGACCGCCTGATTGCGCGCGCAGGTTGTTCCATTGAAAATGAAAAATACCTGATTTGGTATATCACCAACAAGTTTGAGACGAGCAAGATTATGTGTATCGAAGACGGTGTGTTCGTGCACATGGCAAAAAATTATTATTGCCAGGGCCGCGCCTGGTGGTGTGATTCCGCTACCGTGGCCAAAATGTGCGAAGGTGCAGACCGAATGAGCCATACCCTTTGCGGTAACAGGGCTCCGGATCTTCAATTGTTCGACACTGCAGGAGTGCCGAAGCGCCTCTTCGCATTGCAGGCTCCATATACATTCGTCATCTTCTGGGATCCAACCTGTGGCCATTGCCAGAAGGTGGTACCCGAATTGTACAGTACCTACCTAAAACACAAAAATGAAGGTTGGAAGGTGTATGCTATTTCCAGCAGAGATAAAGAGAAAGAGTGGAAAGAATACCTGCAGAAGCATCCTGAAATCAAAGAATGGGTGAACGTTTGCAGGTTGGAAGAAAATTCCATCTGGCACCTGAACCTGTACAACTACAACAACATTTCCAATCCAACTATTTTCATCCTCGACCAAAGCAAGAAGGTGATTGCCAAGAAGATAGATGTAGAGAAGATTGAAGAGTTTCTGAAGAATTACGAAGAGGTAGAAGCGCGCAAGGCCAGGTTAAAATAAGAACCTGGGGAAGGGCTCTTTACGTTCCATGTGGTGGCGGAGGTCGCGATACAGTGTTCCCGTGAAAACCGAAATGCCCATGGAATAAATAGATCCGTTGAAAGAGGGCCCTGCCCCATTGGCCATTCTGAATCCTAGCCCGGCGTACAGGCCGGCGTAACGCATGAACCTGTACAAGGCAGTTACTTGCGCCTCCAAGGGCAACATCGGCACACGGGTGGTTACTTCCTGCACTCCATTGCGGATATTGGTTCTTGATGCCAAACCTATGCCCAGCTGCACAGGCACTTTCAACTCCCAGCGCGTGTCTTTGTACAGCAAATATTCAAAGGTGGCGCTAGCATAGCTCATGCCAAGCTTGCGGTACAAGGTATCTCCATTGCGGATGGATTGCAGGGAAACAATGTTGCGCCTTAACGTGTAAAAACCTCCAAAAACCGCAACACGACCGTAATCCCAACCGATACGGGCGCCCAACACAGACGCCGGGGCACTGCCAATAAAGGAATTTCTGCCATCCAGTGACATGGTCAAGGTTGGTTTGGCCGCGAACCACAGTCGAATAGTGTCTCTTACGGCCGGCAATTGTGCTGCAGTTTCATGTGCGCCATAAAGCAGTATCAGCAAGAAAACCTTCCGCATGATTTGGTTACAAACTTATTAACGAGCAGCCCTGCCGGTTGTTGCGTTCGCCAACAGGCATAAAAAAAGGCCCGATGTTCAGGCCTTCTTGGTGGTATCGGACGGAATCGAACCGCCGACACAAGGATTTTCAGTCCTTTGCTCTACCAACTGAGCTACGATACCAACTCGACATGGGATTGCTCCCAAAACGAGGTGCGAAAATACACCTTTACCCAGTACCTTGCAAACAGAAACTATGAAATCTGAAGTTGAATCATTCGAACAGTTTCGTTCCACCATGAACGAGAAAATCCTGAATGCCGACAATCTGGTGCTGAAACGCTTATTCAACCTAGACACACAAACCTATCAGGAAGGTGCATTGAGTGTAAAAACAAAGGAAATGCTTGGTCTGGTTGCCTCTTTGGTTTTGCGTTGTGATGATTGTGTAAAGTATCATTTGGGTAAATGCATGGAACAAGGCGTGCTTACCGAAGAACTTTTTGAAGTGCTTGCCGTAGCCAATATTGTTGGCGGGACCATTGTGATTCCTCATACCCGCAGGGCTGTGGCCTATTGGGAAGCTTTGCATTCAGAGGCCTGAACCGGAAGCTCTGGCTGCAGCTGCTGCTTCCAGTTCTTCATACCAGGAAGTACCCATTTTGCGGATGAGCGCTTCCTTCAGAAAACGGAACAAGGGGATTTCCTGGGTTCGACCTGCAGCACAGGCACTTTGACAAATGCCCCAGCGATGGTAATTCATCACGGTAAACTCCCCGTAATTTTTACTTCTGATGGGATACAAATGACAACTGAGTGGTTTCCGAAAAGTAGTGAGGCCCTGACGCCAAGCCTGCTCCATTCCGCACAAGGTTATGCCCTGGTCGTTGATGGCAAACACGCAGGTTCCGTCCGGATGACAACGAATGACCGCTTCTTCATCCTGGTCACGTTCCCAAAAAGGACCCGACTTCAGCATGGCCTGACTTCGTTCAGGCAATACTTCCATCATGGCCGACAGCTCCGATTCGATGATGGGAATTTCTGCTTCTTCCAGCGGTGCACCTACATCGCCCTGCACGCAACAATCGCCTTTACATTGCTGCAGTTGGCAGGCAAAATGCGCCTCAAGGATGTCTTCACTCAGCAGGGCTTCGCCAACAATGATCATCAGAAGTTATTGCTGTTGAGGTAGTCTTCGAAACCATGTGTTTCGAGCTTTTCTGCCTTCTTCAGCACTTCCTCTTCCATGCTTTTCTTAAAGGCCTGAACTTTTTGTGCCAAATCCGGATTGCTGATGGCGAGCATTTGCGCAGCCATGATTCCGGCATTGCGGGCGCCGTTGATGGCCATCGTGGCCACAGGCACTCCGGGAGGCATTTGTACAATGGAATAAAGTGAATCCAAGCCTGACATGGTTCTTGATTGCACCGGAACACCAATTACAGGAAGGTGTGTAAGACTTGCCACCATACCTGGCAGGTGTGCAGCTCCGCCGGCGCCTGCAATGATGACGCCAAAGCCCAAGGTATGGGCCTTCCCTGCAAAGTCAAACATCCGTGCAGGTGTGCGGTGGGCAGAAACCACGGTGAGCTCAAAGGCTACACCAAAATGTTCCAGGATGCGGGCGGCCTCCTGCATCACCGGCAGGTCGGAGTCCGAACCCATGATGATTGCTACTTTAGCCATAGGTTTTGCAAAATTAGTTCGTTCCCTCAGATTGAGCACTGCGACGCCTGCGCCACAGCTGATCGGCAGCGGAAAGCAGCAGATATGCCACAAAAACCCACGGAACGGCCTGCCAGCCCTGTACCACAATTGCCACCAACAACACCATTAAAAAGATGTAGTGAAACGGTTGCGCTTTGAGGTTGAACGACTTGAACTTGAAGGCCATCAGCTGTAATTCGCCCACCAGCAGATAGGCCGAAACCACCGGAAACAAGGTCACAAAACGGAAATGCGTTACCAAAGGCTCAAGCAACCCATGTGCTTCAACAATGAAGGGGAAAGAAGCAATAAGTAACCCGTTGGCGGGTGTGGGCACGCCGATGAACCCCTGCGTTTGTCGTTCATCTACATTAAATTTCGCCAAACGGTAGGCCGAGGCCAGCGGAATGGCCAGGAATACATAGGTATTCGGACAAAATCCTTCTGCAGAACAATATCCATTGCTGATGGCAAGGTATTGCATGAGGAATCCGGGTGCTACACCAAAGGTTACCAGGTCGGCCAGCGAATCCAACTGGAGGCCTATGGGCGACTGTGCCTTCAGCAATCTGGCGGCGAAGCCATCCAGAAAATCGAAACCGGCCGCAAGCAGGATGAGCCAGGAGGCCGTGATTGGATGCCCCTCGAAAACGGCGGCAATGGCCAGAACACCACAGGCCAGGTTGGAAAGGGTGAGCAGGTTGGGAATCTGTTTCATCATTCTTTGATTACGAAGCCAATCGTGGCCTCCAGGTATTTCATGTGCTGTGCAAAAGATGGAGTTCCATCGAGCCGCTTGCCTTCAAAACGCCAGGCCGACTTGGAAATATCGTGGGCAATACCACCGGAAACACCAATGCTGATGGGACCAATCGCTGCGCGTGCATCTGCACTCAGGCCTAACCAAAGTGCAGGGTTGCGGTATAAAGTGCGTGTGTTTGGCAGCGGGTTTCTGAAATCAACAACCTGTACATCCTTTTTCATTTCCAGTCGTGAAAGGCCGTAGCCCAGCCCCGATCCGATGGCCAGGTTGAACTTGCCTGATTCAAGGATGTCAAAAAATGACTCCGAAAACATTCGGAACATGTTGAAGCGCATCAGTGAATCCGCCTGAGCCCCAAACCGCTGGGTTTGCGTGGGCATCCACAACACGCTCAGCCTCCCTCCTGCTTCATCTGAATATTTCCTCGGGAAATAACTGATGTCAAAACCTTGCAGCACGGGAGTCAGCGGCACTGCAGGCAGTCCCAATGCGTTGAGCGCGGTATTCAGCTGTGATGCTTTCCCCCATTCGCGGTGGTACACATAGCCAAAATGGGTAAACTCGTAATCGTATTCATCGTCGTAGCCTTCATATTCATCGTCGTCAAAAATAGATTCCTGATCGTTGTAAAACAGCACGAAATCGTATCGGGATGTGAGCACGGGAAATGCCTGCTCTTGCTGATCCAGGGAAAATAAAGCAACCCGGCCTTCCGGTGTTTCATCGGCAAAAGCACGAATTTCCCGCTCTTGGGCACGCTTCGAGTCGTCGTCATCATCGGCTTCATCGCCTGAATAAAAATAGCCGATGGTGATGACCTGGTTACGCAAGGGTTCAGGCATCAGTGAAGCCATTTTTTGGGAGATGGAATGAAAATGTAACCATCCACAGGGTCCGTTTTGCACCGCAGTGCCTGCATGACAACGGCCAAACTGTCCGTAGAATTTACCCTGCGGGTCGCGTTGCAGCAATGCCTTCATGTTGTCATACATCACCTTTTCGCGGTACGTATATTGATACGGCGTGTATTCATAATCATCCCATTGAAGGTATTGCTTCAGGGAGTTCAATAAAACTTCCACGGTGCTGAAGTTCTTCCCGAGGTAGCTGCGGTACAAGGGCTTTAAACTGTCGTATTCCGCCAGAAAGCGTTGCAAGGTGGGGCGCACTTCATAGTTCTCTGAAGAAACGTTAACCAATTCTGAATCAAAACCTTCATCCTCCTCTTCACCCCCGAAAGGAATTTCGCCGTCACCGTAATATATCTGCCGGGCCAGACCCTTCATGGCTTCCACGCCCACCAGCAACGCGTCGGGGATTCCTGAATCCGGGAGCAATTGCTCCAGCAACAGCAGCGGCACATCGGTATAACGTTCTACATCGATGCCCGTCACGATTACCTTGGCAGAATCAGGCAATTGGCGGTTCCACTCCCTCATGGCGCGATACATCTCCATGTATTCGCTTCCGGTTGTGTTTTCCAGAATATCCAACCATACAGAATCGCCGGTATTGATATACTGCTGCAACACATAACCTCGGGCATAGCCCAGCTCCAGGATCATGTGCCGCACGCCGCTGCGTGCATGCAGGTAGCGCATGAGTTTCAATTCCATGCTGCTGTTGAAGTTCATGAAGCGATGGTCTTCCCCTCCCAGAAAAAAACGTCCGTACCTGGCGGCAGAATCCAACACTTCAAAACCGGCAAAAGAGTCGTTGATTTCGTAATCAATCAGCCAGGCGCGCGGCGTTGTGGTCAGTGCAGGCTCGTCGGGTGGCGGAGGCGGAACGAAGTCCTCCTTTTTTTGGGCAGAAGCCGAAATGACCGGCAACATCAGAAGGATGCAGAGGAATAAAAATCGTTGTTTCATGTTATTTGGTTTATAACAGATTCAGCACCTGTTCTCGTATTTGTTCCAAGTGTTCTTTCATATCTACCACGGCCTGTTGCATGGGGAAATGGTTTGATTTAACGCCCATGGTATTGAGTTCCCGGCCAATTTCCTGAGCAATAAAATTGAGTTTTTTACCGGAGGGCTCCCGCAACAAACAGGCTTCGAAATAATCAAGATGCTGGGCCAGTCGGTTTTTTTCTTCGGTGATGTCCAGCTTTTCGATGTACAGGATGACTTCCTGTTCAAAGCGATTGCGGTCCATCTTCCCTTCGGTTTCCTGCATTTCCAGCGCGGCCCAAAGGCGTTTCCGCAACAAATCCCTGCGGGTTTGCTCTTCTTGTTCCACCAGCTTCAGTCCTTCGCGGATGTGCTGTAACGCGCCACGCAGCAGTTCACCCAAACGGGCACCTTCTTGCTTGCGGAAGCTGTCGAGGTTTTCGATGCTTTGCTCCAGGGCCTGAAAAAACACCCGGCGCAGTTGGTCTTCATCGGTGGCCTCCTGAACGCGCAGCACATCGGGCATGGCCATTACCTTACCCAACAGGTCGTGCACTTCGGTATTCAGGGTTTCTGCCAATAGGTTCATTTGTGCTGCATAGGCTTCGGCGAGCGCAATATCGGCACTCACCCGGCTGCTGTTTGCGCCACCGGGCAGGTATTCCATGCTTACCGATGCGCCTACGGAACCGCGTTCCAGATGTTCCCGCAGTTGCTGCCGCATTTCGGGCTCGAAGGCCGCAAAATTTCGTGACATGCGCACATCCAGGTCAAAATACTTGCCGTTGAGCGACTTCAGAGAAATACGAATTTTGTATTGGTCGGTGGCCATTTCTCCCTGGCCAAATCCGGTCATGCTTTTCAGTTCGCGCGTTGCGTTCATTGTTTTGTCTGGGTTTTATTTCCCTGGAAAACCGCCAGATAAACCCCTGTAAATATCAGCAGAATATACAGCAATTTAGTTCCATTCAGGGCATCGCGGCCGGTCATGGAGGCAATCAGACTGGCCAGCACAGGTTGCAAATAAATGTAGGTTCCGGCCAGTGAGGCACTTGCACGCTTGATGGCATAGGCATTCAGCTGATAGGTGATAAAGGTGGTAAACACCAGCACATACAAGATTTTCAGCCAAACATCCCAGGGAATAACCTCAAATGAGGTTTCTGCCAATTGCGGCAATCCAAAAGGAAGTACGAACAATGTGCCTAGCGTAAAGGTCCATTTATTTACGGTCATGGCGTGGTAACGTCCCACAAGACCCTTCACCAGCACCAGATAAATGGCATAGCTGATGGCATTTAAGGTTACCCAAACATCACCAATTACGGTAGTTCCACTGAAGCTGAAGCCGGCGCCGCCCATCAGCAGTATTGCACCAAAGCAGGCCAGGAGGATCCCCGAACCGAGTGCCTTATTCGGCCATATTTTTCGCTTCAGGTGGTCAATCACCACCACAAAAACAGGCGTAAACAACATGAGTACCGAGCCATTGATGGGCGTTGTGATGGCCATGCCTTTGAAGAACATCAGCATGTTGGCGGCCACGCCGGTAAGGGCACACCAGAAGAGCAGCTTCCCATCCTGGCGGAAGTTGAATGGCTGGCGGATGAGGAAGGTATGCGCCACCCAGTACATCACTGCTGCCGCACCGATGCGGATCACGATGAAGCCTTCGGGCTTCAGGTAATGTGGCATGATGTCGCGCGCCCAGCTGAAGAAGATGGCATAAATCAGGGCCACGGCAAACAAGGCCAGATGCACCAGGGGTTGCTTCATGCCATACCCCTTTTCTTCTTGATCTGTTCGTAAGATTGCTGCACCCTTCTGAATTTGTCTTCCGCTTCTTTTTTCATTTGCTCCCCTAAACCGCTGAGTTTATCGGGATGGTATTTCATGGCCATGCGGCGATAGGCGCGTTTCACCTCTTCGTCGGAAGCATCGGGTTTGATTTCCAGGATTTCGTAGTCGGCTTCGCCGGAAACCACGAACATGGCGCGCACGCTCAGATAATCGGGCGTGGTGATGCCCATGTGGGCGGCGATGTACTCCAACATCCGCAATTCTGCCGGATCCACATCCCCGTCGGCCCTGGAAATGCGGAACAGGATGTGCAGCAATTCCAATCGCTGACTGTACGACATGTTGGCGCGTATTTGCTTGCAAACGCCGGCAACATCAACCTGTTTCTTGAGCAATTCCCGCAGGATGAGCAGGTATTGCTTCACCTGTTCATCGGTATAGGTGCGCAGGAGCATGGCCTTAACCATGTCGAGTTCACTGCGCATCACCCGACCGTCGGCATTCATCACGGCGCTGATCAGCACCAGCAGGCTCATGGCAAAGTCGCCCGACTGTGTTTGGCTGGTGCGCGAACCTGCAGGGCGACGTACCGGCGGTTCTTCACTGTCGGAAGAGGCCGCATCGAAATAGCTGCCGATGGCAAAGCCTACGATGGCGCCAATGGGCCCGCCAAGCACCCAGCCCAAACCGCCGCCTATGAATTTTCCGAAGCTCAAGGAATTTGGGTAAAGTCTGATAATTTTTTCAACCTGTTGCGCAACACGGCGTCTTGCATTTGCACCAGTTCCGGGGTTCCGTTTACCCTGGCCCAGTAGTATTCTATTTCAAACAAGCGCAAGTTGCCATCTCTGTCTTCAGAAGCATAAGTTTCGTCGCTTACGGGAATGCGAAACAGTTCCAGCGTTTGGGATTTGCCATCGCGGGTATTGAGTTTCAGGGTGCAAAAGGGTTTCGAGCGAAGTACTGTATCTGCGCGTTGCCTGGGCAGGTTCGGCCAGCCTTCCATGTGCACATGTTCGAACATACCCACCAAAGAGCGCAATGGATTCTGTGCCACAGAAACCTTCGCACCCCGCGCATCGAGCAAGGCAATTCCCGCATCATCCGGACGGTCTATCACGAAGGATTCCGCAGGCTGTTCATGCCAGGTCACTTCCAGCCTGCGTATGTCATCAGCCTTGGCATGAATCACCTCTTTGCTGCGCCAGTCTTTAAGTGTGGTACTGAAATACGGCGAAAGGTATCCTTCGAACCCGGGCACTTCAAGCACATAAGGGCGTTTCAATCCCGACATGTACATATAGGTTCCCAGCGAATTGGGTGTAGGACCACCAACATACAGCGTTTTTTCAAGATCACCGTTCATGTAGAACTCGGCCTTCACTGCATGCAGGTACAAGTTGCGGTTGATGGCTTCTGAAGCGCTGTCGCCTACAGGATACTTCACCTGAAGCTTTTTCATCACGAAGTTCAGGAGCATATCAATATTTGAAGTATTGGCGGGAAACACCCCCTGGGCACCTTTCACCGTCCAGTTTCCGGCTTCATCTTTTTGAAGGATGACATAATCTTTGGTGCTGTTTTTCGACAGGAAGATTTTATCTACTTTCTGCGTCTGTTCAATGGCGAAATCCTTGGGGCCCGCCTCCATCGTTGAGTTCAGGTTGCGCCTCAGCAAGAAGAAAGCGATGGCTGCCACAGCCACAACACTTAAAAGCAGCAGGATTCTTTTCATTATAGGTGCAAAAATAGTCCTAATTACTGCGGCCTCCATACCCGTTCGTCAAAGCCGGCAGCAGGAATATCCCATACAAAGCGGTAAGGCAGGGCCGCATCTGCCCCGGCATAATCAACCCCAATGCGCGGTGTTGTTTTGATGGTATCCGAGGGAACGCGAATCCCTCGATCTTCCAGGCTGATCAAGGGTGAACAGGTTACATCCTCACCATTAAATTCCATGTTCACACCCAACAGCTTTGTTAGTTTACCCGGACCGGAAACCTGTTTCCATGCCGTTGATGAAGCTTCCCGTACCAGCGCTCCGCGCAGCAGGATGGCATGAGGAACACCTTCCCTGTTGCTTATGATGTTGCACAGGAAATGGATGCCATAACACAGATAAACATAGATGGTTCCGCCATTTTGATACATGGTCGCGGTGCGCTTCGTGTACCGGCCGTTCCACGCGTGGGAAGCGCGATCGTCCACGCCGGCATACGCTTCAGTTTCGGCAATAAGCGCCTCAAATGCACCCTGAGCGCTTTGAACACAAAGCACTTTCCCAAGTAAATCGCGGGCAAGCGCCACCACATCGGGCTGCAGGAAATAAGCACGCTGCAAGCGCTGTTTCATAAGCTGTTCACAGCCAATCCAAGCAAGGCGCCCAACACCAGCGATGCGATGATGCTGCCCGGAATTGCAGCGCGGTTGCGGTAAAACAGTTGAATCTGGAACGGGGCCATCCCCAGAAAGCCGAAAAGGGTTCCGCGTATCACCAGATGTTCGGGGGCCGGGGCATAAGCTACGGCAAGGGCAATGAATACCCATTGCAACCAGATGGCAGCGATGGAAAATACCGGCACTTTGCGCTGAAACATCGGCAATGCATCCAACAACCCAACCAGCAATCCGAAAAGAATATAGCGGAACATGTTTTTATTCAGTGCGTTTTAAATCACGTATGCGCAGGTCCAAATGTACGGAAAGCACCGTTTTATTCACGTCAGGGTTGCATATTCCGGAATCGGCAGAAGATAAATTCCTGGTTGGTACCAAAGGGCGTGGTATGGGTTTCTTCCACACATTCCAGATGTTCAAATCCGTATTGCTCCACCAGCGCCCGCATCGAAGCAGCATCGTATTGCTGAATGTCCAATCCGCTGCATTTCAACGGCCCGTTTATGGAAAAAGTACCGATGATGGCCTGACCGTTTAGCGTTTCGGCCATCAGCTTCAGGTAGGCATTGCGTTCGTCGTCGGTTCTGAGGAAGTGAAAAGCTGCGCGGTCATGCCAGAGTGCCACCGGATGCGCAGGCTTCCATTCGAGCACATCGCTGTGCACCCAATGAACTTTGGCGGCATCAACGCCTAATCTTGCCTTGGCCCGTTCCAGCGCAGCCCGGGATATATCCAAAACGGTAATTTGGGTGTATCCTTCCCGCAGTAAAAAATCTACCAAACGACTGTCGCCGCCGCCAATATCCACCATCGGCGCATCTTTCGGGAGTGCTGCCTTATGGATTAAACCCAGCGAAATTCTTGGTTCTTTCTGTGTCCAGCTAACCTCTTCCGGGCTCTTGGTTTCGTATATATGTTCCCAATGTTCCTGACGCGTATTTCCCATGCTGCAAAATTCAGGTTAAGGACTACCCCAAAACAGTAACCTTGGTCACGCGCCGCTGCTGACCGATTTACACACATATACCCGCTGCACGATTCCACGTGCAAACCCTTGTTCAGACAACAATGAAAAGTCTTCAGGCAGTGTATGGCCCGGGAATAAAGGAATACCTTCCAACAGTTGAACGGGGATGATGGTAAGAATGATCCGGTCAATCAAACGGGCAGAAAGCAGTTGTGCGATGATTTCGGCACCGCCGTCGCAGTAAATATCCTTGCCGGGCAATGTTTTGAGGCGTGTAACCAGGGCTTGTGGGCTTTCCTGAACAAAACGGCAATGACCTTGTGGGTTCTGTTCTTAACGGCTGAAGATGAATACTTCTTTCCCTTCATGCGGAAAGGCCACGCCAAGGGACTGAACCTTGTCAAAAGTTTTGCGACCCATGATCACAGTATCCACGGAAGCTGTGAAGCTAACATAGCCATAGTCCTCACCCGGAATTTCCGCCATGTTGAGGAAATCTATATTCCCCTGTGGATCTGCAATGTAGCCATCCTCAGAAGCCGCAATAAACAATACTACATCACGTGGCATTTGGCGCCCATTTCAATATTCCCGGCCTTCCTTTTGCAACAGCGCGAAAGCCTCTTTCCATGGGGGAACAGTTTCAGCCACATATCCATAGGTTTTTCCCGTAGCGATGCTGCGGAAGGCCTTCATGGCTTTCAGGTGTGCGCCGCTGCGCATAAAATCCAGCATCAGTTCCCGGCTTTCCCAAGCGGTAAGGGTGCACTGTTGTCCTTGGATGCGTTTCACCGAGCAGTGAAGGTTCCCGTGGGCAGTGCGCGCCTGATTGAACGATGGTATGGCCAATGTCCAGAATTTGAAATAAGCAAGCAGTCCTTTCGGTTTCAGGCCGGTAATGGAAATATACATGGGACGAAGTTATCCATGCAACACCATTAAATACGTTCATTAATTAGCTGCATGTTAGTACCGCCAAACATCGAACAGGTTATAAGTTGGCAAAACAGCTAATTTATAACCACGAACATGAAGAAGGCCAAATTCACAGAGCGCAAGATCATGAAAGCGATTAGAGAGGCGGAAAACAGCTGTTAAAATCAGACATCTTCCCGCGTCCGGGAGCTCATCGCCTCCCTGCCCTACTTTCCGTTCATGGAGCGAATCGAGTACCACGTGTTGGAGCAGCTGTTTTGAAAGTCCGGTTGATGTCGCGCTTTGGGTTGCGGATACAACCATAGGAACTTACGACCACACGTGACGTAAATTGTGTGTGTAATTGTTTTTCTGCCAATTTGTTATCCCTCTGGGATGGCGCGACCTCTGTCTTGCCAAGGGTATTGCCGTCTATTTCGGGTGTTAACCATTAAAGTGGGATCAAATACTAGGGTTCTTTGGGAAAGGAGTTTACCCAAAAGCTCCATTGCCCTTTAATTGAAGTTTTCCAATTCCCATTCAGCAGTAGTCTCAAATCCGTCATCTTTTGATTTGCGTTGTATAATGCTGTATTTACGTTGGTGTTCTTCAATCGAATCAACTTTACCCCAACTACGATCTTTTAATGGAGCATTTGCCCTTGTTAGAATAATCCTATCCACTGGACATTGAGGCGGTATTCCAATCCTACCCAAACACCACATGTGCTTAAAAAAAACACCAAGACTCTTTTGAGCATGAGAAATTCTGAATTCAATCAAGTTGCCATGCATTTTATTCATGATTCGCTTCAACCTAACTATCTCATGATTATAACGTTCGTTATTCCACTTATGCAATTGAAACTGTTCTAAAGCTTGCATTAGAAGATCTGCCCACCCCTCCCTAATCTCCTTCCGTTGCCTTTGTGAAGTCAACTTGTATAATTCATTTCGCTGAACAGCCGCCTTAATGCTTTGACTTATTGCAACCTCTATAGTCTGCGTTTTGTTGTACTTTTCAAGAAAATCCTCCTTAGTCATGATAATTGAAACCCAATATATGTCCATACTTAACGATTTCCAAACCCTGAACGCTTTATGCTGAAGATTTAACACGAAAGCAACCTTCATCATGTGGCCACATCCCCCTCGGCGCTCTCGGCGCAAAAAAACCGACTGCAATACCTCATTGGTTCACGCAGAGGGCGCAGCGAGATCGTGCCAAAGAAGCATTTTGGTTTTACACCAATCCTTTCAAGGTTCTCTGCGTGAAACATCCCGGCTGCCATGCAGCTTCGCTTCAAGAGCGGGCAGAATTGCGCCCCCATGCCACTGTCGTTGGCATAGACCTTATTGCCTTTCTCGAACGAATCAAGCACCTTTGAGTTCCAATGTGTAAGCGGTTCAAAAACGGTGTACCTTCAGTTTCACAAGCAAGAAATGAACAGTAAATTCCCATTGACAATTTCCCTTATTCAAACATTCATTAACAAAAATCAAAAAGGTATTTGCAGATACGCAGGATGGACAATTTTGATGAATATTTAAGACAGGGCGAACCGAACAAAGCAGAGAAGGCAAAGGTCTGGAAAACCGCCATCGGACTGCAGCAAGTGGACGGATTAGAACCGTCTGAATACCTCATTGCAACGGCCAGACAAAACATTGAAGGTGAAATCACCATTCAAGAAGTAAAGAAACGCATTGAAAGTTACTACCAACAACACCCAAGCAAATCAGACGAAGACCGAACCGAAGAAGCCGATAAAGTATCCGCTCGAATAACCGAACTGTTGACTGAACAAACCTTTACCTTTTCACCGGCGGAATACCTGTCCATTCATCGTAGATTGTTTACAGGTATTTACAAATTCGCAGGGAAAATTCGTGATTACAACATTACAAAGAAAGAGTGGGTATTGAACGGTGAAACGGTGCTTTATGCAAGTGCCGACAGTTTGAAGGCAACCCTGGAATACGACTTTGAACAAGAAAGAAAATTCAACTACAAAGGACTTAACGAACAGGAAATCGTAGAACACATAGCGCACTTTATTTCGAATTTGTGGCAAATCCACATTTTTGGCGAAGGCAACACAAGAACCACAGCAATTTTCCTGATCAAATATCTGCGAAAGTTGGGTTTCAAAAATGCAAACAACGATTTGTTTGCCAACCATTCCTGGTATTTCCGCAATGCGCTGGTAAGAGCCAATTACGAAGACTTATCAAGGGGAATTTACAGGACGGATAAATTTTTAATTCGCTTTCTTCTGAACTTACTACTTAAAGGGAATTATTCGCTCAAAAACCGTGAAATGCACATGCTCACTGACACTGTAAATGACACTGTAAAGCAGCATATTGACACTGTAAATGACACTGTATTTTCATTGATGAAGCAAGACAAGCATGTAACAGCCAAAGAAATGAGTGAACGCTTAGGAATAAGTTTGAGCACCGTTAGACGAAAAATCAAAGAACTCAGAGAAAACGGAAAAATAGAACGCATTGGCAGCGACAAGTCAGGTTATTGGAAATTACTCAAACAAGAGGATTGATGCGCATGTATTTCGGCGTAATTGCCCCCCGCTCCGGGAAGCTGACCCCGCGTGAGGGTTTCAAGGTTGCCTGTTGTATCCTTATTACCGTCCGATTTCCAGGGTCACATCTGACTGGTGCTGTGTTGTAAGGAAAAGTGAAGGTTCACGCAGAGGGCGCGGAGAAAAAACCACGCAGAGAGCGCAGAGGGATTGTGCCAATGGAACATTTGGTTTTCACACCAAAGTCCCCGGCGTTCGCTGCGTGAAACAGCCCGTCCGACAAATCGCTTAATCTTTGACCCAATTAAAAATCACACTAAAATGTGATTCAGCTTGTTTTCTGCGCAAAAAAACCTAACTTCGAAGCCAAAATCACACTATAATGTTGGTTAACGATTTGGGAGCAGGCATACGGAGGCGGCGCAAGGAATTGCAGATTACGCAGCCGCACCTGGCAGAATTGGCCGGTGTGAGTACGAATACCCTTTACAAACTGGAACGCGGGCAGGGGAATCCCACCCTGGAGGTATTGGGCAAACTGACAGAAGTTCTGGGCCTGGAACTGCGCCTGCACGTAAAACAAACCGTTTAAATAAATGAGGCGCCTGGAAGTTTACCGCAATGCACAATTGGCCGGCATACTGATCGAAAAAAATCGCCGGGACTATGTTTTCCGTTACGATGCGCAGTATTTTAACAATGCCGCTCAACCCGGAATCAGTCTCACCTTGCCGAAAACACAGCAGGAATACCGCAGCGAATACCTCTTTCCTTGCTTTTTCAATCTGTTGAGTGAAGGCGCCAACCGGCAACTGCAAAGCATCCAATGGCGGGTGGATGAAGAAGATTATTTCGGTTTGCTGGCTGCCACTGCACAATGCGATACCATTGGTGCGATCCATGTAAAACCCGTAAAAACTGCATGAACTCAGATGCCATCATGGTTTGCCCGGGCACATTGGAGGAGGGTTTTCAGGGCTATAGTCCGGCCTGTCTGCGCCAGCTTTTCGGCGGCAAAAAGGTGAACCATGTGCTGCCGTATCAGGAACCGCGCAAGAGCGAAGCCGTGGCCGGGCTGTTCATGGAAAACCGTAAACGCATTTCCATATCGGGTGTGCAGGAAAAGCTGAGTCTGATTCAAGACAAACAGGTACTGCGCTTAACCCGTGAAGGCGAACAGGGCACCCATATTCTCAAGCCCATACCGAGAGATCTGAAAAAGGTGGATCAGGTACCTGCCAACGAACACCTTACCATGCAGATTGCCAGACAGGTATACAGAGTGAAAACGGCTGCCAACGGGTTGATTTTTTTTGAAGATGGCTCACCGGCTTATATCACCAGACGCTTCGACCTTCGTTCCGACGGCGGCAAATGGGGCGTAGAAGATTTTGCCAGTCTGGCCGGCAAAACCAGAGACAATGCAGGTCCGAATTTCAAATACGATTACAGCTATGAAGCGGCAGGAAAACTGCTGCAGCGCTTTGTTCCGGCATGGAAGGTGGAGATGGAAAAATACTTTTCATTGGTGGTTTTCAATTACCTGTTTTCCAATGGCGACGCACATTTGAAGAATTTCTCGCTGCTCGAATCTGCCAGCGGAGATTACCTCCTGAGCCCTGCCTACGACCTGATCAATACCCGCCTGCATGTAGATGACACCGATTTCGCATTTGACAAAGGCCTTTTTGAAGATGACCACAAGAGCGAAGCCTGGAAGAAAAACGGCCACGCCTCGCACAGCGATTTCCACACCCTGGCATTGAGACTGGAACTTGCGCCGAATCGGGTGGAGAAACTGCTGCAGCCATTTCTGGAGAAGCAGCCAATGGTGGAAACCTTGATCAGACGTTCCTTTCTCAGCGAAGCCAATAAAAGAGGGTATCTGCTGTTGTATGAGACCAGGCGGAATTATCTGACAGCGGATTGATGTGGGGTACCTGCGGGACTTGAGTAAATCAACGATTGGGATTTGAGGTATGGAATTCCATCTATATTTCGCCATCGAATCCCGAGTCACCTAGGGACGTCCATTCTATCATCCGGGTTGCGTTCCATTGCCGATATTGCTAACGCAACCACCGCTATGAAATCCAACTTCCTACCCATCGCCGCCGCCACGCTCTGGATCAGCGTTTCGGAGTTTCTGCGCAATACCTTTCTGCTGCACGAACACTGGGCGGCGCATTACCAGGGCATGGGACTTGTTTTCCCCGAAGCGCCGGTAACCGGAGCGGTCTGGGGCATCTGGTCTCTTTGCCTGGCCGTGGCAGTATTCGTATTCAGCAAGAAATACACCTTGTGGCAGACGGCCTTGCTTACCTGGTTCATCGGCTTCGTGCTGATGTGGCTGGTCATCGGCAACCTGGGCGCCCTGCCCTGGGGCATCCTGCCGCTGGCCGTTCCGCTGAGCATGCTCGAAGCGTATGTGGCCAGTTTCATTGTGTTCAGGCTATCGCCCGGTAAAAGACCCTGATCGCCATAGAAGTGCACCGCTTCCGGCGCTGCTGATGCATGCCTTGGAAGGGTTCCGCTCCCTGTCAGATTAAGTACAAGTAGCGATTATTTTCTGCTTATTCATACAGAAAATGTTATAATAAGCACATTTCGATATACTTATTTTGACTATTTTTGTTGGATTAAGAAAAAATATGCCAAGTCCCAGCCTTATTCCTACCGAGAAAATTGTCGCGCGGTTGCGGTATGAAAATCCGTGGTGGATCAACAGGCAGGTGCCTGAGGTTTACAACCAAATGGCAAGGCGGCTATACTTCAGCCTGTTCTATCCGTTTGTAAAGGAGAAAAAAGTAAAGCGGGCGCTGGTGCTGATGGGGCCGAGGCGTGTTGGCAAAACGGTTATGCTGTTTCATTGCATCCAGGAGTTACTGGAAGAGAAGACCGATCCGCACAACATTTTTTTTATCGGCATTGACAATCCGATCTATGTGCACATGGGGCTGGAAGACATCCTGAACCTCTGCATGGCATCGCTGAACAAAGAGAACCTGAATGGCTGCTATGTTTTTTTCGATGAAATCCAATACCTCAAAGACTGGGAACGGCATCTGAAGGTGCTGGTTGATTCTTATCCGGACACCAAATTCATCGTATCCGGATCGGCGGCGGCGGCCCTCAAATGGCACAGTACGGAAAGCGGCGCCGGCCGGTTCACCGATTTCATGCTGCCGCCCCTCACCTTTCAGGAATACATTCATTTGAAAGGCCTGAATCATCTCATGTATGAGGGGATGGTAACTTACGGTGATCACAAAACACCGTATTTCCTTACGCATGATATCCGGGCATTGAATGAAGCCTTTGTGCACTACCTGAATTTCGGTGGTTATCCGGAAGTGGTATTGAGCGATATCATCCAAAGCGAGTTGGGCCGTTACGTGAAGAATGACATTGTTGACAAGGTATTGCTGCGCGATTTGCCGGGTCTGTACGGCATCAGAGATGTGCAGGAGCTGAACCGCTTTTTTACCTATATCGCTTACAATACGGGGCATGAATTCTCTTACGAAACCATGAGCAAAGACAGTGGCATAGAAAAAGCCACCCTGAAGAAATACCTGGAGTACCTGGAAGCGGCCTACCTGATCAGGGTATTGAACAAGGTGGACCTCAATGCCAAACGCTTCAGACGCATTACCAGTTTCAAGGTTTATCTGACCAATCCGTCGATGCGGAGTGCCTTGTTTTCTCCCATTCATGAAACAGACAATGAAATGGGGAATATGGTCGAGACTGCTGCCTTGTCGCAATGGATGCACCGGGGCAAAATGGACCTTACCTATGCGCGTTGGAAGGAAGGCAGAAACGAAGGAGAAGTAGACCTGGTACTGGTTGACAATAAAAATTACCGACCGCTCTGGTGTGTTGAAATAAAATGGAGCAACCGTTACCTGGAAAAGCCGAATGAGCTGAAGAGCCTGATCAGTTTCTGCAAAAGCAACCAACTGAACCATGCCCTGGTCACTTCATTGGATCAGTCCGGAACTAAAAAATTGGATGGCCTTACCCTCAGCTTTATACCCGCAGCCCTGTATTGCTACAATGCCGGCGATTTGACCCTGCATGCAATCGCCCATACATAAAAGCGCTGTGGCCCGGATGATATACTTCACGGTTCGGTATTGACGCACGTGGCGGATACTTGCACACTGCCTAACCCCGGGCGATCCCCTTCCGTTCACACTTCAGCAACCTGTGGCGCTTGCATCCATGTCATCGCACCGCACAAAGCATGATTGCTAACTACTTTTTCATCGGGGCTTTCACAATTTGTCAGCCAAGCCCATACCCAAACCCAGCAAGGCGGCCGCCAAGGCAAGGTGAACAATCAATACCGCGCGTTGCCAAACCGGTCTGTCGCCCCATTTCTGTTCCTGGTCAAAGGGATCGAAGGCAAGACCGATGCCGAAAGAAGCTGCCGCCTGATTGTAATCCCGGTTCCACAATGCCTGGTAAGCGCCCAGGAGCAGGAACCCGATGTAGAGGAATCTGTTGAAAGGTGTTTTCATACGTTCAATATTAAATAATCGGGGTCAACACTGAATCCCAAAATGAGCATTGAAGGAATGATATTTCGGTGATAACCCGTCCTGAATTCATCTACATAACCGGGCGTCGGAAGCAGTCAACCGACACATATCGAATCCCTATTCTGAACCCATCAAAAACATGAAATCACCCTTCCCTGAAATTTGGTCGAGACCATTTTTAAAAAAACATTCACCCAGCATGGCCAACATCGAGAAAAAAATGGCGATCGGCCCATCCCATAATTGGTATGTTTTTTTTTACCAATCTGGACTTGCCCGGTCCGTATGCTTTGGGTGTTTTTCGTTCTTTGGCAACATCGCTGCGAGGCGGTACTGCCCATCATCTGACAACCAATACTATGCGACTTCATCTGCTTCTGACGGCTGCAGCTTCCCTGCTGCTTTGCGGATCCTTCCAGGGCTGTAAAACGGAAGATGTGCTCCCCACGGTTTCCCTGCATACTTCGGTCACCAACTTCGATTTCTCGCGCGGAACGGCGCAAGTGTCTGCTAAGCTGAATGGACGTATCAACCGCGAATTGAAGCTGAAACTGCGCTTTTCAGGTACTGCGATCCTAAACACGCATTATGCCGTTTCAGCTGCAGAAATCACCATCGCGAGCGGTAACGACAGCGGGTTCATCACGCTTAGCGGCATTCCCAATGCAGATACAACGATCCATACCATCGTGGTGGGTCTGGAAGAAACTGCTGATGCCGTGGTGGTTTCACCTTCAAGTGTGCTCATCCGTTTGGTGAACTGCAGCAGCGACCGCGACAACGACGGCATCACCGATTGCGACGACGCATGTCCGGATGAAGCAGGGCCTGTTGCCAACAACGGCTGTCCCTGGCTTGGCCTCGTGATCAACGAAGTGCTGTACGATCCGCCGGCTGATGCTGCCGGCGATGCGAACGCCGATGGCACCCGCGACCCGCTGGCTGATGAATTCGTAGAAATCTTCAATTCCAATCCCGCCCTCGATATCAGCGGTTATACCCTGAGCGATGCATCGATGCTGCGCCATACTTTTCCCGCCGGCACCATCATCCCTTCCAAAGGTGTAATCGTAGTATTCGGCGGTGGTGCACCCACAGGGTCTTTTGGTGGTGCATTGACACAAACTGCCAGCGAAGGCCAGCTGAATCTGAACAATGCCGGCGATATGCTCACGCTGAAAGATGCCCAGGGCAATACCGTTGCCGTTTTCGATATCAACGGTTTGTCGGGCGACCCCAATGAGGCGTACACGCGCAATCCTGATATCAGCGGACCTTTCGAACAACACGGACGGATTCCGGCTGCCAAGGGCGCACTCTTCAGTCCGGGACTGAAACTTGACGGAAACCGTTTCTGAGCCATGCTGTACGCCGGCCCCATCCTTTCGGTTCTGGTCATTCTGCTGGTAGCGCGTTTGCTGCTGCAGAAGCACAACACCCATGCGGTGCTGCTCTTTGCAGGCATCGGCATGCTGTTGGCCGCAAACTGGCTCGGACTGGAAGGCATGAAGCTGAAACAAGCTACCGGCAACGCCTACTTCGACATCTTCGCTGCGCTGAAGGAAGCATTCAGTAAAACCAATGCCGGCGTCGGGTTGATGATCATGGCCATCGGCGGCTTTGTGGCCTACATGGACCATATCGGCGCTTCGGATGTGCTGGTGTATTGGGCCATGAAACCGCTGAAGCTGTTCCGCAGGCAACCGCATATCGCAGCCAGCCTGGTGATTCCCATCGGGCAGGTATTATTTGTTGCCATTCCTTCTGCCGCCGGGCTGGCTTTATTGCTGATGGCCTCGCTCTATCCCATCCTCACCCGGCTTGGACTGAGCAAGGTGAGTGCGGTTTCGGTGATCACGGCGAGTACTGTTTTCGGCATCGGACCGGCATGTGCCACCACAGCGAGTGCCATCGAAATCATGAAGATGGACACCATTTTATATTTCCTGGAATACCAGATTCCGATGGTCTGGCCGCTGACCCTTTGCCTGATGATCAGCTATTACCTGGTGAACCGCTATTACGACCGCAAAAACGCGGCAAATGAACCCGAAGGGAAACTTGCGGGGAAAAAACCCTCGGCGCCGGCCATTTATGCGGTATTGCCCATTTTACCCATCGCCTTACTGATGGTTTTTTCGGAATTGAGCACCTGGATTCATCCTCCGATGGTGCTGGACACCAGCACGGTGATGTTCCTGAGTTTTTTCGTTGCCCTGCTGTTTGAAGCCATCCGCCACCGCCGCCCGCGAGATCTGGGCCATTCGTTCAATATCTTCTGGACCGGCATGGCCGATATTTTCAAATCGGTTGTCACGCTCATCATTGCCGCGGAAATCTTTGCGCAGGGACTGATCTTGCTGGGCTTCATCGACGGCCTGCTGTCGCTGACCCAAACCATGGGCCTCAATAAAGGGCTGGT
>JBEDND010000230.1:0-15732 GCA_041170785.1 Bacteroidota bacterium | reverse complement strand
GTTAGAGCGAGCGGCTGTTAACCGCTAGGTCGTTGGTTCGAGCCCAACTCGGGGAGCAAAACAGAGAGCCTCACGAAAGTGGGGCTTTTTTTGTTTGAAGAATCCTGGCTCCTCCGTAATTTCGAATGGCTGTATCATCCTTCAAATGGCCTGACGAAAGCACGCAATCATGTACCGTGAAATTGAAATAGACAGGATAAACCTAACCATCATGGGGGTGAAATTCCCGAGTCTGGAGGCGTTGGAAAGCACAGCCAATGCGATTGGCAGCAATATGTTTGAGGGTTTTGAGCCAAGTAAGGAATTGGTGCAGTTGTATGTCGATTGGAAAACAGGGTCGGTCTCTGAATCGAATTTCTTGAACCAGTTATATGAAAGAATCGGCCGATCGGTATAGCTATCATGATCCGTTCAACGAATACACCCTGAAAAACGGTGTTTTGCGAAACCTGGCGCAGATTGAAGACGAAAAGGTCTTACAGCTGTTTGAGAGTTTTAAAGTTTCAAAAAGACTTGAAGAACTTTTTGCCGATCCAATAACCATTGCTGATTCCAGCGCGTTGCTGAAAATTCACTACCACCTGTTTCAGGATGTTTATGCATGGGCGGGTAAGGTGCGAACGGTGAATATCAGCAAAAATGGTAAACCTTTTTTTGAAGGTGAACGATTTCAAATGGGTTTCAGGTATATCGACGCTCTTCTCGCTGAATACAATAGCGTAAAACCTGGCGAGCGTTCTGAAATAGCTCAAAAATTGGCGGAAATATTGGATAATGTAAACTTTATGCATCCTTTTAGAGAAGGCAATGGCAGAACGCAACGTGAGTTCATCAGAACACTGGCCCTTCAGAAGGGATATTCATTGAACCTCAACCCGCCCGATAATGAAAGCGTTTACAGTCGGTATATGAAAGGTACCATCCAAAGTGACGTCAATTTGTTAATGAATTTAATATTGGATGAATTGAAAATCGCAAACTGAACATCACAAGCTCGGGTTCTTGTTTTCTCAACGGAACAGCATGGTGTATATGCTCAACTCATCCCAGAACTGGTTTGAAAACACACCACCCACGGGAGCATAAGCCACCATACGGTGGCTTTTTTTATTTAGGCAGAATAGGGTTAGAAGTTTATCCCGTCGATGCGGCTGTGCGAGGAAGGAGCATACAAGCGGGGCGCTCAACCCTGGAAACTGGAAATTGCATCAGGGTTTTTGATTCCTGGCTGCAGCATTTTGTATGCGTGCATCGGCTGCACAGAGGCCGTATATTGCAATGCATGGAAGTTCGCGAATTGCCATTTAATAAGCTGATTCAACTCTCTAATTCAGATAAATCCGGGTACGCCTTAATGCTCCAAGGAAATGAAATGTACACGAATCATCTGGGAACAGTGCATGCTGCAGCTCAATTTTCGCTGGCTGAAGCCTGCAGTGCTCAACTTCTTAAGGAGTTATTTCATGCGCATGCCGATGCGTTTATTCCTTTGGTTCGTCAGGTTGCAGTGAAATACCGTAAGCCGGCATTGGGTGAGGTTTATGGAAAGGCGATCTTGCTGGATACCTGTGTTGATGATGTGGTTGAACAACTTGAACACAGAAACAGAGTGCTTTTTCATGTGTTGGTTGAACTTTTTGACAACGCGGATACGCTTGTGATGCGCGCAGATTTTGAGTGGATTGTAATGACAAAAGTTCAGGACTGAATCAACAATAGCGTAGTATTCTTTCGCATGAACGATTTGTCTGAATTAAAGAACTTTGGCCCTTACATGGTGCGGATCTTAAACCAAATTGGCATCTATTCAAAAGATGATCTGTTACAGGCTGATTTAAGGGGAATTTACCAAGCGCTGCAACAGCAGGGCATCAAAGCCCATTTGCTTATTTTTTATTCAATAGAAATGGGACTTCAGAACCGAAAGTGGTCGGATATTGGTGCAGATGAAAAACGCCGTATTCAGGAGGTTTTGGGTATAAACAAATAGTGAAGTCTATGTTCACAACTGTGGTGCTGTAGGTGAAAGCATCCATAGCGCCCATTTAATTGATGTGGCCCGGGGCCTGTCATAAGCCGCAGTGTGCATATTTTAACGCATAAAAAAACTGCGACCCGTTTCCAGGCCGCAGTTTTTCTTTAGGATAATGATTGTATGGTGTTATTGCTGCAAAGCGATGCGCTTCATGTAGTGCGTATGTTCAGACTGAACCTGAATCCAGTAGATGCCATTGCTCAGGCCGGTGAGGTTCAGGTGCATGGTATTGGCTGCTGCTGCATTGTGCTGCATCACCACGCGTCCGTTGGCATCAACAACACTGATGTTCATGGTGCCGCTGAGTTGTTCTGTGAACTGCAGTGTTATAGCCCCTGTGCTTGGGTTAGGATACACCTCGAAGTTGCGCATAGGTAATTCATTGACTGAATTTGCCGGATCCTGGAACCGTTTCAACTTGATAAATCTGGTTTGTGCAGCCAGCAAATTCTGTGTATCGGCTGTAGCTACAACAGCCCATTGCAGCGTTACGCTGTCGCCGGGTTTAAGCCCCTGGCTGACCAGCAATGCATCTATCCCACCATAAGAAACAGTGAACACCGTGTCTTTACCGGAATTGTTTGATGGGAATGAGAATGTGGGTGTATTGAAGTTGCCACCGGGAAGAATGGCTACCCAGCGATAGGTCACAGGTAAGGTACCTGCTGTGCTTTTGCGCCAGATGATGTCCACCAGGTCAGGCTGGGAAGGTTTTACCGTGAGGGAAGCGCCATCAGCAGGTGATACCAGTCCGAAGCTGCTCAATGGGGCAACCATGTAACCGCGGATGAGGTCGATGGCAAAGCTTTCTGAATAGATGGTATCGGCGCTCGATGATGAAACGGCACGCACACGCCAAACAGCTTTAAGTGTGTCGCCTACCTTCAGTCCGAAGCTGGCAAGCACCTGGTCGATGACGCCGAAATTCAGGCTAAGGGTGGTGTCGGCGCCGCTGTTGTCAGACGCCAATGCCAGGGCAGGTGGCGCGTATTTGTCCAATGCGCGCAGGTCTGCCTGCCAGGTATAGCTTACATTGCTGAGTTTGGCAGCGGAGGTCCAGCTGATGCTTACCGGTGTTGAAGCAGGGCCATTTACGCGAAGGCTGAAATTATCTGGAGGACTCAGGTTGCTGATGCTTCCGAGGTCTTTGGTAGAACGCTTCAACCGGATGTCCCAAATCTGGGAAGCGTCGAGTCGCTGGGTATCGGCTGCAGCGCGCACAGTCCACTGCAAATCAATGCTGTCGCCCTGTTGGAGGCCCAGGCTGGCAAGCAGGTTGTCGAGTGCGCCAAGGGTAACGGTGAGTGTGGTATCGGAACCGCTGTTGTCGGATGCAAGGCTAACGGCCGGACTGGCGAAACTGCCGCCTTTGGCTATGGCCAGCCATTGGTAGGTAACGGGCAAGGTGCCTGCCTTGGCAGCGTTCCAGCGAATCACAGCCTGCTGGGGCTGTCCGGCAGCTACAGTCAGTGATGTTTTATCGGCCGGTGCCAACAGGTTGAAGCGCGACAAAGGTGCTACCATATAACCACGGATGAGGTCTATGGCAAATGTGTCTGAATAAAGCGTATCTCCGCTTGAAACCGCGCGCACTCGCCATACGGCCTTAAGGGTGTCACCTACTTTCAAGCCAAGGCCGGCAAGCACCTGATCCAGTGCGCCGAAGTTGAGGCTGAGGGTGGTGTCTTTACCGCTGTTGTCAGAAGCCAGTGCCAGCGCAGCGGGGTTGAATCCTGAAATCGCACGGGCATCGGCCTGCCATTCGTAAACAGCACTGGGGAAGTTCTGCGCAGCAGTCCAGTTGATGGTTACGGGTGTAGATGCGGGTCCGTTCACGCGGAGGGATGCATTGTTCGCGGGGCCAACCAGTTTGGGTGCAACGGGATTATTGGTGGCAACCCAGTTCCAGTCGGTGCGGGCAATGATGCCGTCCACCGTGATGCCTTGGCCGGCATTGAACTGTCGGAGTGCAGCAAATTGTATGAAGCTTACATCTGTTTGGTCTCCGGCCAGCGGACCCAATGTGGGCTTGGCAGGTTCTGCGGTAATGTCATCGCCGTCAGCAAATAAAAACAAACTCACAGAATCGTTGGTGGCAGAGCCTGGAATGAAATGGTATTTCACCACCGCCATGTAGGTCACGCCCGTGTCGAGGTCACTTGTCATGTTCACACCCGCAGAAGACGGTGCAGTTGACGAGTTGAACGCAAGGCCAAGCCGGAACTTGCGGGTTGAACTGCCGGGAACCACATAGGTTCTTGCCCGGAATGCCGAGCTGATGGCCGTGTACACAGGTACACTGTTGTTTGCATATTCACCAACGTGGAAGAAATATCCTTGGGTACTGGTAGTTACCACCTTGTTTACCTTGAACAGGAATGCCGTGTACACATTGCCGGAATCAACCCAGCTAGAGAATGGCTTGTTTTCGTCGCTGCCGGTATTGCTTACCGCAGCTGCATTCCCGATTCCGCTGCCCAGGTAAGCAGTCTTGCTCCAGGAAAGTCCGCCATTGCTTACTTTGATTGGATTGGTGGTGCCGGCGCTGTGGCCGTACCAGCCGTTGTTTTGAAGGTTGTCACCCGATGTGTAATCGAAGTGCTCAACCAGTAAAGGGTTTTGGGCCTGCAACTGCGAAAACAGCAGCATTCCCGAAATGAGCGTATAGATTTTTTTCATGATTTGTGCATTAATTGGATTTGTATCTAAGGAATCAAACACTTGAATGGCCTTGAGGTTTTAACCTGTGGAAGACAAAATCATTTTTAGGTCGATTTTCACACGTTTTATCTGCCAATCATCAGGCGTTGAGGGCTAAAGTTGATGCCTTCTTCGTGAACATCAATCATATAGATGCCTTCGGGTAATGTTTCCAGGGAAATCCGGGCAGGCTGGCCTGCAGGCTCCAGGCCGGTGAATACAAGTCGTCCAAGCGCATCGAATACGTGGATGTGCAGCATGCCACTTTTTACTCCATTTGTGTGCAACTCAACATATCCGTTGCCGGGATTGGGGTACAGGCTGAATTCTTTCAGTCCCCTTAATTCATCAGCAGCGGTACCATTCCCTTTCCTGATCAGGTCAATATTGTACACATTCGAATACAGGGTATCGGTTCCGGCAATCGCGCGCACGCGCCACATAGCTTTGAGGGTGTCACCGGGCTGAATGCCAAGCGTCGCCAGCGCTGTTTCAATGGCACCGTAGGTAAGACTCAGCACAGTGTCTGCGCCGCTGTTGTCGGATGGCAGCGCCAGGGCGGGAGGGTTAAAGTTACCGCTGGCGCGTGCATCAGCCTGCCATTGGTACACGACATTGCCACTCACATTCCGGGTGGCAGTCCAGCTAATGTTGACAGGAGTATTGGCCGGGCCGTCGAGGTTCACAACGGTATTGTTTACCGGATTCAACAGCAAAGGCGCCTTCGGAGCGGAAGCAGCCAACCAGTCCCAGCTTGTGCGTACAATCAGTCCGTCTACAGTAATGCGCTGACCAGCATTGAATTGGCGAAGCGCGATGTATTGCATCAAGTTCACATCGTTTTGTGTGCCTGCAACCGGACCCGCATCTGCCTTGGCCGGTTCGGCGCTGATGTTGGTGCCATCCTCAAATACATACAGGCTCACCGAATCGTTGGCCGCTCCGGGGATGAATAGATACTTCACCACCACCAGGTACGTGCGGCCTGTATCGAGGTCGCGACTAACATCTACCCCTTGTGTGGAAGGCGGTGTGGCAGAATTGAACGTGATTCCCATGCGGAAATTGGCTGCCGTAGTACCCGGAACCACATAGGTGCGGGCCCGGAAAGCAAAGTTGATTGAAGTATATGCTGGATTGCTGGTGTCACTGTATTCCCCCATATGAAGGAAATAACCCTGATTTCCAGTGCTAACTTCTCCATTCACCCGCATCAGGAAACCGGCATATACGGCACCGGAACGCACAAAACTGCTCAGGGGCCTGTTCTCGTCGCTGCCGGTATTGCTGACCGCTGCTGCATTTCCCACGCCACTGCCCAAATACGGCGTCTGTGTCCAGGATAGTCCGCCATCTGTAACCTTGATCGGATTGGTTGTGCCTGCGCTGTGCGCATTCCATCCATTGTTTTGCAGGTTGGTGCCCGCATCATAATTGAAATGTTCAACGAGCAAAGGTGCCTGCCCCTGCAAAGTCCAGCCTATAAGGCCAAAACAAACGAGTGTAAGGTGTTTCTTCATGCGGTTGAGGTATTGATTTTTGAACGTCAAAGTTTACCATTTCGGCAGCGCAAATACATACCAGTTTGTGAAAAAAGTGGATGCCAATCTGTGCTTACTTAAAGAGTTTCCAATACATCCTGGATGATGTACAGTTTATGGCGAATGGCGCTGGGACTGACTGTAGAATACCCCAGGATCAGACCAGGCTGTTTATATGCTCCTGTATAACAGTTTGAAAGTGGAAAAGCTGCAATGCCTTTTTTGCCGAGGGCCTGAATCAAGGCCTGCTCGCGTTGGATGTCTGAGGATTCTCGAAACAAAGCGACCACATGTAAACTCCGGAATCCTGTTTCCATTAATTCCATAGGTCGAACTGTTTCTCTGAAACTGTTCCTGAATACTTCCAAGCGTTCGGCCGCAACTTCCCTTAAATTTTTAAGGTGCTGATATAAATGATTCCGTTCGATAAACTGTCCCATCACCATTTGCAGCGAAGGCGATACAAACCGGTGGCTATGTTCTTCAAAAGCCTTGACCACAGCCACCAAATGTGGAGGTAAAACCATGAAGCCCAGCCGGATGGAAGGATAAAGCAAACGGTTGAATGTGCCAAGATAGATGGTGCGCTGTTCCTTATCCAGACTGAAAATAGTCGGTATTTTTTCTCGGCTGTTGGCTATTTCCTGTTCGTAATCGTTTTCGATAACCAAGGCCTTGCATTCCGACGCTTGCCGCAGCAATTCCAGCCTGCGCTCCAGACTCATCTTAATGCCCAATGGGTAGTGATCTGGTGGTGTAACATGAATCAACTTGGGCTGGATTGTGCGCAGGTCGTGTTCCCCAAAGAGTTGTAATCCTTCAGCATCGGGCTCAATGCCATGCACCCTGGCTCGGAAGCTTCTGAATACAGCCTGCACATTGGGGAACGTGGGGTTTTCGATAACCACTGTGTCGCCCGGGTCGATGAGCGCACTGGCAATGAAATACAAGGATTGCAGGCTTCCCGAAACCACCACGATCTGGTTGGGATGCACGCGTATCGAGCGATTCACATGCAGGTAATTGCATATCTGCTGTTGCAAATGCTGCGCAGCGGTTGATTGGCCATAGGACAAATCTGATGAACGGATGTGCCGCCAATAGCTGTTCAGCAGGTTTTTCCAGCGGTTGATGGGAAATATGTCGATGGGTGGTAAGCCGGGTTTGAAGGCAATGCCCACATCGGGTGCACGGTTCATCAACCCGATATGTCCAAGCACAGCATCGCCAAAGGCGGATAAAGCCGGATACTCATGTACTCCGGCAGCAGTTGCAACGGGAATTTCCGGGGCCATGGCTTCTGAAAGTACCCAATAACCCGAACCCGCCCGCGCTGCAATCAGTTTCTCCAACAGCAACAGTTCGTATGCTGTATTCACCGTGGTGCGCGACAAGCCCAATCGCTCCGCCAGCTGGCGGGAAGAAGGAAGGCGCCAGTTCGGCGGTATCTCCTGCCTGGAAATGCAGGATTTGACCGCGCGGTACAAATCCAGATAGCGGAATTTGCTCCCGCTTCCGGCCTCTTTTGCATAGGCTTCAGAAATTAGCTGCAGGGCGAAATTCAAACTGGTATGCATATTTTTTCCATCTGGTATGGCAAAGATGCGTGATGTGGACTGTTTTTTTGGATGATGCGGTTTCTTCTCCGGCTTCAATGGGTCATGGTCATCAGCGCAGCCGTATGCCTGGTTTTGGGTGCTTCCGCCTGTTCAGACAAGGATAAGCCCGCAACGGAATGGGCCGGGAGTGGCATGCAGGTTTTCTACGACGAAGCGCTTTCAGAGCCCCGAAGCCTGCGCCTCTTTTACTATGTGCCGGAAAAAAAGCAGGAAAAGATGCCTGTGCTTATTGTTTTTCACGGCATTGAGCGCAACGCTGTTGAATACCGCGACGCACTGATATCCAAAGCTGCGGCGAAGGGCTTCATCCTGGTGGTGCCAGAATTTTCCGAAGAAGTTTTTCCAGGAACCAATGCTTATGTACTCGGCAACTTGTATCCGGATGGAGAATTGCCCAATGCCGACAGCCTGAGGCCTGCACATGCCTGGTCATACGCGATTGTTCCGCGCATCCTGCAGTTTGTGCGGATGAAAACACCGGCTGCAGGAGCCGAGGTTTATGCAATTGGCCATTCTGCCGGCGCACAGTTCCTGCACCGCGCCTTGCTTTTTCTGCCCGATTTGGCGTTTGACGCAGCCGTTGTTTCCGCCGCCGGTTGGTACACACTTCCTGATAAACAGGTCAATTTTCCCTACGGCACCGGAATAGCGCCGGCCGATTCGCTGAATCATGCCGCTTTCTTTCAACGGAAGGTCCGGGTGCAGGTGGGCATGAACGATAACAATCCGAATTCATCTACCCTGCGCCATACGCCCGAAGCCGATGCTCAGGGTTTGCATCGTATGGCCAGGGCACAATACTTCCACAACCGATGCGCCCAGCTGGCCGCACAATCCGGAAAACCCTTCAACTGGAACCTGCACCTTATTCCGAACCTCGGCCATGACTTTACCCAGGCCATTAACCACAGCGCCGATCTGCTCTTTCCCTGAGCCATTTTACGCTTCCTTATGCCACGTTTCATCCGTGTAAAAAACCTCTTCCCGGAACCTGTGCGCAGCCTGCAGCTCTTGTCGGGGCCGTTTGTGTTCCTGCTCTTGCAGCAATGCCATCCATTTACAGGGCTCAGCGGTCCGGGCCATGCCCTGCTCGGCGTAGCACTTTGGATGGCCGTTTGGTGGCTCACTGAAGCCGTAGATATGGCTGCCACCGCGCTGTTGCCCCTGGTGCTTTTTCCGTTGTTTTGTGGCATCGGCATCAACGAAACCAGCCGTACATACGCGCATCCGTATGTGTTTCTCTTCCTCGGCGGTTTCTTGCTCGCTCTTGCCATCGAAAAGTGGTCGCTGCACAAACGACTGGCCCTGCATATCGTGTTGTTGGTTGGAACGGCGCCGCATAGGCTGATCCTGGGATTCATGCTGGCAACCGCCTTCCTGTCCATGTGGATTTCCAATACCGCAGCCACGGTCATGATGCTGCCAATCGCGTTGGCTGTAGTGCGGCATCAGCAGCACAAGAACAATAAAACCGGCTATGCCGCCATCCTTATGTTGTCCATCGCTTATGCCGCTTCCATCGGGGGCATGGCCACGCTGATCGGCTCGCCACCTAACCTCGTGATGGCCGGCTTGCTGAAACAGAAATACGGCATCGAATTGTCTTTTTTCGACTGGTTCATTTTTGCCTTTCCACTCAGTACCGTCTTGCTGATAAGCGCCTGGTGGTATTTCACCCGCAACTTGAAAGGTTTACAGGAAAAGGAAGACCGGGGCAGTGCGGAGGAAATCAGAAGCGAGCTGGCCGAATTGGGTGCCATGAGCCCGGAAGAAAAAAAGCTGGCAGCGGTTTTTGTCGTCATGGCCTTTCTCTGGACCTTCCGTTCGCTGCTGCTGGTGAAATTCATTCCTGCACTCGACGATTCACTCATTGCCATCGCCGGCGGATTGCTGCTTTTTACCTTACCGGCCAAAGGAAATTCTCGCTTGCTGAACTGGTCGGATACGCGCGAGTTGCCTTGGGGCATCTTGCTGCTCTTCGGCGGCGGTATGGCCCTGGCCGATGGTTTTGAACGCAGTGGACTGGCCGCCTGGATTGGTTCACAACTCACGGTGCTGCAGTTGTTGCCGTTTTGGCTAATCCTTGCACTGCTTATCCTGAGCGTCAACTTCCTCACCGAAATCACTTCCAACCTGGCTACTACCGCTATGCTGTTGCCCATCGTGGCATCGATGTCAGACAGCCTGCAAGCGCATCCTTATTTCCTTTTCTTCGGCACCACCCTGGCGGCATCCTGTGCGTTTATGCTGCCGGTAGCCACACCTCCCAATGCAATCGTATTTGGAACCGGTGTCATTCCTATGAAAGAAATGCTCAGACACGGATTCCGCTTCAACCTGATGTCGGCTGCGCTGATATCGCTGCTGTGTTATTTCCTGCTGCCGTTGTTGCTAAACGTGTGAGGCTCAGAAACCCAACTGTACCAACAAATCCAGCTGCATCTGCCGGGCTCCTGTTTCCGGTCTCAGGAACGTGCAGGCACTTTGAATCTTAAGCTGATTGCCTGCAAAATATTTGCTCAGACCAAATCCGGTATAAGACATAGGATTGATGACGGCCGGGCCGTAGCTTTCGAATTCAGGTGTGAGCTGTCCAATCCTGAAATCGGCGCTGTACCCGCGCTTGTTCACATAGCCAAGCTGGGCGTTGAATGCGTTGCCCAAGGCAAGGAATGAACTGATTTGTTGCGGTGCGAGGCGTATAACGGCATTCTGGTCGAGAAACTGCTGGCTCAAACCGCTTGCAGTGGCTTGTGTCCATTCCGCCAGCAAAGAAAAGCCGCGGTACTTTGCGTTCAGGTCGGCATACAATTGCCGGTAATCCGGAAAGGCCTGCGAACCGTTTTCGTTGTACAGCATGAAGTTGCCATGGCCTTCTCCGACTGCATCGCTGGCGCCGTGGTTCATGCTCCAGGCAAATCCGCCTGCGATTTTAAGCTGCTCCTCATGCGCCAGGTCTGCGCTGTGCAGCTCATTTCCCTTGCTGAAAAAACCGAGCGGATAGACATTGAGCCGCGCCGCGTACTTCAGTCCGCCCAGATCCGTATCTCGCGAATCTTCCCCGAAAGAATTTCTTCCGTCGCCCGAGGTAACTGCCAGCATGGGTTCTAAGCCGATTTTACTTCCATACCGTCCTTCTACGAACAGGCCGAATTCGCGGCCGGTGCGGCTGAAACGGCTGCTCAACAGGCTGCGGTCGGTAAACTGCAGGCGGTCTTCGCGGTAGCGCATTTCTGCATTGTTCGTAAAATGTTGCTTCTGACCCATGGTGATGCTCAGGTGTTCATCCGGATGCCAGGCCACCCAGGCATCCATCAAGGGCCTTGCATCGCTGAGGTTGGTCTGGATCAGGAAGCTGACTTTCTCATGTACGGCCTTTCCGCCCAGGTAGAAAAAAGCCCTGCGTGCATTGAAACGCCTTTCTCCGGGTACATCCGCCGTTTTGTCGAATGTAAGTCCGGGCTGGAAAAAGCCCCCGACCTGAAACTGGTAATTGTCTTCCTGAAAGCTGAATAAAACCGGATTCATGGTTTGCAAGGGATTTGCACGCTGGGCAAAGGCCGGTTGCATGATGCCTGCAAGCACGAGGGTATAAATGCACTTCTTCATGGGGTTCTGGGTTTTAGGGTTTGATTTGGCGGTAAACAGGGAGGTAACGGCCACGTTCCGTGGGGAGCAGGCCAAAGCTGACGAAGCTGTTCGGTGCTTCGGGTTCCAATAATTCACCCAACAGGTTGCCGTTGGCCTGCATGGTGCTGATGCGGTAGGTGCCGGCAGGGAATGTTTTGACGGAACTGTCCATCCGTGCACTGACATCCTGCAACTTCATTTGTTCGTATTTCTCGGGCGGTGAGCTGTACTTTTCAATGTAAAACTGCTCCACTTCCAAGGTCTGACTTTGGTTTAGGGTGTCGATGCGGAAGTTGAAAAACTGCAGCTTACGGATGAGCCATTCCTCGCTGCGTTCCACCAGGTAAGCCTGTGGGCGCCGTCGCGTGCGTGTGGCCTTACTCTGCAAGGCATCGCGGAAGGTAACCGGCAACGAAATTTTCTCCGCCTGTTCAACATCAATGAAATCCATTTGCCCTTCATAGCTGGCGCGTTTGGATGTGACAACTGTTTCATCCGCCGGTACCGCGTGTTCAAGCAAGGCCAAAAGGGCCGTTTTCTCTTTGATGGCCTGGTCTATGAATGATTTGGCTATGAGGTAACCGGTGAAAATGCGCCGTTTGAAGGAAGTGCGGCCGATGCCCACGCCACGCACTTCAACCAGCGTGGAAACACTGTTCATCAGGGCATAATTCGTGGCGCTGGAACGCGCATTGTTTGAACCACGGTTGAAATGGAGGTGCCCGTCTTCTTCCTCCGGCGTCACATAATCATGGTGCTGCAGTCCGGCGCTGCTGAGCACCGTACGGGTAGGTTCAAGAAAGCGCTCCTGCGTGAAACGGCGCAGCGGTTCGGGCACATTCAGGTTGCCGCTGTACAGCAACATCACATCGTGCAGGGCCGTTACGCCGAAACTGCCGAGCTTCACGTAGTCGCGGCGGTACGGACGGAATTCGTGGAAATCGAGCGCGACATGCGGCTGAAAAAGGGCGAAGGCAAGCTTGAGCTGCGGACTTTCAACGGCCATGAGCTTCGTCTGGTCGCGGTTCAGGTCCAGTCCTTCGGCGTTGTTGCGCTGCTGTTCCAGGTAGCCGTCGATATTAGCCATCGGAACCACTGCGAGCTCAATCTGATCAAGCAAGGCGGCGTTTTCCTGTTGGTTCAACAGCACGTGCAGGAGGTAGAGCATCGCTTCGGTGCTGGCCGGTTCGTCGCCGTGCAAACCGCCCTGCATCCAGATGCGGATTTTACCTGTGCCTGAACCGTTCCGCAGCAGGATCATCGGAATATCCTTCCCTTTCATGCTCTTGCCGATATAACTGAGTTGCGCCCGATCAGGGAACTGCTTCGCCAGGCCTTCCAGAAAACCAATCAATTCGGGGTAATTGGTGAAGCCTTTATTTTTCTTCAAAGCCGGCGTCACATTGGGCAGATCAGTTTTTTCGGGAAAGAACTTTTCGGTGATTTTCTTCGGCTGCGGATTGAATTGCATCAACAGCAGCGATGCACATGCGAGGAGCAGGAAACGGAATTTACGGGGCATGGCTTAAAACGTAAAGGTACTTTGGATGCGGCGGATCACTTCGTTACCGCTGACCGGAAGGCCCTGGTTGTTGTTGATGCCGCCCCGGTTCTGCACCAGCGTAAGGTCGGCCTGAATTTTCGCGCCGTAATGCCGCCCTACATATTTGCTCAGTCCGAGGGTGTAATAATACGGCCGGTTGTAGAAGGTGCCGTTGTTCAGGAAGGAATGCGTGGCCGGTGTCAATCGCGTGTAACGTCCATCAACAGAAATGCCGTTTTTGAATAGGTAGCCCATCTGCAGGTTCCAGGCGGAGCCGACAATCATGCGGGCTTTGATGTAATCGGGAACATTCTGTTCGCCGTTTACGATGAAATCGCCCGAAACAGAGCCATCCACACGTACCCTTTGGGTGATGTTTCCGGGAACAAGAGCATTCCCCTGCATGTATTCGCCCAAGGCTGAAAAACCGCGGTATTTGAAGAGGAAATCGACGCCGAACTTGGCGTAATCGGGCAGCAATTCCTGGTTTTGGGCGTCGAGGTACAAGATGGCGCCGCTTTCCCTGCCGGATCGGCTGCTCACGCCTGCCGCATAGCTGTAAGTGGTGCCGATCACCAGCTTGGGCGTGCGTTCGCGGATGATGTCAACCTGGTTGAACTGTCCCTGGCTGCTGAACAGGCCGAAGGGAAGGAAATCAATACGGCCACCGTATTTCAGTCCACCGCGGTCGGGCCCGAACACATTCGGTCCGTCGCCATTGGTGAGGGTAAGGTAGTAGCGTAGGTAAGCCTGGTTGCTGAGGCGGGTAGTGTTTTCCACAAACAGCCCGAATTCGCGGATGGTGGCAAAGGCTGATGTAAGCCGGCTGCGTTCCACCAACTGCAGGGTATTGCTGTTCATGAATAGTTCGCGGTTGTCGGTATATGGTGCCCGCTGTCCGAAGCTGATTTTTATTCGGCGTGCCGGTTCGTAGGCCACCCATGCATCGAGCAGGTAATTGCTGCTGCCGTCGAGCAGTTCGCCGGTTCCGCTGAGGTCGGTCTGGAACCGATAGGAGAACTTATCATTGGCGCTGTTGCCATCGATTCGCAGGCGCACCCTGCGCAGCCTGAACCGCACATCTGCATCGGTTCCCGTTTCGCCCATCAGCCGTTTCGATTCTGCATAAGGCTGCAGATAGCCGCTGATGCGCAACAACGAACCGCTGCTGTCTTTCATGCGCCATCCTTCTCCAAAGCGGTACGCTTTGATCAGGGAAGGGTTTGTCTGTGCAGCCGCCGAAGCGCCTTTCAGCAACAAAAGCAGGAATAAGATGCGTTTCACAGGCATTCGCTTGGGTTTATGGTAATGGTATTGTTCAACATAACGGGCGTTCCATGGGCAAATACGTCCTGCAATTGCCATTGGTCGTCGAACCAGCACATATCGGCATCAAAACCGGGCGCAATATGTCCCTTGTTTTTCAGGCCGAGGTTTGCGGCAGGATTCGTGGTGAT
Organism: Bacteroidota bacterium; assembly: GCA_041170785.1. Taxonomy (GTDB): domain Bacteria; phylum Bacteroidota; class Bacteroidia; order NS11-12g; family UBA955; genus REEB481. Next base: position 1,207 of record JBEDND010000230.1, on the reverse strand, counting down.
GAGTCGGAACGCATCCGCCGGACTCATGTTCGCCTGCCGGATGAGTTGCAGGGTTTCAAAGAGGTTGAGGTGGAAAGGTGCGCTGCTGAATCCAACCTGCCGGCCCGATTCGTCGAGTTTGCTCAAACCGGCATGGCCGTCGGAGCTGTAGGTAAGCCTGCCAATGTCAATCCCGTTTTCCAGTGCCAGCAGCACGGTTTTGTGCGGGTCGGTGTATTTGGAAGCACCGGTGGTGATGTCGATCATGCCGCCCAGTTTCGCAAATTCCATCGCCTGCGCAAACAGCTCTTTCGTGCGCCCAACATGCGTGGGTGAGATATGCGCAATCGGGAAATGGTAGTCGTGTACCAACTCAAACAAGAGATCCATCTTGTCGGGCAGATTGCCCAGATGCACGTGCATGATGCCTTTTTTACCGGAAAGCAATCCGCCTGTTCTAACCTCGCGCAGCTTGCGCACAAGCTCGAGTGCAGTTGGATAAGAGGATCGGATATCGGCGATGGCGATTTTGAAACCCAATACCGGTTCCACAAAAACCATATCGCTTTGGATGCTGTCGGTGATGGTAACCGTGTCGGCGCCGTAATAGCCGCTGTACATATACGCGGAAAGCCCTTGTTGCCGCAAAGCTTGCACCTTGCCATACAGGGCGCGTATGGAACGGATGGTTCCGTCGGTGCCGAGCAATCCTACCGCAGTGGTGGTGCCGCAACGGATCAGGTCTTCCACCGGAATCTCGGTGGTCATGGAAGCAAATCCGTCTTTGCCACCGGCTCCGGCAATATGTATGTGCTGGTCAATCAGGCCGGGCAATACGTATTTTCCTTCCGCATCGATTGTTGGCATTCCTTCCATGCGGAAATCGAGCGCCGGACCAATGGCTGCAAACTTGCCATGGGCAATGAGGATGTCGCAGATTCCCTGTTCTTCCGGGGCGAAAAGCCTGGCGTTTTTAATGAGCTGGAGCATGGTCAGATGAAATGAAGGAGGAACATTAAAATTAGGGTGGAAATCATTGGGATGAGGTTGCGTTTAACGATATCCATGGTGCTGATATCGGCGATTTGTGCCGTGGCAATCAGCACGCCGGCTACGGGCGAAACCGCGCGACCCATCGAGGCGGCCAGTTGCATGGGCAGCATGAGCGTGGTAGTGGCCATGCCGATGCTGCCTGCCAGACCGGGAACCAGCGGACCAAAAGCAAAGA
>JBEDND010000229.1:0-24965 GCA_041170785.1 Bacteroidota bacterium | reverse complement strand
TACAGAGGGTTATTACTTGATTGTTCCCTTCTTTTAAACTTTCATTCCGAAAGGGGGTGCAAAGGTAAGCATCATTTTTATATTGTCAAGATTTTTTTAAAATCTTTTTTCCATTTTGCTTCGTCATAGATTTTGTTGACTCGGCTATTGGATTGACACTTACTTGCGCTTCTTTCGTTTCAGCTTCAGAACGGGGTTGCAAAGGTAACAAAAACGTTTTCATTAAATCAAGTTGTTTTTGAAACTTTTTTCAACCGCGTTGCAGCAGTGAACTATTTATCAGAACGGGAATGCAAAGGTAGCAACATCTTTGACAAATGGACAAGCGTTAATGAAAAAAATCTTTGTGAATAGCTCAACTGATTGATTATCAAGTAGTTACGTTTGGAATAATTATCGAAGAGTCCCCATAACTCAACATCCTGTAGCCTTTCGACAATGCTTCTTGATACATAGTAACCCATTCCGAACCCATAAATGCCTCCACCAACATCAACAATGTGGAGCCTGGTTGATGAAAATTGGTGATTAATCCTGCGCACATCCGAAATTTCATCCCGGGTACTATGAATATGGAGGTTTCTCCAGTCAAGAAATCAGATTTCGTATGTTCCAGATATTCAAGTAAGATGTTTACCACATCATCTGCACTCCAATCCGGAAGGTCATTACGGTATGGATCGTCTTGCGCGACCCTCACCGGCAAGTTTCCTGTACGCACCTGAATAGCTGCAAAATACAGTGATTCCAGGACCCTCATTACCGTGGTGCCTACTGCAATTAACGGCCTTTGCTGTTTTAGCGCAAGAAGGGTTGCCTTTGCAATGCTGAAGCTTTCTGTATGCATCTCATGCCCGGCAGTGCCCTGTGCTATCACAGGTTTGAATGTTCCGGCGCCAACATGTAAGGTAAGGTACGCCTGCTGATGTCCGCGTTCATTCAGCTCCTGAAGGACCTTATCGGTAAAATGTAAACTTGCCGTTGGCGCCGCAACCGCACCTGCATTCCGGGCAAATACGGATTGGTAGCGTTCCTGATCGCTCGGTACATCAGCACGCCTTATATATGGTGGTAACGGAACATGGCCAAAATGCTCGATAATGCTTAGGAACTGATCTGTTCCTTTACACCGGAACATTACCTGATTTGCATCGCGGTTGAACCAGCTCGCTTCGAGTTGCATGCAGTCCGATGTCAACCGGAGCACATCACCTTCCTTAAACTTTTTGCGATTGCCCGCCAAACACTCCCAGATGTATGTTCCCTGGGGTTCATGCCTGGAAAGTTCTTTCAACAGAAATATTTCTATGCGTGCGCCATGACTGTTTTGGAACCATAAACGCGCAGGAATCACTTTCGTATCATTGAATACGAGCAATGATGGTTCCAACAGCAGGTTCGGCAAATCGTAAAAATGATGATGAGTCAGCTCGCCAGCCCGATAGCATAAAAATCTGGCGTGATCTCGTTGCGGTATTGGTTCCTGTGCAATTGCCGATTCAGGAAGTTCGTAAAAAAATCTAGACACTGGAATGTCCGGCATCCATGGATTGTTGCTTTGATGCTCCATATTCATACAGATAGAACCGCTTGTATCCATGCCTGCATGGCACGCAATGCCTGGGTTCTGTGGCTGATGGCCAATTTTACGTGGCCGGGCAATGCCGCCAAAGTTTGCTGGAACCCCTGTGGAATAAAAACCGGGTCATACCCAAATCCGCCGTTACCATTGGGCTGATCTGCAATTTGGCCTTCTAAAACGCCTGTAAAGTACACCTTACCCTCCTTCCAACGTAAACAAAAAACTGATTCAAACCGAGCCGATCGTTCCTGCACATCCTTCAATCGATGCAGTAATAGTTCATTATTGCTTCCTTGATAATGGGCGAATTTAGCAAATCGTGCGGCATGAATACCGGGTGCGCCTTCCAATGCCTCACAAAACAGCCCAGTATCGTCGGCAAATGAAGGCAATCCGGTTAATTGCCAAGCCGCTTCCGCTTTCAGTGCGGCATTTTCCTTCAGGCTATTTCCTGTTTCTTCCACATGAAACACATGGCCTAAATCTTCCGGAATGCGGATGCTTTCAGCAGACTGAAAGGCCATCCGGATTTCATCTGCCTTGTGCTTATTCCCAGTGGCAAAGACAAGCGTATTGAAAGCATCTGTATTCATAAGTTTGACCAATGCACAAATGCCTCAACAGATTGTTTTTTCAGCAAAGGATCATGGGCCAACACCCTTGTTTCGGGGAGGTACAAAACCCTTCCCTGTGGGGTTCTTTGTGCACTGAATTCGTTCGGGGCAGGAATTGCGGCGTGGGCCCCAAAGAATACCCAGTGGTGTTCGCCTTGTTGCTGTGTCCAAAGCTCAGGACCTCCAATATGTAGGGTTCCGCTGATTCCGAGCTGATGATGAATGTAACTTGCCATTTTTTGGAGCATCTGGCCTTCGGGGCTTTGGGAATCGGGCACTGGATGCACAATAAAGAAGAGTTGTGGCTCGGGTGCGGCTTGTGCTTCCTGAATATGTTGATCGGGTTCAGGGCTCAACGTTTCGGGAGCCTGAACATGAGCATCTTCTTTAACCAGGAAAAATCCCGGACTAAACAAGAGTTCCAGCGCAATTGGAGAAATATCATGACCCATGGTGTTTGTTTCCTTTTGCCTTTCGGCAGAGAGTCCTTTATTTCGAAGCTCGATTCTACCCAAATGGCGCTCGAAGTTACTTACGAAATAAACACTGATTCAACGATTGGCTCGGTTGATTTTGACCACGTACAATTTGGCCGTGTGTTTGCCGACCACATGTTTGTGGCAACTTTTGACGGAACCCAGTGGGGTGATTATAAAATCATGCCTTACGGGCCGCTCCAATTAAGCCCAGCCACCAGTGCGCTGCATTACGGTCAGGCGATTTTTGAGGGAATGAAGGCTTTCAAGGATGCAGACGGAACTCCTTTGTTGTTCAGACCCTTCGAAAATGCAGCCCGTTTTAACCGTTCAGCGCGAAGGATGTGCATGCCCGAATTGCCGGAGGACGTGTTCGTGGAAGCATTGGAACGACTGATTTGGGTGGATAGGAATTGGATTCCTACGAAAGATGGCAGCAGTTTGTACATCCGCCCGTTTATGTTCGCCACCGATGATTTTCTCGGCGTACGCCCTTCATCCCGCTACCTGTTTATCGCATGGTGTTGTCCTGTGGTTGCTTACTACAGCCAGCCACTCAAGGTGAAAATTGAAGAACATTATTCCCGTGCGGCTCATGGCGGCGTAGGTTTTACAAAATGTGCCGGCAATTATGGGGCGGCGATGTTGCCAACCAAGGAAGCACAGGATCAAGGATTTGACCAAGTTTTGTGGACCGATCCAAGTGAACATAAGTATTTGGAAGAAACAGGTACTACTAATTGTTTTGTGGTTGCCGAAGGAAAACTAATAACACCTGCCTTAAGCGATACCATGCTTGCCGGAATTACCCGTGAGTCGGTACTAACACTTGCCCAATCGCGTGGTTTTACAGTGGAAGAGCGCCCCATCAAGGTGGCCGAATTGAAGGCTTGGCACGCTGCCGGGGTGTTGCAGGAAATGTTCATTACCGGCACGGCCGCGACATTGGTAGGCATCAAAGGTTTCGGACACCAAGGGGTCTATTACGACCTGGAGCCACAGGGTAACCACGATATTTCAGCAACGCTGCTTCGCGGTTTGGATGAAATCCGGACGGGAAGAGCTGCGGATCCATTCGGATGGGTACATCCGGTGCCGGAGCGCTGATCAGAATTGATTCTTCCACATCATACTTTCAACAGGCTTCACCGTACGCACATTGTATTTGGCGGAAGCTTTGTTGTTGTATGACATGGCAATGTCGCCCTGAACCTCAAAATAAATAAGCTGTCCGATGGGCATTCCGGTGTAAACCCTCACCGGCTGAGCAACCGAGATTTCCAAGGTCCAGGTGTTGCAAAACCCAACATCTCCTTTACCGGCTGTAGCGTGGATGTCGATGCCAAGTCTTCCGGTGCTTGATTTACCTTCCAAAAAAGGCACATGTTTGTGTGTTTCTGTGTATTCTTCGGTAACCCCGAGGTATAAGGTTCCGGGTTGAAGTACAAATCCTTCCTCCGGAATTTCAAAATAATCTATCCTGTTGTGGGCTTTTGCGTCCAAAACCCTGTCTCGGTAGGTGGCAAGGTAACGACCCAAATGCACATCGTAGGAATTGCTACCCAAACACTCCTTGCGGTAAGGTTCTATAAGAATGGTTCCAGCCTCTATTTCCTCAAGAATTCGCTTATCAGAAAGAATCATGGCGACAAAAATAAACGGCAAAATGCATCAACCTAACGGAAATATTCTGAAGAGGCGTATGGTACGGTCGTCAGCACCTGAAGCAAGCAGTTCATCATTGATCCAAACTACCCGATTTACGGAAGACTGATGGGCATCAATCTTTTTTGAATCTATCACTTTGATCAATTCCAAATCATCCGCTTTCCAAATTCGGATGGTTTTATCCATACTGGCCGTTGCCAAAAGTTTCTGGTTGGGTGACAGTTCCATGTGGTTGATGTGGGACCAATGTGCCGGCACTTCGCGGATTAATGCAAGTTCGCCGTGGCCGTCCCATTGCTTCAGGGCGGCATCTCTGCCTCCGGAATACAGGCATGAACCCTCATTATTAAACATCAAACTGAACACTGAACTCTGATGCGCCTTTACTTCTATGGGGTTTGCGTCTGAATTAAAGTTTGCCCATTGCCTGATGGTGGTATCTGAGAATCCGGCAGCCACTTTACCTTCAGCTACCGCGATGCAGCGCAAACTTTCGTCGCTGCATTTTTTCCCCAGTTTCCATTCTCCGGATGCATTCCACTCCAGAAGGTATCCATCTTTTCCGCCGCTGAGCCAACCATTTCCTGCTGCATTCTTTTCCAAGGAAAATACCGCACCCTGGTGGGCTTTTATTTTTTCAACCGTTGGTTTAGCGCCCATCTTGATCTTGAAGATGTTGCCATAGGCCGTTCCTGCAAGCAATATATCTTTGTGCAATGGCAAGAGTACAAATACCGGTTCAGGCACATGGGCAACCAGGTTACCTCGGTCCGGCCCTTCTGGAACCCAAGCCACCACGAATCCATCCGGACCCGAAGAATACAAATAATTGCTGTCCGGTTCATAGGCAAGTGCATAAATCCCTTGGTGGTGCCCATTAAACTGCTGCACTTTATTTAAACTCCACAATTGCTTCATGCCTATTATCTCCGAAGTAACAAACTACAGCGCAGAAAATCTCTACTTGTGGCGTATTTCTGAACCCACCGAATATTTAATTCAGCTTTATGGTGCACAAGGTGCCCCACCTCCACCCATACAAAACCCGCTTCGCCTCAGGCATTTCCTTGCTTCCCGGCTGCTCGTTCAGCAAATATTCCCAGGTTCTGAATTAAGAAAAGATGATTTTGGAAAACCATTTATTGAAGACTTCAATGGCCACATCAGCCTAAGCCACAGCGGTGAACTGGCTGGTTTATATGTTTCCATGAACGGTTCTTGCGGCTTGGATATTGAATTAGTTGGCAAACAGATCAACAACATTGCCCAACGATTTTGCACCCCTGAAGAACTGAAATTTGTGGATGACGATAACGTAGAAATGGGATTGCACCTTATTTGGGGCGCCAAAGAATGTATGTATAAATCCTATGGCAGGAAAGGTGTTGACTTCAGAAAACACATGAGCGTATCGCCTTTTGTGGTCGCTGATTCCGGCATTCTTCAGGGAACCTTGAACATGCCCGATCTGGAATCGGATTTTCTCATCCACTACCGGAAGTACGGCACTTACATCCTTTTATGGACGGAAATACTGTCCGGATAAGCGGTAACCACAGTACCCGTTTGTTTCACCAACTCATTGCGCATATTCTGGGTATACATGTAATACTCCATCAGGTTGACTTCTTCCTCGGACCCTTCCGGTGGCATTTCTTGAAATTGCGCCTCTGTATCTCGTATGATGAGATCCAGTTTCTTACGCCTCAGGTGCAGGAATACGCCGAGGAACTCCTGATAGATGTTAGCTTCCTCGCCCACCACGGCTATTTCATGTTTGGCCCAATGGTCGGAGAGGTTGTACTCCAGGCTCAGCACCTCGGCGGTGAATGCTGAAAGTTCGGGATCGACAGCTCCAACGAAATAATGCGGATCTAATTCGGAGCCGGATGCGAACAGTTCCCCGATGTACGCAAAGCTGCGCGCACACATCGGGTCATTGAATGATTCAGGCCCGCCCTGATGCAACTCCTGCGCCACCATTTGCCAGAGTTTCAGTTCTTCTGTAATCTGAGCCTGACCATGACGGATGAGCAGCCGCAGCAATCCACGCTCCTGATGCACATCGTCAAACTTGATTTCTTTCAGGTTCGTGGCCGTTTGGGTAGCCATCAGTTCCAGGTGTTCGTTCACCTGCTTCTGGTCGTCTTTATGTACCGTCCGAACCATACGGTTCAATTCATACAGCAGCTGTTCTGCACCCTGACCGGAAACCTCGGCCAACTGACGAACCAGCTCTGTGCGCTTGAGTGAATCACGAATCAGGCTGAGGCTGCCCAGGATATCGCGGATGGCCTCGGCGCGAAGGATGGGATCTGTTCCGGCGCCATCAAAAAGCAACTTCGCCTTGAACACGATGAAGTTCTGCTCATTGGCTTCCAGGAATGATGAAAACGCCTCCGGACCGAGTTTACGGCACAGGCTGTCGGGATCTTCCCCATCGGGAAAGCGCACCACACGCACGTTCAAATCCTCTTTGAGCATCAGGTCAATGCCCCTGAGCGACGCCTTAATTCCCGCTGCATCGCCATCGTACAACACGGTGACGTTGGGTGTGAACCTGCGGATCAGCCGAATCTGACTGTCGGTTAAAGCCGTACCACTGCTTGCCACCACATTGTCAATGCCCGATTGATACAAGGTGATGACATCGGTATAACCTTCGGTGAGGTATACCTTATCCTTTTTTTTCACGGCAGCTTTGGCCTGGAACAAGCCGAACAGGTGATTGCTTTTGTGATAGACAGGGCTTTCCGCAGAGTTGATGTATTTGGGCTGTCCTTCCGCCTTGCCCATAATTCTTCCACCAAAAGCCACTACCCTGCCCGAAACAGAGCAAATCGGAAAGATGACCCGGTTTCGGAACATGTCGAACCACTTACCTGAATCCGACTTCTTTACCAAGCTGGCTGTTTCCAGAAATTCTTTTTGATAAGAAGCCTTTTCTGCGGCGGTGAGCAGGCCGTTCCATTGATCTGGCGCAAAGCCCAGTTTCCAATGCTTGATGGTGCTGAGTTCCAAACCGCGTTCGCGGAAATAAGGCAGACCAATCAGATTGCCATCTTCTGTTTCATGCAGTTGTTGTTCAAACCAGGAGGCGGCAAAATCAAGCACGGCATACATGCTTTCACGAAGCTTTTGCTCTTCCTGCATTTCTTCGGCCTCGGGCTGACCGGTTTCAATCAACTCAATGCCATAGCGCGCCGCCAGCTTCCGCACCGCTTCCACAAAGGAAAGTTGCTCGAGTTCCATGACAAACTGAACTGCATTTCCACCTTTGCCACAGCCAAAACACTTGTAAATACCTCTGGCCGGATTAACGTTGAAAGAAGGTGTTTTCTCGTCGTGAAAGGGACAAAGTCCGGTGTAGTTTGCACCTCTTTTCTTTAGGCTAAGGTATTGCCCTACTACCTCTTCAATGGGTGCTGCATCAATAACCTGATCTACGGACTGCCTGGCAATCATGATTTGCCCCGAGAAGGATCAACGAACCAGATTGAACCAGCGCAAACGGAATACCTTCCCGTTTCTGTATTGCTTTTGCACAATGCCCAGTTCTTTGCTGATGCTGATGTTTTTGTACACCGGATGATTTGCAAAGGCTACGCGAATCACGTTGTTGTATTCAACACCTCCTATGCGCACAGATTCATCATATCGGAAGGAATCGTTTCCACCACCGGAAACACCCTTGGCATCAGCCCAGAAAATCGGGCCATAGGTGCGCGCCGAATCCATGGTGATGTATGCTATTTGATCTACTGGGTCGCCCATTCCGGATTCTGCACGGACCATCACTTGTTGGTGCAGGTCTGACTTCAGCATGTACCTCATGAAGCTCACCTCCACTTTATCAAATCGGTTCTTTCCGCTGGTGTAATCTTCCACAACAACGCGTTCCTGAACCATGGTATCATCTACCTGTTGGTAAATCCATTCCGAACCATTCTGGAATTTAAAGAAGTCAATGGTTGTCTGATTCAGGGGAACGGTGCGCACCGGCTCTGTTTCGCAGGAACTCAACAACCAAAGCCCAGAGGCCGAGAACAACATCAGATAAATAGACGCATGGAACTTCATTGTGTATAACTTCGCAACGGTAAGCTACAAAAATAGAAAAAAATGTCAGAAGTGAAATCCCACATTCAGGAGCGGGCTGCTGCGCTCAGTTCCAGGTTGGTGGCACTGCGCCGTCACATCCACATGCATCCGGAACTTAGTTTTGAAGAGCATGCCACCGGTGCATTCATCGAGCAGACATTGGCTGAGGTCGGGATTCCCTGCAGCACCGTTGCTGGAACAGGCAGGGTGGCCTTGATTCATGGAAACATGCCCGGGAATACTGTGGTTGGCCTTCGTGCGGACATGGATGCTTTGCCCATCGAGGAAGCTGAAGACCGTCCGTACCGTTCTACCATTCCCGGGAAGATGCATGCCTGCGGGCACGACGTGCATACTACCTGCCTCCTGGGAGCGGCCATCATACTCCAAGAGATGCGTGATCATTTCGGTGGAACCGTGAAATTGATTTTCCAGCCGGGTGAAGAACGATTGCCGGGCGGAGCAAGTTTGATGATTGGCGAAGGTGTTTTGGAGGAACCTAAGGTTGATCTGATGATTGGGCAGCATGTGATGCCCCAGCTGCCCGTTGGGGTTACCGGCTTCCGGCCGGGATTGTATATGGCCAGCACCGATGAATTGTATCTTAGGGTGAAAGGGAAAGGTGGCCATGGAGCCATGCCACATTTCAATATTGATCCGGTAACGGCGGCAGCACAAATCATTGTTGCCCTGCAGCAGGTGGTGAGCCGATCTGCCAACCCTGTAATTCCCAGCGTATTGTCGTTTGGCAAGGTAGAAGCTAAGGGCGCCACCAACATCATTCCTGAGGAGGTTGTTCTGGAAGGCACCTTCAGAACCTTAGACGAGGAATGGCGCTCCGCCGCGCACGAGCGCATCCGCAGCATAGTAAGCCATACGGCGGCAGCCTTTGGCGCAGAGGCCACCCTTGAAATCCGTAAAGGTTATCCCTTCCTTCAAAATCATGAAGTACTGACGGAGCGCTGCAAAACCTGGGCATCGGCCTATTCAGGACCGGAACAGGTTACCGCTTTGGGCATTTGGATGGCTGCTGAAGATTTCGCGTATTTCAGTCAGGCAGTACCCAGTTGCTTTTACCGTTTGGGCGTGCGCAATGAAGCAAAGGGCATTGTACACAGCGTGCATCATCCACATTTTGATATCGACGAAGCGGCACTGCCCTTGGGTGCAGGCATGATGAGCTGGCTGGCCATTCAGGCCCTGAACAACGGATTAGGCACCAATTAATGCCCGCAGGGCATCTATTTGGCTTTCCCAAAGCATCCGGGTTGCCTCTACTTCACCTGCATTACAATAATCTATCACCAGCAATTCCACATCACCGGTAAGTTCATCCTGAACGATGTGAAACTCAAAACTCTCATCTTCGGGAGCATCCTGCCAATGAAAGCGTACGCCCTTGTTGTACTGGCTTTTCACCAATTCTGCACTGTTCCCTGTGCCGTCGTCCCAAGAAAACTCAAATACCTGGTTACGCACATTCACATTGTCGGCAAACCATGACTGCAGTCCGGTTGCTGTGGAAATGTAGCTAAACAGAATGCCTACAGATGAGTGCATTTCGAATTCCATTTCTAAACGAATGCGGCCGGTAGATTTGTTTTTCGTCATAGGGTAGCTTTTAAGGCTGTGCTGCAATTAAAGGCGTAAGGTTACTTAAATCCAAAGAGTGTTTGTAAATAATGAGGTTTTGAACATCGGGCCATTAAATTCGCCTTATGAATCGACGCTTGGGAAGCATACGCGGCTTCTTGCTTGTATTGCTGCCTTTACTGGTGCTGTGTTACCTGCTCTTGCTCCTTTCGGGAAATGCATCCGTAACAGTTTGGGTTAATCGGCATCACCATCCCCTTTTGGACCAATTATTCAGTCAGATTACCTTGCTTGGCGACTGGGTACTTTATGTGGTGGTGATGCTGTACGGGTGGCGCAGCAGCCGTAAGCATGCCGTTGTTGGGATTGTTGCCCTTGCCCTGAGTGGTTTGATCATATCCACGTTGAAACATCAGGTATTTCCCGAACGCAAGCGCCCATCGGCCGCACTCGAGGCTGGAAGCATTCGCGAAGTGCCAACGGTGCCTTTACACCGGAACAACAGTTTCCCCAGCGGGCATACTGCAACAGCTTTTACCGGATTTTGCAGCCTCGCGTTATTCAGTCGTAAAGCCGCAGCACAGGCATTTTTTGCCATTGTGGCTGCCATGGTTGGGTACAGCAGAATGTATTTAGGCCAGCATTTTATGACCGATGTGCTGGCTGGCGCAGTAATCGGAACCGCCGTTGCGTTGGTTACAGATCGGATTTTTGCAGTTTGGCAACCCAAGTGGCTCCACCCAAATCAGGCATAAGCACCAAAAAAACATGATTCCACAACACAAGGCACACTTATGGATCAGCTTGCTGGGTGCTGCATTGTTCCTTCCTTTCCTGGGCAGCGTGCACCTGTTTGACTGGGACGAAATCAACTTCGCCGAGGCGGCCCGGGAAATGCTGGTAAGCGGCAACTACCAGCTGGTACAAATTGATTTTCAGCCATTTTGGGAGAAACCGCCCCTGTTTATCTGGCTACAGGTGGTTTGCATGAAGATTTTTGGCATTCATGAGTGGGCTGCGCGTTTGCCGAATGCCATTGCGGGCATCATTACCCTGAACATTCTTTACGCTTTAGGTTCCCGGCGTACCACTTCATTTGGCGGATTGTTCTGGGTTTTACTTTATGCCGGAAGCCTTACCCCACATTTCTATTTCAAAAGTGGCATCATGGATCCGGTGTTCAACCTGTTCATGTTTTTGGCCATCATCCAACTCTACCAAAGTTCACGCCGCTCCGAACTTGTTGCCAGCTACCGCATAAACTTTATGCTTGCCGGTTTATTCACCGGTTTGGCCGTATTAACCAAAGGACCGGTTGCGCTGCTCTTAATTGGACTTACCGCACTCATCTTTTACCTGAGGCGTGGGATGCGTTCTTTCCCAAGCATCAGCGAGCTACTAGCAGCCTTGATTTCATTCAGCGCCGTGGTTGCCGTATGGTTTCTTCCTGAATGGCTTCGCCATGGAAACTGGTTCATGGAGAAATTCATCACCTACCAGCTCGATTTGTTCAAAGGGAATATGGAAGCCCATGAACAACCTTTTTGGTACCATCCGCTGGTTTTGCTGCTCGGATGTTTCCCTGCGGCCATTTATGCACTTCCTTCCTTAAGAATCAATCGCGACCGCGGATCGGAAATCAATTTATTGCACGAATGGATGCAAATCCTTTTCTGGGTAGTATTGGTGGTTTTTTCCATCAGCAAAACCAAAATTGTGCATTACAGCAGTATGTGCTGGTTCCCGCTGAGCTTCATGGGCATGTTGACCATGTGGGATGTTTTCAGAAACCAATCAAAAAATCACCGCTGGTTAACCATCATCCTGCTGCCTGTGGGCTTGCTGTTGGGTATTGGGTTTACGGCTGTTCCGCTTTTAGGTTCCAACGCCGCTGTGTTGGCGATGATTGCTCCCTACATAAAAGATCCATTTGCCTTGGCCACTTTGCGCGCGCCGGGTTCATGGATGGGCTGGGAATGGGTGATTGGATTGCTATGGATTGCAGGGATTTCTTTCTGGACCATCCTCGCCATGCGCAAGAAAGACGGAGGCCACACGCTGCTCAGCATTCCCATCATGGTGATGCTTTTTGTGCCCTTGTATGCATATTTATGTGTACCGCATATTGAAAATCAGGTACAAGGACAGTATATCAGGCAATTAAAAACCTTTGCGCAAGATGGCACGCATATCTGGCACGATGGTTTCAAAAGCTACGCACCGTATTTTTACGGACAGCGAAAGGAGGCTTTTGACGGCGGCATGGTGAAAGCCATCTGGACTGAAGAAATGATGCAACGTGGCATTACCGACATCCGACAGTTTAGTCAGCATGAAACTGGGGCCGTTGAGGCACGCATCAGAAGCAGGTTCAAAGATTCAACACCATTAAACGAATCATGGGTTGTGGTGGTTAAAACCAACAAAAGGCAGGGTTACGACACTTGTCGGAACCTGAAGTTACAGGCGTCAGCAGGTGGCTATTTGTTTTACCTGCGGCAGTCAGGAGAATAAAATCACTGCTTAATCAGCGTGGTCCATGGCAGCTTTGATGAAGCGCACAAACAGCGGATGCGGGTTTTCCACAGTGCTCTTCAACTCAGGATGGAACTGCACGCCCACAAACCAAGGATGTATGGGAATTTCAACAATTTCGCCCAGTCCGGTTAATGGGTTGATGCCTGTGATGACCATTCCGGCCTGTTCAAAAGACTCTTTGTACCGGTTGTTGAATTCATAGCGGTGGCGGTGGCGTTCGCTGATGTTTTGCTTTCCGTAAGCCTTATATGCCGAACTACCTTTTTGCAACTGGCAGTCGTAGGCGCCCAGCCTCATGGTGCCGCCCATTTGTTGCACCTGTTTCTGGGCTTCCATTAAATCAATCACGGGTGCTGAAGTAACTTGGTCCATTTCTACCGAATGGGCATCCTTCAAATGCAGCACATTGCGCGCAAATTCGATCACTGCGCATTGCATGCCCAAGCAGATTCCAAAGAAAGGAATGCTGTGTTCACGGGCGAAGCGCACGGCCTCCAGTTTGCCTTCAATACCTCTTGACCCGAAGCCCGGAGCCACCAGAATTCCATCAAAACCGGACAATTTCTCGGCGACATTTTCTGAAGTAAGGTATTCGGAATGCACGCAGTTAACCTGAACTTTACATTGGTTGGCTGCACCTGCATGGATGAAAGCCTCATTTATGGATTTGTAAGCATCAGGCAGTTCCACATATTTCCCTACCAAGGCGATATTCACCTCGGCCTTGGGATGTGTAAGCCGGAACAGGAAATCTTTCCAAACGGTCAAATCCGGTTCCACCTTGCTGCTCAACTTCAACTTAGAAAGCACCACCTTGTCGAGCTTTTCCTTTTGCATGACCAGGGGCACTTCGTAAATGGTTTTCACGTCCATGCTTTCAATAACTGCATTGGGCGTTACGTTGCAAAAAAGTGCAAGCTTGCGGCGCACCTCGGCATTGAGCGATTTTTCTGTGCGACAAACCAGCACTTCAGGCTGCACCCCAACTTCCAGCAAGCTTTTCACGCTATGCTGAGTTGGTTTGGTTTTCAACTCGCCGGCAGCGGCCAGATATGGAACTAAGGTGAGGTGAATTACGAGTGCATCTTCCGAACCCAGTTCCCACTTGATCTGTCGCACCGCTTCGATATAAGGCTGAGATTCGATATCGCCCACAGTTCCGCCAATTTCGGTGATGACAATATCGTACAAGCCACTGTCACCCAGCAGGCGGATGCGGCGTTTGATTTCATCGGTGATGTGTGGAATAACCTGAACTGTTTTTCCGAGGTACTGGCCTTTCCGTTCGTTCTCAATCACCGTGAGGTAGATACGCCCGGTAGTTACGTTATTGGCCTGCGATGTGGGCACATTCAGGAAACGCTCATAATGACCCAGATCCAGGTCGGTTTCGGCGCCATCTTCGGTTACAAAACACTCGCCGTGTTCATACGGGTTTAAGGTTCCGGGATCCACGTTTATGTACGGATCCAGCTTTTGAATGGTTACTGAATATCCTCTGGCCTGAAGCAATCTTGCCAATGAAGCTGCAATGATGCCTTTACCCAGGGAAGAGGTTACGCCACCCGTAACGAATACATATTTAGGTTTTTTCATAGAATCACTGTTCTAAAAGAACAGCAGTTACGGGTTTCAAAAGTAGCTGACATCATGCGGCTGCATCAAGCCAGCTCCGGATGGCTTTTCAAAAAATTCTCCACATGTGCCAAATCTTCGGGGCTGTCCACGGCCGGACTTTGAAAATCTGTTTCCACCATGCGTATGGTATATCCGTGCTCCAACCAGCGCAGCTGCTCGAGCATTTCGGCTTGCTCCAGGATGCCTTCCGGCAAAGCCGCCAGCTCCTGCAATACCGAAGCCCGAAACGCATAGACGCCAATGTGTTTAAAGTAAGGGGCCTTTTGTCCCCATTCCGAAGCATCCAGTCCACGCACTGCAGGAATGGCTTGGCGGCTGAAGTACAGGGCATCGCCATTGTTCCTGCAAACCACTTTTACCATGTTCGGGTCATGCATGAAGGCGGGATCATGTATGGGTTTCATCAGGGATGCAATGCGCACATCCGGATCAAGGAACGCTGCGCAAAGCGCTTGGATTTGTGCGGGCTGGATGAATGGTTCGTCGCCCTGAACATTTACAACAATTCCATCGAGGGCACCGCTCAATCTGGCAGCTTCCGCACAACGATCGGTGCCTGAGGCATGAACCCCGGTCATCACCACAGATACAAAAGCTTTTGCATGTTCTTCAATCCTTGGGTCATCGGTAGCCACAATCACCTGTGTAATTCCCGCTGTTTTTCCCACCTGTTCTGCGACGCGTTGCAGCATGGATTTCCCGGCAATATGCACCAGCGGCTTCCCCGGAAAACGACTGCTGGCGTAACGGGCAGGTATGATGACATAAACGGGAATCATGCGGCAAAGAAAAGCAAAAGGCCGCTTGCTGCGACCCGGTTTCATATTTGTCTAATGCATTCAGCAGGGACGGTTAATCAGGGATTGTTGCCGCGAAGGCCACATTGTACCCAATCTTGCCAATCTTGGTCAGACAACAATTGCTTCACACCCAAAAGGTAGGATTCGTAGTGTTTTCTAATCAGGGAGGCAAGCCTTTGTCTGTTGACGTCATTGCGCATGGAATCGCGTACTTGTTCATTGAGGTGGCGCAACCTGGAGCCCAAGGTTTCCTGATTGATCTTACCTTTCTGGTATTCACGCACCAGAGGCCGATACCAAAGTTCGGCGCTGTCCATCCAGTTATTGTTTCTTTTGATCAGCGCGGCTACAGATGGATAAACCAGGGAATCAAACCTGTTGCGTTCCCTGTTCAATGCAGGTCCGAATGTTCGATCCAGCGAGGCACATTTTTTCTCAGATTTCACCGACGCCAGCCATGCACTTGCCGCATCGTGTTGCAATACCTGCGGAATTCCACTGGCTTTCAGCTGATACCCTGAACTGATTCCGGCGGCCTCAAAAAGTGGATCCACCAAGTCTTCGTAGAGTATGGACCCCAACTGCGCGGGATCCGGCAATGGCTGGGCATGCATTTCATTCGCGGATCCGTCTTGAGAAGTTTGTTCAGGGCTGCAAGAATGGATCAACAGGAAAAAACATCCAGCCAAAAAAACAGCCATTCCCGCAGATATGTAGGCCAAACCTTTCATGCAACTTCGCCCATTTGTCTGAAGAAAGACTAAAAGGTTGCATGTGTTTCGCAGGAATATGTAAAAAATGAACTTGGTATTACGAAAACCATTAAGGGTTTAGCAACGCCTTCATCTTCAGGTAGATGTCTGTATTCTTGTAAACGCCCATAAACTGTTCCGCACCTGGGCCCCAGGCAAAAACGGGTACGTGGATACCGCTGTGGTCACCGGTGGAAAAACGAGCCTGAGGCAAGGTTCCGGGTTTTGCGGGCACCGGCATGGAAAGGCCACCGGTTTCGTGATCGGCGGTGACAATCACCAGGGTTTGACCATCTTTTTGGGCCCATTCCAGCACCGCGCGCACGGCCTTGTCAAAATCTTTGGTTTCTTCAATCAGGTAAGGTGCATCATTGGCATGTCCGCCCCAGTCTATCTGGGAGCCTTCAATCATGGCAAAAAATCCGGACTTGTTGCGGTTTAGCAAATCAAGCAGCTTTACGGAAGCCGGTGCGAGGAAATTTCCACGGCCTTCGCTCATTTTGGGCGGATGTTCGCTGTGGCTGTAAAATCCGGCAATTTTTGGTTCGGTTGCAGACACAAAAGCATCCAAACCGTGTTTTACGGCAAAACCAGAAGCCACCAGTTTGCTGCTGTCGAAAAAGGGCCATCCTCCTCCCATGAATACATCGATACCGGAGGCATACATATCCCCGGCTATTTCGCGGTTCATTTTCCTTGAAGGCTGATGCGCATAAAAACAACCGGGAGTTGCATGCGTGATGCTGCAGGTGGCCAACAATCCGGTTTCTTTACCCTGTTCAGATGCTTCTTCGGCGATGGTTTTCAGTGCTGAAGAATCCGTAGCTACGGAGATCATGCCGTTATTCGTTCTGGTTCCGGTACCAAATGCGGTGGCTCCCGCGGCGCTGTCGGTGATGTAATCATCGGCGCTTGCAGTTTCGCTAAAACCAATGACCTTAAACCATTCAAAAATAGCCAACACATAATCTGCTGCCGATTGGGTTAGTGAGAGCTGGGCAAGGCCCATTCCATCTCCCACCATAAACACGATGTTCTTCGGTTTTACAGCAGAAGCAGGCGCGTTCAAATCCTTTTGTGACAGGCTTTTACCTGTTGTTGCGCATGAAGCGAGGATTAATCCTAGTAAGATGTATGTGAACTTCACGGCACAAAGTAAATAAATAGCCGCAAGTGTGTGTTGAATTGTGGGTGAAGGAAGTGTTAAAAGCGCGGCTACTTCAAGGTGCCGGCAGGCGTATTTCATCCTGAACTACCCGTGCGCCGCGGTATTTTTTCTGGATTTCCTGCAGGGCCAATTCCGCTTCCCATCGGTAACGGAAGGCCCCCACATACACTTTAAAATTGGGTTCATCATAAATTTGAAGCACCTCGAACCGACCGGCAAAAGCACGCCGCGCGTCTTCTGTTTGGATGCTTGCTGCGCCCCGGCTGTTGGAATAAGCCACCAGTACCCTGTAGCCCGGAACCTTTCCTCCATTAAGGATGCGTTCGTTGATCCTGTTTCTCATGAGACGTTCAATGCCCGGCTCTGAAATAATTTCTACCTGAGCAGCTGCATGAATTGAAGGCAGCATCAACAGGATGCCGGTCAGCATAGCTGCCAGATACTTCCTGTCCGACATCAAACGAATCAGTTTAAACCTGTCCATGGCAATTTTTGAATTTCTTTCCGCTGCCGCAGAAACAAGGATCGTTGCGTCCGATCTTCGGTTCCTGGCGCAGGGGTATTCCCGGCATCACCGGCTGATCGGGAGGCATCGGCATATCCGGAGGAGGCATGGGCATACCGCCGGAAACGATTCCTACCTCATCTCTGCCGGCACGGGCACGGCTCAAGTCGTCGTTGCGCTTCACCTTGGAAGTTTGCGCTGCGTCAACCTGCTCTTGGCCGTCGATATTTCCACGGAACAACATGCCCAGCACCCGGTTGTTTACCCGGCGCATCATGTCGCGGAACAGGTTGAAGGATTCGATTTTATAAATCAGCAACGGATCTTTCTGTTCGTATTGGGCGTTGGGAGAAGCCTGTTTCAGGTCATCGAGTTCACGCAGGTGTTCTTTCCATTCGTCGTCGATGATTTCCAGGGTGATGTCTTTTTCAAATTCTCGGATCAGGGAAGCACCGTTGCTCTCCAACATCCTGCTCATGCCCACCACTACATTCATCACGTGTGTTCCGTCGGTAATGGGCACCACCACCTGATCTACCTTACCACCCTGCGCTTCCTGGATGTTTCGGAACACCGGAAGTGCCGCTGCCGCCATATCGGCATTCTTCGCGTTGTAGTGGTTCAGCAGGTGGTGGAACAACTGTTCCGCCAGATCTTCATGACCGGTTCTTTTGAAGGTTTCTTCATCAAACGGAAGGTCGCAGGCCAGCTGCTTGTACACTTCCAGCTCCAAATCGCCGAAGGCATCCTGTTCTTTGGTCACGGAAACGGTATCGTCGCACCAGTCGTACAACATGTTGCGCAAATCCAGACTGAGGCGTTCGCCAAACAAGGCGTTTTTGCGGCGGCTGTAAATCACCGTGCGCTGCTTGTTCATTACATCATCGTATTCCAGCAGGCGTTTGCGGATGCCGTAGTTGTTCTGCTCCATGCGCTTCTGGTTGCGTTCGATGATGCTGGTCATGGTAGAAGCCTGAATCACATCGTCTTCTTTGTAGCCCATGCGATCCATCAGCTTCATCACGCGCTCGGAGCCGAAGATGCGCATCAGGTCGTCTTCCAGCGACACGTAAAACTGACTGGTTCCGGGGTCACCCTGACGACCGGCACGACCGCGCAACTGACGGTCCACGCGGCGCGACTCGTGGCGTTCCGTGCCGATGATGGCCAAACCGCCGGCAGCTTTTACTTCATCCGAGATCTTAATGTCCGTACCACGACCGGCCATGTTGGTGGCAATGGTCACGGTTCCGGGATTCCCTGCTTCGGCCACAATCTGTGCTTCGCTTTGGTGTTGCTTGGCGTTCAGTACGTTGTGGCGGATGTTGCGCAGCTTCAGCATGCGGCTCAGCAGTTCACTGATTTCTACGGAAGTAGTACCTACCAGCACCGGACGACCTTCTTCCACCAGCTTCACCACATTGTCGATTACGGCGTTGAACTTCACGCGGCGTGTTTTATAGACGAAGTCGTCCATGTCCTTGCGGACAGCGGGTCTGTTGGTGGGAATCACCATCACATCCAACTTGTAAATGTCCCAGAGTTCCTGCGCTTCTGTTTCCGCCGTTCCGGTCATTCCGGCCAGCTTGTGGTACATGCGGAAGTAGTTTTGCAGCGTGATGGTGGCATAGGTTTGCGTGGCGGCTTCCACCTTCACGTTTTCCTTGGCTTCGATGGCCTGGTGGAGCCCGTCGCTGTAGCGGCGACCTTCGAGGATACGACCGGTTTGTTCATCCACGATTTTCACCTTGCCATCCTGGATGATGTAGTCCACATCGCGTTCGAAGATGGTATATGCCTTCAGCAGCTGGCTGATGGAGTGGATGCGGTCGCTTTTCACGGCGAAGTCGCGCATCAGCTCATCCTTGCGGCGACGTTTGTCGTCGTCGGAAAGGGCTGTACGTTCAATTTCAGCAATTTCGCTGCCGATGTCGGGCATGAGGAAGAACTGACGGTCTTCACCAGATTCGGTGATGAGCTCGATGCCTTTTTCGGTGAGTTCAACGGTATTGTTTTTTTCGTCGATGACGAAGTACAGTTCCGCATCCACTTTGGGCATTTCCTTCTGCTGATCCTGCAGGTAATAGCTTTCGGTCTTGTGCAGCACCGAGTGGATGCCTGATTCGCCGAGGTATTTGATCAGTGCTTTGGTTTTGGGCATGCCACGGTGTGCGCGCAGCAGGAACATTCCGCCGTCTTTTTCCCCGGTTTTGCCTTCTGCGATGAGCTTTTTGGCTTCGTTCAGGGCGAAGTTCACGTATTTCTTCTGGGCCTCCACCACACGCTGGATGCGGGGTTTCAGCGCCACGAATTCCTGGTCATCACCTTTGGGTGTAGGACCGGAGATGATGAGCGGCGTTCGGGCATCATCAATCAAAACCGAATCCACTTCGTCCACCATGGCGTAATGGTGTTTGCGCTGTACGAGGTCTTCCGGGCTGCGCGACATGTTGTCGCGGAGGTAATCGAAGCCGAATTCGTTATTGGTACCGTAGGTGATGTCTGCTTCGTAGGCTTTGCGGCGCTGCGGGGAATTGGGTTGGTGCTGGTCGATGCAATCCACGGTGAGGCCGAGGAATTCGAAGAGCGGGCCGTTCCATTCGCTGTCGCGGCGGGCCAGGTAGTCGTTCACGGTCACGATATGCACCCCGCGTTTGCCAAGGGCGTTGAGGTACGCGGGCAGTGTGGAAACCAGGGTTTTACCTTCACCCGTGGCCATTTCGGCGATTTTGCCTTTGTGAAGTGCGATGCCGCCAATCAGCTGCACATCGTAATGCACCATGTTCCAGCGGATGTTTCCGCCGGCGGCCACCCATTCGTTGCTGTAGAAGGCTTTATCGCCGTCGATGCGCACGTGGGCTTTTTGGGCGGCGATGGTGCGGTCGTGTTCGGTGGCCTGCACTTCCAGGGTTCCGATTTCTGTGTAGCGACGGGCGGCTTCCTTCACCACGGCAAAGGCCTCGGGCAAAATTTCCTCAAGGGCTTTTTCCAGTTCCTTGTCGCGGTCTTTTTCCAGCTCATCCAATTTGCTGAACAGGGCATCGCGTTCTTCCACCTCTGCTTCGGGCGTAGCCTCCAGTTCGGCGCGCGCTGCGGCAATTTCCTCATCCACACCTGCGAGTTGTAGGTTGATGCGATCCACAAATTCGTTGGTTTTATTCCGCAACTCATCATTGCTGAGCGCCTGATATGCCTGGAACCATTCGTTGATGGCTTCTACCAGCGGTTGTACTTCTTTTACATCGCGATCGGATTTATTGCCGAACAGCTTGCCCAGACCTTTTACCAGAGATTCAAACATGGCTATAGACGGCAAAAATACGCAAGGCGAGCCACCTTATCCAACAGCTGTTGAAGGAAAGGGCACCGGGATTTCTTCAGGGCTGCTGAGGAACTGATTTCATCAGCTCAGTATTCGGTTAAATGGTCAAAGTTTCGGGTTGTAACACAGCCATGATGGGCTATCACAGGAACCCGGGCATATACATTCATTGAGGCGCTTTTTGTTATATTCGCATGAAGTTCATGTGCATCGGCAATTGCGCTGCATGGACGATTGAATACTCTGCTTACTTTTTTCATTATCATATTATACAACTTATGAAAAATCCTGTTGAAATCAGAAAACTTGTCATGCAGCGGCTTCACGAAGCGGAGATCCTGTTTAGCCATGGCAAGAGTGATGGTGCGTTTTATCTAGCCGGTTATGCCGCGGAACTTTCTCTGAAGGCGAAGATTTGTGAGCGCTTAGGTATTCCAAATCTACTGGACGATTCATTTTCAGACCCGGGCGAAACCAAGGGTATTCATGAAATACGCCGAAGCATCAGAACGCATAACTTGCTCACCCTCCTGATTTTAGGGGGACTAAAGAGCAGATTTGATTCGGAAAAGGCCACGAACGTCACCCTGTCAACAGCAAGTTCATTGTTGCTCAGCGCATGGGACGAAAAGGCGAGATACAAACCTTGCGGCCACTTTCAGGAGCGTGATGTGGCGCGAATCATTGAATTGTTGTCGGATGCAAATGGATTACTGAAATGGATCGAGCGGCATTAAATAAACTCCTGGAACCTTTCATTGAGCGTTGTGCCGCCGAGGGAAGACCGCTGGATGAAATTCACCTGAAAGAAGCGTATCCCGGAGATGACGCTACGTCTTACATCATTGAAGTAAGAGCATCCTGGTATGCCGAACTTTCCTGTACTGAAGTGCTTGAAATGCTGTTTGGTATTTTATGGGAAACCACGGACGTGGAAACACGCAGGAATATTTTTTGTATCAAAGTGCTGGAAGCTACTGGAATAAACTATCCGATCACTAACATACCGGAGCTGCAAGCATCCGATAATGGTGATTAAGATTGAACAAAACAATTAAGAAGGTCCCTGAGATTACGCCCGGGACAAGCTAAAACCTCAGCCACATTTTAGTAACACGAATCTCTCGCGAAACGGTTCCCTTCGAGGGCCTCAGGGACCGTCTTCGCTTCTCACGGCGCGTACACCGGCTGTTGCTTTGCCACAGCACTGCGGCTGAAGTAATATTTCAGGTCGCTGAAGCCATAGCGGAACAGCAGCTTGCCCTGATGCTTCACAGGTGCAACACATACCGGACTTCCGCTGACACCTTCAAAGCCGGGTGTGCCCGGTTCCGCAGTGGCCGTGTACAGGTGCAAGGTGAGGCGAATTTCATCGCCTTTGGCGGCTTTACCCGTCCAGGCTGCGCCGTCCACCCGATCCAGAAATACTTTGTCGGCTTTGCCGGAAGCCCAGGCCGTATCGACCAGAAACGCCGTGCTGCGCTTGAATTTCAGGGTAAGGGTCCAGGTTTCTACCACGGGCGAGCCCTGTACACCCGGGAATTGGGTGATCATGGTTGCTTCTTGCACGGTAAACGTTCCCGAACGGGTAAACAGTTGCGCCTGAAGGTTTTGGCAGATGCCTGCGCTGAACAACAGGCAGAAGCTGTATTTCATGATTCTGTTCATGGCTTATCTGGTTCTTGGACTGATGGTTCTGTTGATGTGGTACATGCGGTAAAATCCGCCGGGACCGGAAATCTGCAGTATGTATGGCCCCGGATGTTCGAAGGGTTCAACACGGAATACCGCTGTTTGTTGCGCCTCCAGGCTGATGCTTCCCGAGCCGGCAGGCTTGCGGTTGTTTCCCCTGCTGAACAAGGCGTAGCGCAGCTCGCCTGAAGTTCCTGCGTAAGCACGGATGAACAGGTGGTCTTGCGCGGTGGTTTCAGGCACTTCGCTGAGCAGTTGTGTGGCTTCGCTTCGGAAAAAGGGATTGCTGCCCAGCAGACAGGCAGCAGCGAATACATCCGGAATTCCATGTCCCTGCTGTATATCGGTGAAATGGCCGCGGTGCGCACTGTTGACGATGGCTTCGCGCAGCGTTTGGGCATCCAGTCGCGGGGCAGCTTGCCACAAACAGGCCGCAAGTCCGGAGAGTAGCGGCGTGGCATAGCTGGTGCCTGAACCTTCGCCTAGGTTGCCGTTGCCTTGGATCAGCGGAATGTTCACGCCCGGAGCAGCAACCTCCGGCTTCAGACGACCTTCAGAGGCGGGGCCTTTGCCGCTGAACGTTGCGCTGTTACCAGCCGCATCTACGGCGCCCACGCTGAGGACTTCCGGGGCATCGGCCGGCGCTGAGATTCGTTCCCAGAGTCCATCGCCTTCGTTGCCTGCGGCGGTCATCACCAGCATCCCGCGGGAGGCGGCCATACACGCAGCGCGGCTGATCAGACTGCCCGTCCCGTCCAGCAGCGTCAGCCGGTCATCTTCATGAAAGGGAACATCAAAGGTGGTATATCCCAAAGAGCTGCTGATGATGTCGGCGCCCATGCTGTCGGCGAACTCGGCAGCCACCAGCCAGTGAAACATTTCCTCCGGGAACTCCGCGTCGGCATCTTCGCTTCGAAGAAGCATGTAAGACGCTTCCGGGGCGCTGCCTTTCAGTACATTTGGAATATCCGCAGCCAGACAGCCAAGCACTTTGGTACCGTGGTCGCTGAAGCTATACACCCAGTCGTTGCCACGCACGAAGTCGCGTGTGGCCAGGATGCGTTTGTTGTTGTTGAGGCTGTCGAAGGCGGCGATTCTGTCCACCCCGATGAAGCCGGCATCGAGCACGGCGATGAGCATGCCTTTGCCGCGGTAGCCGAGGTCGTGCAAGCGGATTCCGTTCATGGCCCGCAGCGCTTCATGACTGAGTCCGTAGCCGCGGGTGGCCAGCTGCAACAGCGGCTGGGTGCGCAGAAGCTGCAAGGTTTCCGGCTCGGGAATGGCAAATGGTTCCGGTGCGGGCTCAGAGGCACTGTCGGAGGCGGCTGCCGGCTGTCGTACCGGACCGAATTCCTGCAGGCCGGCGACAAAACTTTGTGTGCGTAAGGCCGCCAAGGCTGCGCTGTCGCGAACCTGCAGCAGCAGGGCGTTCATCCAACGGCTCACGGCACGAATACGCACGCCGCTGAGGGAGGCAACCTGTTTCAGGTAATCCTGATGCACGGGCCAGTCGAGGCTGTCGGGGGAGATTCCCTGCAGCAGCCGGCGTTTGGCGGCACGGGGACTGTATAAGATTGTTTCCGGCTTCGGCGGGAATTTATCCTTCAGCAACAGGATGTATTGCTGCGGATTGGACGTCGCAGGAAGCTCAGTGGTCGCCTGAGCCGTGATGCGCTCTGTGGCACAGAACCACAGCACCAACATCCAATATATTCCCGCGAAGCGCCTCATACCGATGGACTTGCAAGGTAATACCGGAAGGAGGAATGAGGTGAATGATTGGTTGGGTTTGTTGTATATCCAATAGATTGAATCGTGCATATTGCTTATCATCGTTAGCCTGTCATGATGCTGAAAGTCCCGAGCGATCCCACCTTGTCATGGTGAGGCTCTCGAACCAAATGTTGCCTGCCCCCTTTGTCATCCAGAGCCTGCCGAAGGATGGACAGAGGCTGGACTCACAAACCATTTCACCTTTCCCAACTTATTCAGTTCACAAGGTTTCCGCGCTTTAAGGGGTTTTATCTAAAGCACGCTAATGCAACCTTTACCTTATTGCTTCTTACTTTTTCCTTGATGAAAAAGTAAGCAAAAAATCAAGGCTGATAAGTCTGGAAGGCCTTGCGCTTGCAAGAAGGTGAATGTGTCACCCTGAGCTTGCCGAAGGGCGGCAGGTGATCTCCTCACAGGCTCGGAGCTTCCTTTGCATTTAGCGCCTTCTTGCTGCACTCCTAACCTTCCAGCCTTATAGGCCGGTCCTTTTGCGCTGGCTTCCAAAAGAGAATATGGACATCCTGCCTGCCCCCACCGAATTGCGTTAGCAATGAGCTGTGGGGGAGCCTGCCGTATCACGGACCACAAACTACGCTTCAAAAACAAGTACTTTTTTCTGTTCTCTTACTTTTTCCTTGATGAAAAAGTAAGCAAAAAATCAAGGCTGAAAAGGATGATGCGGTGCACACTTGTAACCAACCGAATGCTGCAGGTGATCTCCTCACAGGCTCGGAGCTTCCTTT
>JBEDND010000228.1:0-8066 GCA_041170785.1 Bacteroidota bacterium | reverse complement strand
ATCATTGCTGTGATGGGCATTGCCCTGCTGATCAACATAAGCGGCGTAAGTGCTGTGGATCTGCTGCTCTGGTCTGCCATCCTTTATGGACTGGTTGCGCCGCCACTCATCGCGCTGATTCTGCTGATTGCCAACAACCCCAACATCATGCAGGGCCGTGAAAACACCCGTGCCATGAACATCTGGGGACTGATCACGCTGGCACTGATGAGCGGCTGCGTTGTGTTGCTCCTCTTCCTGAGTGGAATAGCCTAAGTTTGAACCATGAAGTTCAAAACCATCTGCTTGCTGTCTTTCAGCTTTCTTGGCTGTGCTCCTGTTTTCGGGCAGAGTGAACTCTGGAAGGAAATCAGCAACGCACATGTGCGGATGGTGGTTCCGCGTTCCTGGGAATACATGGAAGGACCGCAGGGTGTGCTGTTTTCGATGCTGAGCCCGCTCAGCTCTCCAAAAGATAGCTTTCGCGATAATTTCAATATGATCCGGATTTCTTATCCCGGGGTGGCCAGCCACGAATTTCTGATGGGCGCCGGCGATGGCTTGTTGCAAAACATGCGGTCGGTATTGCCCGATATCACCCTGGAACAAACGGATACCGGCGTTTTTCGCCTCGGAAACTTCCTCGATGTTCGGGCATCCAGTGCATTCAGCAAACTGGTGTGGAACTGGCGCATTTTTGCTCGTGATGGCTCTATGTTTTTCTTCACGGCCACAGGCCGAAAGAACAGCGAAGATGCTGTGTTGTTCTGGAATGAACTGAAAGGCATCATGAACCGGAGCCTGGAGCTCAAACCTCAGGAAGCTGCTGAATAAACTGCAGCACCGCATCCATAAACAACTGCGGCTGATCGGCATGCAACCAGTGCCCGGCATCAGGTATTCCTACAAACTGCGTCTGGGGGAAATGTTCCTGAATGAGCGGGCGATCCTCGTCCTTCAGGTATCCTGAACGCAGGCCATACAGGAACAAAGAAGGTCGGGCAAACACCCCTTGCAACGGCAGGGCGCCAATGATTTCCGGATAGGCCTGGCGCAGCGCTTCCAGGTTAAATTTTGTGGTATATCCACCTTCGGGAAGCGGCTCCAGATTCTTCAATAAAAACTGCCGCACGCCGGGATCTGGTGCAAAATGTTTGAATGCTTCATCGGCTTCCCGACGACTTTGGATTTCGTTCAGCGGAATCTGCGCAAAGGCGTCAAAATAAGGCAAATGGCCTGGTTTGTAGGCTTTAGGTGCAATGTCGGCAACAAGCAACGCCTGAAACCGTTCGGGAAACTTCAGTGCGGCGTGCATGGCTGTTTTCCCGCCCATACTATGGCCGAGCACAATGGCCTTGGGCAGGTTCAAATGATCCATCAGTGCAATCAGGTCATCGGCCATTGCATCGAAACCCATCTCCGGATGATGAAAGCTTTTGCCGTGGTTGCGCGCATCAAAACTGACCACGCGCAGCTGCTGTGAAAGCAGGCCCGATACATAATGCCAGTTGTCGAGCATGCCAAAAATCCCGTGCATGATGATGAGCGCCGAGCCTTGTGCCTGTCCGTATTCCCTGTAATGGACCAATGAGTTGTTCATGCTGTTTGTAAAAGGAAAGAGCCGTTGAATAACGGCTCTTTCAGGTATTTTGTTCCTTACTCAGGCGAGGACTTCTTCTACAGGTGTATAAGGCAAGTTGAAGGCATCGCTTACCCCGCGGTAAACTACCTTTCCTTCTACCACATTCAACCCAAGTTTCAGTTCATTGTTGTCGGCGCAGGCCTTCTTCCAGCCCTTATTTGCCAACATGATGGCATAAGGCAAAGTGGCATTGGTCAAAGCCAACGTGCTGGTGTATGGAACCGCGCCGGGCATATTGGCCACACAGTAGTGCATCACGTTGTCCACCACATAGGTAGGTTCTGCATGCGTGGTGGGTTTGCTGGTTTCAAAGCATCCGCCCTGGTCGATGGCTACGTCTACAATCACTGCACCTTTTTTCATGGTGGGCAGCATGTCTTTGGTAATAAGTTTCGGTGCCTTTGCCCCGGGAATTAACACGCCACCAATCACCAGATCGGCGGTACGCACCGCCTTGCGGATGTTGTATTCGCTGCTGTATTCGGTATTCACGTTGGCAGGCATGATGTCGTCCAGCTGCCTTAGGCGTGGAAGGCTGATGTCCATGATGGTTACCTGTGCGCCCATGCCTGCAGCAATTTTTGCAGCCTGGGTTCCAACAATGCCGCCACCAAGCACCAACACTTCTGCCGGACGCACACCGGGAACACCGCCAAGTAATACACCGCGACCGCCCATGGGTTTTTCCAGATATTTAGCTCCTTCCTGTACGCTCATCCTTCCGGCTACTTCGCTCATAGGAACCAGCAGCGGCAAGCTGCGGTCTGCACGTTCTACGGTTTCGTAAGCAAGGCATACCGCATTGCTTTTGATCATGGCGTGGGTCAATGGTTCATAGCTGGCAAAGTGGAAATAAGTGAACAACAGCTGACCAGGCCTGATGAGGGCATATTCAGCCTCAATGGGTTCTTTTACCTTAACAATCATCTCTGCGATGCCATATACATCCTCAATCGTTGGAAGCATATGGCCTCCTGCCTGAATGTATTCTTCATCTGAAAAACCGCTGCCATCGCCGGCGGTATGCTGTACATACACCTTGTGGCCGTGTTTTACCAACTCCGCAACGCCTGCCGGTGTCAGTGCAACCCGGTTTTCGTTGTTCTTGATTTCCTTTGGAAGACCTATGATCATGATTTCGATTGTGGCGCAAAATTAGCTTTTTATCCGTCAGTGCATAATTTTGACGGCTCAGATGCATACTTCCATCCAAAGAAAGATTCATTACCTGAGCCTGGGAGTCTTATTCCTTGGCGGACTTGGCCTTATGGAAGGCAAATGGTATGAAACGACCATCGGCTTATCGCTGTGTACAGCTTCCATCATCTTCCTTGGAATGTTGTTACCCAGCCTGATCAAACGAAACAAAACTTCGAAGTGGAATAAAACCGTCTTTTTCCTTGAATTTATATTGCTGCTGTTGCTGGCCCTGGTTCACCTGCTTCCTGCACATTATCCGCTGAGCGTGGTGCTGACCCTTATTGCACTTTGCCCGGCCATCGCCTGGGTGCGGGTTCGTTGATGCGGCGTTCAAACCTCCCATAAAACATATCTTTCCGTATGCTGCTGCTGCAGCACTGATCATCCAAAGATTCTTAATGTTGGCATTGCGCCCGGTACCCAATGGGTAGATGATGCACAACCACCCGGCATGAAACAATAAAAAAGGGGCCCGAAGACCCCTTTTTTATTGTTGCCGGATGACGCAGCCCTCAGGGATTCACTTTTGTAAATCGCTTCACAACCCTGATGTTGCCGCTCTTCACCACGAGCATGTATTGTCCTTCACTGATGGAACCCAGTTCCAGTTTGTAAGTACCCGGACGTCCGCTGAGCTGATAGGTATTTACCAGACGACCCTGAACATCCATCAGCTGAACGGTGGTTTCTTCCTGAACGCCGAGGTCAAGGGTAAGGTTAACCGCCCCTGCTGCGGGATTTGGATACAGATGCACCCTTTCAGCCATCGCGTTGGGGTCATTCGTGCCCATTCCCCAAACATTCACGGTTCTGGAGATACAAGCAGTGGTATCGCAGGTTCCTTCGGCGCGCACATAATAGGTTGTGATGGCCGATGGCGTAACGAGCAGACTGGGTCCGAATCCAACCGGAGTACCGCTTCCGCAGGCATCTTTATACCAAACCCAACGTGCATTATCACCTCTGGAGCCACCGAAGATGCTCAGACGGATGGATGCGCCATTCAGAATGGTATCTGTTGAAGTAACGATGCCACCTGCAGCGATGCTTGGCATCAACAAACGTACCGGTTTTGTTACACAGGCCGTTACGTTGCAAGGCCCTTCAGCCCGCACGAAGAATACCGTGCTGCCATTGGGAACTTTGGTGATGCTGGTTCCGGTTCCCTGCGGACTTCCGCCGCATGATGTATGGTACCATTTCCAAACTGCGCCCTGACCCAGACTGCCACCATTTACCGTTAGGGTTACAGGTTCTCCGGTACAGGGAGTATCGTTGCTAACGCTGATGGACACAGGTCCTGTGGAAGCCGATCCTGTGAACAAGGTTTTGAATGCACAAACAGTGGTATTGCAAGCACCTTCAGCGCGCACGTAATATGTGGTCTGCGCGGCAGGCGTTACGGTAAGGCTGTTGCCGCCGCCTTCGTAAGTTCCGCCACAGGAACCACTGTACCAGCTCCACTGTGCTCCGCTGCCCAGTTTTCCACCGGAAACGGTCAGGGTAATGGCTCCTCCGCAGGAAGTATCTGCGCTGCTCAGCACCTTCACCGGGTTCTGACTCACCGTGTAAATACCGATGCTCTTCGCAAGACAGGCTGTGGTATTGCACTTGCCTTCCGCACGTACATAATACGTTACAGGATCATCCACGTTCACGGTAAAGCTGGTGCCGGTACCTACAGATGCACCCAAACCGCAGCCATCCTTATACCACTTCCAGCTTGCATCGGTGCCAAGAGAGCCACCCGAAATGCTCAGGGTAACCTTTCCACCTTTACATACGCTGTCGGCGGTAGCGGCAATCAATGTAGGAGCGCTGGAGAATTCAGAAACTTCCACAGTGACACTTTCGCAGCTGGTATTGTTGCAGGTGCCTTCTGCACGAACATAGAAGGTGGTTGTGGTGCTAATGTTCAGCTGAATGCTCTCGCCTTCACCCACGAAAGACCCGGTTCCGCAGGCACCTTCATACCAAACCCACTTGGCATTGCTGCCCAAAGAGCCACCATGTACTTTCAGGTTCACCAAGCCGGCACCACAAAGAGATTTCACATCGGCAGTTGCCTGTGTTGGCGCATTGCTCGGCACAAGAACTTTGATGGTTTTGCGCACACATGCTGTGGTGTTGCAGGTTCCTTCTGCACGCACATAATAAGTGGTGGTGACACCCGGCTTCACGGAGATGCTGGCCCCTTCACCCACCTTATTCGTTCCGCAGGCATTTTCATACCATACCCAACGTGCATTGCTGCCCAGGGATCCGCCTGCAACGCTCAGCTGAACCGCGCTGCCTCTGCATACAGAATCCTGAGTAGAAACAACTGCAACAGGTGCTGTGCTGAGGCGATTCACCTGAACTGTTTTACCCGGAGGACAGCTGGTGATATTACATGTGCCTTCGGCACGTGCAAAATAGGTAGTTGTGGTGCTTGGGGTAGTAATGATGCTCACACCTGTTCCAATGGCCGTGCCACCACAGGTGCCGGTGTACCAGCGCCAGCGTGCGTTTGAACCGAGCGTACCGCCAATAACGGTAAGTCTTACTGACTCAGTTCCACAGGTAGAATCTTTACTTACCACTATGCTGCTGCCTGCTACACTCCAGGTGTTCACTTTAATGGTCCGTGATACGAACGAAGTATTGTTACAGGTGCCTTCTGCACGCACGGTATAGGTTGTGGTAGCGGTTGGCGTTACCGTGATGGATGCGCCTGTGCCTATGCTGGTGGTATTGTTGTACCAAACCCATGTCGCGTTATCTCCGAGGCTACCTCCAGATATACTCAAGGTAACGCTGCTTGTTCCACAAGTGGAATCAGCGCTTGCCAGGATGCCGTTTGCGGCCGTGGAGAACCTGTTCACCTTCACGGGTTTAGATACACAAACCGTGTTGTTGCAGGTTCCTTCTGCACGCACGAAGTAGGTAGTGGTGGCCGACGGAGTCACTGTGATGGATGCGCCGCTGCCTGCAAGTACAGATCCGCATGCGCCGGTGTACCATTTCCAACTTGCATTGCTACCCAGGCTGCCGCCGGATACACGCAAGGTTGTGCTGCTGCCCGCACATACAGAATCAAGAGATGCGGTAATGCTGCTCGCGGACACAGATTCAGTATTTACCTTGATGAACTTGTTGGCACAGGAAGTGGTATTGCAGGTACCTTCTGCCCGTACATAATAAGTTGTACCGGCAAGAGGACTCACGGTAATCACGGAACCGGTTCCAATACTGCTTCCACCGCAATTGCCTTCATACCATACCCATTGTGCATTGCTGCCCAGGCTACCTCCGTTCACGCTGAGGTTCACTGTAGCACCATTTGGACAAATTGAGTCAAGGCTGCTGCTTACAGATGTTGGCGCGGAAGAGGCACTGTTTACTTTGATGAATCGGCTGGCACATGCAGTATTGTTGCAGGTACCTTCCGCACGTACAAAATAGGTAGTACCTACGACAGGCGCCACGGTAATGGATGTGCCACTGCCCAGCGCTGTTCCGCCGCAGCTTCCGCTGTACCATTTCCAGGATGCACCTGTACCCAAACTGCCACCTTGTACCGTTAAGGTTACGTTGGAACCACCGCAGGTAGAATCGAAGGTGGTGGTGATTGCCGAAGGCGCTGTGCTTTCTGAATTGACGGTGATGGTTGTATTTACGCAAGCAGTTGTGTTACATGGCCCTTCAGCGCGCACGTAATAAGTGCTGGTAACAGTTGGAGTAACGTTTACGGAACTTCCGGTGCCCACGAACGTACCACCGCAGGATCCGGAATACCAAACCCAGGATGCATCGCTGCCCAGACTGCCTCCTTGTACTGAAAGCGTAACGCTTGTTTTGCCGCAGGTAGTATTGGTGCTGGCTGTTACCGAGGTAGCCACCGTACTGAATGTGTTGACGATGATGCTCTTGCCTGTGCAGATGGTGGTATTGCATACCCCTTCGGCACGCACATAATAAGTTGTGGTTGCAGATGGAGCCACCTTGATGCTGCTTCCTGTTCCGATAGATGTACCACCGCAGATGGAGGCATACCATTTCCAGGAAGCTCCGGTTCCTAAAGTACCACCGGAAACGCTCAGAATTACATCCTCACCAACGCAACTGGTGTCTTTTGTTGCTGTGATGCCTGTGGCAGCCACGGAAAGGGTGTTCATGGTAATGGTTTTTTGCGCGCAAACGGTAGTTCCGCACAGTCCTTCAGCGCGAACAAAATAGGTGGTTGTTGCCGATGGCGTTACCGTTACAGAAGAACCAGTTCCAACAACAGTACCTCCACACGAGCCGCTATACCATTTCCAAACCGCACCAGAACCCAGTCGGCCACCGGATACAGTCAGGGTGATATTTGAAGTTCCGCAGGTGGTATCCTTGGAAGCCACTATTCCTGAAGCAGACAAGGATCCTGAACTCAGCAATACCGTTTTGGTTACGCAGGCTGTGTTGTTACAGGTGCCTTCGGCGCGCAGGTAATATGTTGTATTCGCCACGGGCGAAATACTCAGACTGGCTCCGGAACCCAATAAAGTACCGCCGCAGAAGGAACTGTACCATTTCCACTGTGCATTGCTGCCCAGGCTGCCGCCAGACACGCGCAATGTAGCCGAGCTGCCGCTGCAAATGCTGTCCACACCTGTGATTGCTGTTGCAGCCACAGAGCTTTTGAGCACCTTCACAAATCTGGTCACACAGGCCGTGGTATTGCAACTGCCTTCAGCACGAACAAAGTAAGTGGTACTTGCCGTTGGTGTTACCGTGATGCTGCTTCCAGTGCCTACAAGTGTTTTACCACAGCTGTCGCTGTACCAGTTCCACTGTGCATTGCTGCCCAGACTGCCACCGGATACCCGCAGGGTGATGCTGTTTCCTTCGCAACTTGAGTCGGGTGCTGAAATAGCGGTTGCCGCAACAGAAGGCTGATTCACTTTAATCGCCTTTTGTCCACAAACCGTGGTGTTACAGGTTCCTTCAGCACGCACATAGTACGTTGTGGACGCCGACGGGGTAATAGTCAGGCTGCTTCCGGTATGGATGCTGGTACCGCCACAATTGTTGTTGTACCATTTCCACACGGCATTGCTGCCAAGACTTCCTCCTGAAAGGGCAAGGGTAACCTGAGCCCCGTTACACACAGAGTCTCTGTTTGCCGTAACCGCCGTAGCCGCTACTGAGGAAGTATTCACTTTAATGGTTTTGCTGATGCAGATGGTATTGTTACATACGCCTTCTGCACGCACATAATATG
>JBEDND010000227.1:0-3008 GCA_041170785.1 Bacteroidota bacterium | reverse complement strand
AGATCTGCATGATGTTCCATGAAAAAACTGAATAAATACTCTGGGTCCTGCCATTGTTGAAACAACGTAGAGAAGATGTCCTCAAAAGCATCATCATACCAAACAGAAAACAGCTTCCCTTCCGGGTGAGCAAAGATAGGAACAAATTTCAAAATATAAACCTATAAGTTAACTTAAAGTTTGCGTGGACACTCAGCAATATACCACAACCTCTAAGTGAACCAAAAACAACTCAGTTCATAAGGTCCGGCTTGCGCTGAGAATTGGACGCAAGAGCGAAAATAACCAATATTCTTTGCAAAAAACTTTTCTCATTGAAGAGGTCTGTCAAGACTATCTGCGAATTAATTCTGCCCCCACCCTCAATTAAACTTAATCGTCTTCACCGGGCTCAACCTGCTTACCCAGGCGGCGGGGATGAACAATACCAGCAAAATCAGCACAAAAGTTCCGGCATTGACCAAGGCCACGTGCATGGGCACGATTTCCACCAGCATGCGGTCCACGTAATAGGTTTCACGAGGAAGGCGGATAAACGCAAAACGATCCTGCAGGTAGCAGAAACCCAGTCCGAATAAGTTGCCCAAGGCCAGTCCGCCGAGGATGATGAAGGCCGCATGGGTTAAAAAAATCCGGCGGATGGGGCCATCAGCCGCGCCAAAGGCCTTCAGCAGGCCAATCATGTTGGTGCGTTCCAGCAGCAGAATCATCAGGGCGATGCACATGTTGATGGAAGCCACCACCACCATCAGCACGATGATGATTTCCACATTGGTATCCAGGTAGCCCAGCCATTCAAAAATCTGTGGCTGTTGCTCGAAGATGTTCCAGGCACGAAGTCCGGATGGAATTTGGGTATGTATAAACTCGGTGGTTCGGTGCAACAGTTCTGGATCGCGGTCCAGAAACTCCTGTTTCAAACGTATTTCCCATTGGGTGATGACCCGAGGATGGCGATACACACGTTGCAGCAAACTCAAAGATGTAAACGCCATCAAGCGGTCCTGTTCTTCCAGTCCGGTTTCATAAATACCGCTGATGCGCGGGGCCACAGCACTTGTGGTATTGTTTCCGAAGCTGTCGGAGCTGATGAAAAGCACGCGGAGCTTGTCGCCAATCTTCAGCTTCAGCCGTTTGGCGGTATATCTGGAAACCAGCACTTCTGCAGCAGCAGCACTGTCGGTATGCTTGGGCAATCGGCCTTCCACCAGCGCTTCTTTCAGAAAAGTCCAGTCATAATTTTGATCCACGCCTTTCAGCACAATGCCATCCAGATCATCTTCCCCTTTGATAATGCCTGGTTTCTGGGCGATGGCACTTACTTTATCCACACGGGGCATCTTCCAAAGACCATCTTCCACCTTCGCATCGCGCAAGATGGGCACTTGTTCCAGGCTGTTGTTATTGTTCAGCGCATTCACCGCCAGATGCCCGGTAAAGCCCGTAACCTTTTGCCGGATGCCATCGCGAAAACCGGTAACAGTGGCCAGAGAAATGAGCATCACCGCTACGCTGAGTGCAACTCCTGAAGTTGCAAGGCGCACAATCAGTTTAGAAAACGATATTTGCCTGCTCCAAATAAGCCTTCGGGCGATAAAAAATGGCCAGTTCATGAGGTCCCTGAATCTGTTCGGTAGGTTTCCGCGTTCAAAGATGCAGAATATTTGGCTCTGCCTTTGTCTTTTATGTTGGCATCAGCCCTCTGGGGCACAGCAACTTGAAGGGCGTACCATGATGGTTCGCTACGGAAACAGCTTTTCCGAACCCTTGCCAAAAATCCGCACCGGTGCCGAATGTACGGAGCGATATTTCCATTTGTTGCAGGGAAAAAAGGTAGGCTTGCTGGTGAATCCAACTTCGCGGATTGGCGGACGACATCTGGTGGATACCCTGGTTGCTGCAGGCATTCGTCCGGTACAGATTTTCGCGCCGGAGCACGGCTTTCGGGGAGAAGCTGCCAACGGACAAAAAGTAAGTGGCGGCATGGATTCACTCACAGGACTGCCCATCATTTCCCTGTACGGAAAACACTATAAACCCACGCCGGAAGAGATGCATGGTTTGGATGTGGTGGTTTTTGACATCCAGGATGTGGGCGTGCGTTACTATACCTACCTCAGCACACTTCATTACATGATGGAGGCCTGTGCGACCGCGAAAATTCCGCTGATGGTATTGGATCGTCCCAATCCCAACGGACATATTGTTGATGGACCTTCGCTGAAATCTGAATTCCGAAGCTTTGTAGGCATGCACCCCATTCCGATGGTACACGGCATGACTCTGGGAGAACTGGCGCGGATGATCAACGGACAACGCTGGCTCAGCACAAAAGATACTTGCATGCTTCGCGTGATTCCTATGGATCACTACCACCACAACCGCAGATACACGCCGCCCGTGCCACCTTCTCCAAACCTTTCCACACCTGAATCGGTGCGCCTGTACCCTTCTTTAGGCTGGTTTGAAGGAACGGTGATGAGCATGGGACGCGGAACGCCTTACCCGTTCGAGCTGATTGGTGCGCCCTGGATGCAGGTGGGCAACCACAACTTCACCCCGGTGGAAATCCCCGGAAAAACCATCAATCCACCCTATAAAGGTCAAGCCTGCCGCGGATTCCTGCTGCGCGACTTCGCCAACGGATACGTGGACAACATCAACTTTATTTACCTCGACTGGCTGCTGCTGAGTTACGGCGATTGTCCGAATAAAGCTGCCTTTTTCACGCCCTTCTTCGACAAACTTACCGGTGGAACAGCCTTGCGCGAAATGGTTGCCGCGGGTAAAACCGCTGAAGCCATCCGGACTTCCTGGAAGCAGGATCTGGATGCTTTTAAGAAGCTACGCGAGCCTTACCTGCTCTATTCCTGGACGCCCGAAGCCGGGGTGATGGAATGAAGTTTTTTGTTTGTTGACATCCCATTTGCGGCGTGCCCTTCGGCGTGGCTCAGGATGACAGTGTTTTTACCGGGCGCTGAAAGTCCCTGAGAAATCTTGTCATGGTG
>JBEDND010000226.1:0-3389 GCA_041170785.1 Bacteroidota bacterium | reverse complement strand
ATGAACCATAAGATTTCAGGTCTTTTACTTTTGTTTGCGCTTACAGGAACATCCTGCAAGGTGTTTAAATCCGGGTCGAAAAAGGCAGCGCTCCGCGAGGAGGCGGTGCCAACAGTTATTGCACCAACTGCCGAGCGCTTGGAGCAAAAAGGGGCCGATTTGGTTTCCAGCAGCTGGAGTGCTTTTTCAGGAAAGGGCGACTTGAATCTGGACATGAACGGATCCGACCTCAGCCTCAATGCCACGTTTCGCATGAAACGGGATTCTGTGCTGTGGCTCAGCATCAGTCCAGGCATGGGCATCACTGCCGCCCGTGCATTGATTACCCGTGATTCGGTGAAGGTGGTGAACTACCTTCAGAAATATTATGCCGTGTACAGCATCGCTTACCTTCAGGAATTGCTGGGCGCCCCGCTTTCCCTCAGTGAACTGCAAAAGCTGATGCTCGGCTTGCCGCTTTTTGACACCGCAACATATCGTTACGACAGTCTGAACTTCCAATGGATGGCTAAACTCAGCACCTGGACCAATCGGCTGTTTTTTGAGGCAGGTACGATGGTTTCCTCAGCATTGGCCGATCAAGACAATGCACGATCCATCACGGCGAATTACCAAGGACAAATGCCCAGCAGGGAACGTCCGGACCTGTATATGCCTAAGGACATCCGCGTAAAGGTTCTGGCAAACAACAACAAAGGTGCCGACCCGTCTGTACAAGAATCCTCGGCTTCACTGACAATCATCGAATTATCCGCTGCGTCCAACCTTCAATTTCCACTAAACATCCCAGCCAGTTATGAACGTCGCTAAGTTCCTTTTGTTCCTGTTGCCCTTGATGTTGCTGCATCCGGCAAAAGCACAATCGCGCAAAGAACTGGAAGAAAAAAAGCGCAAGGCACAGGAAGAAATTGCCCGTACCCGAAAGGTGCTGGAGGAAACCCAGAAAAAAAAGAAGCAAACCTTGAACAATTTGGTGCTGCTGGGGAAACTCATCCGCAATCAGAATGATCTGATTGAAACCATTCGCGAAGAAATAAGCAGTGTGGATCAGGAAATTGCCATGAAAGCTTCATTAATTGAAGATTTGGAATTTGCCCTGGATGAGGAAAAGAAGCGATTGGCCAAGGTGATGGTTCAATCCTATAAAAGCCGAAGCAAGTTCAGTAAACTGGCTTTTATTTTTTCTTCGGAAAGCTTCAATCAAGCGGTCAGCCGCGTGAAATACATCCGCAAGCTGGCTTCTTTTCAGAAGGAACTCATACACGACATCCGCGACCGGAAGATGGAGGTGAATGCCCGGCTCTTGGAACTGGAAGGGGTGAAGACGAAGAAGCGCAACCTTCTGGGTGCAGAAGAAACCGAGCGCAGGCAGCTGGAACGCGACCGGCAAAGCAAGGATGAACTGGCCAAAAGTTTGGGTGGGAAGGAGCGCGAATTGCGCAAAAAACTCAATGCACAGCAACAGGCCCTGAAACGACTGGATCAGGCCATCCGAAACCTGATTGCCAAAGAAATGGCAGTCCAGCGTAAGTCGGCAGCCGCACCCGAAAGGAATACCGCGCCCAAATCTACCGGCGGCAGTTCGGGCACCACCTCGAAGACCAGTTCTGCGGCGCCCGCTACCTCACTCACGCCTGAAGCGCGCGCGCTTTCCTCCGCATTTGCAACCAATAAGGGCAAATTGCCCTGGCCATTGGAACGCGGGGTAATTACGCAGGGCTTTGGCACCTACCAACATCCGGAACTTAGGGATGTTACCCTGGTGAGCAATGGCATCGACATCAGCTCTGTTTCCGGGGCGCAGGCGAGGGCGGTGTTCAAGGGCGTTGTCAGCGCAGTGCTGAGCATTCCCGGTCAGGAACAGGCGGTGCTCGTGAATCACGGCGAATACTTCACGGTATATGCCAATCTGGGTAAGGTTTTGGTGAAAAAAGGAGATCAGATTGATACGCGTCAACCCGTGGGCGTGGTGTTTACCGACGATGATGGCAAAACGGAACTGCAATTCCAGGTTTGGCAGGGGCAGAAGGTACAGAATCCCGTCTTCTGGCTGCTGACGCGCTGATCGCCTTACAGGCAAGTGGTGCAGCTCGTTTCTTTGCGGTAAGTTTGCACGATGACCCAGATAAAAACCGTTGGTATTGCTGGTGCCGGAGTCATGGGCTCGGGTATTGCGCTTTGTGCTGCGAAAGCAGGTTATCAGACCATCTTGTTTGATACTGGTACAGGTGCATTGGAACGCGGCCTCACGTACATCCGCACCGACCTTGAGAAATCCGTTGCCAAAGGAAAGCTCACCCAAACAGAAATGCAGGAGGCGCTGGCACGTATTCATACATGTGCCGATGCAGCCTCATTGCAGGCAGATTTAATCATTGAAGCCATCGTGGAACAGCTTCCGGTGAAGAAAACACTGTTTGAAGTGCTGGCCCAAAACAATGCGGCACATACCATTCTGGCATCCAATACATCTTCCATACCCATAACCAAAATCGCAGCTGCGGTACCTAATCCCGCCCGATTTGTGGGCATACACTTTTTCAATCCGGCTTCCTTGATGAAGTTGGTGGAAGTCATTGCCGGTGCGCACAGCAGCAGGGAAACCGTAGCGGTGGCTGCGAAATTTGCCGAATCTTTGGGGAAAACCGTGGTGCTGGCGCAGGATGCTCCCGGCTTCATTGTGAACCGCGTGGCCCGTCATTATTATGTGGAAGCATTGAAAATCATGGAGGAGCAGGTGGCTGATTTTGAACAGATAGACCGTTTGATGGAAGCCTCCGGGTTCCGGATGGGACCATTCAGGCTGATGGATCTGATTGGTGTTGAAACCAATTATTCCGTCACAGAGTCAATGTTCAACTTGTTTCATCAAGATGAGAAGTTCAGGCCCTCACGCATCCAGAAACAAAAAGTGGATGCCGGATTGCATGGGCGCAAAAGCGGTAAAGGATTCTACAGCTATGAATAAGATTTTACTTCTAGCGGCCATGGTTACCGTGCTTTGGTACAGTTCCTGCGACCGCAACAGACCTCCCGTGGAACCAATTCCCGGTGGTCCGGTGAATACGTCCATAAATTTATCCCTTCCTTCTTATTTGTACCTGCAGCAGCCCGGAAGCTGGATGTTCCTGAATGGCGGAAGCCGTGGCGTGCTGCTGGTGCATGATTTCAATGGCGACTGGAAAGCTTTTGAACGAACCTGTGGCTATCAGCCCACCAATCCCTGTTCATTGATTCAGGTGGACAGCACCTTGCTGCAATTGCGCTGTGGTACCTATACAACGGGAAACTTCAGCCCTTGCTGTGCCTCCAGATATGGGTTCAATGGAATGCCTTTAGGCGGCCCAACGCCCCAACCCCTTGCTACCTACAGGGTGCAGGTGATTGGT
>JBEDND010000225.1:0-5794 GCA_041170785.1 Bacteroidota bacterium | reverse complement strand
CGGCGATGATGCGCT
Organism: Bacteroidota bacterium; assembly: GCA_041170785.1. Lineage (GTDB taxonomy): Bacteria > Bacteroidota > Bacteroidia > NS11-12g > UBA955 > REEB481. The sequence continues at coordinate 5,779 of JBEDND010000225.1, read as the reverse complement.
CTGCCAGGGAAAGGGCGGGGTTGTTCCCGTAATCCTTCTTATACAATTGCAACAACAGACATTCCTGCAGATCTCGTGCGCCAATGCCGGCCGGGTCGAAGTTCTGAATTTTGATGAGGATGCGTTCCAGGTGCTCTTCGGTGGTCATGATGTTCTCCGAAAAGGCCAGATCGTTCACAATGGCACGCAGCTCTCTGCGCAAATAGCCGTCTTCTTCGATGCTGTTGATCAGGTGCACAGCCAGGATCAGGTCTTCCTCTTTGGGGAAAGTGGCCCTGGCCTGTTCCAGCAGGTAATCCTGAAAGCTGTAGGAATTGGCAATGGGCATCTCCCGCTGCTCCTCATCGCCGTAATCTTCATTCAGGCGGAAGCCGCCGTCATCATCGTTGTAGCGCAGCAGTTCGTCGATGTCCACATCGCGGGAAAAGGGTTCTTCCTCCGTAACCAGTTCTTCCTCGGTATTGGAAAAGGTATCTTCTTCTTCGTTTTTGCCGGTTTCCAGCGCAGGGTTTTCGAGCAGTTCCTGGTCCACCTTCTCTTCAAAATCCAGCGTGTTGAGCTGCAAGAGCTTGATAAACTGAATCTGCTGCGGACTTAGTCGCTGCAGCATCTTCTGACTCAGGTGTTGTTTCATTGAACTCATGTGCCCTTCCTCAACCTAAATGTTATTCCTCACCCTAAATTTGTGCACGGTTTTTAAAAAGAACCGATTACAGGCAAATGTACATAAAAGATTTAGCAGCAGCAGCGGAACAAAGCACCACCATCAAAGGCTGGGTAACCAATAAACGCGAGAGCAAAGGAATTGTATTCCTGGTGTTGCGCGACGGTACGGGTTTTTGTCAATGTGTGGTGGCACTGGATCAATGCGGCGAGCAGGTATTTGAGCGCGCCCGCAGCCTCAGCATGGAAAGCAGTGTGGCACTGAGCGGCTTGGTTGTCCGTGACGAAAAGCAAATCGGCGGCGTAGAACTTCAGGTTCAGGAAGTTGAAGTATTTCAGATTGCTGAAGAATATCCCATTTCCAAAAAAGAACACGGGGTAGATTTCCTCATGGATCACCGCCATCTGTGGTTGCGCAGCAGCCGGCAGTGGGCCATCATGCGCATCCGGAATACGATCATCTTCAGCATCCATAAATTCTTTCAGGAACAAGGCTTTCTGCAAATGGACGCGCCCATCTTCACCGGCAACGCCTGCGAAGGAACCAGCAACCTGTTTGAAACGGATTTCTACGGTGATCCGGCCTACCTGAGCCAAAGCGGACAACTTTATGGCGAAGCGCTTGCCATGGCGTTTGGCCGCATTTATACCTTCGGCCCTACCTTCCGCGCCGAGAAAAGCAAAACCCGTCGCCACCTGAGCGAGTTCTGGATGATAGAGCCGGAAATGGCGTTCTATGACATCTTCCAGAATATGGATGTGATTGAAGGCATGCTGCATACCGTCATCCGTGACGTGCTCAACACCAATAAAGCCGAGCTGGAACTCATCGGTCGTGATACCGCCATGCTGGAAAGCAGCCTCAAGCCGTTTCCACGCATCACCTACGACGAAGCGGTGCGCATCATCAAAGGAGCACAGGATGTGAACGGCGTAAACAGCATTGTTTCGCTGCGCGAAGCCCTGAAGGAAACCCAGGAACGCCATGATGCCGTGCTCAAGGAAATTGAAGAGCGCGAAGCCAAAGTTGCCACGCCCGGCATGAAGAAGGGCGAAATTGGCTTCCACCAGAATAAAATCCAGGAATTGCGCACCGAACTGCGCGACCTGGAGGAAGACCTGCGCAACATGCCGCAGTGGATCGAAAGCGCCATGAATTTCCGCTATGGAAACGATTTCGGCGGCAGCGATGAAACCGTGCTCACCCGCCTGTTCGATGTGCCCGTGATGGTGTACGACTGGCCGCACGAGGTGAAGGCGTTTTACCTGAAGCGCAGCGGCGCCGATCCTTCCAAGGCTCGCGGTGTAGATGTGCTGGCCCCCGAAGGTTACGGCGAAATTGTGGGCGGTGGCGAGCGCGAAACCGATTTGAAGCTGCTTCAGGAGAAAATCATCGAACACCAGCTGCCCATGGAAGCCTTTGAATGGTACCTCGACCTGAGGCGCTTTGGCAGCGTGCCACACAGCGGTTTTGGCCTCGGCCTGGAACGCCTGGTTACCTGGGTGTGCAAGCTGAAGCACGTGCGCGAATCCATTCCCTTTGGACGTATGTACGGGCGTTTGCTTCCCTAAACAGCAGCCCGGTATTGCTTTTACTTATCTTTGCCTACTGTATATGAAAGGATATATCTCTGTGTTCACCCTGGTGCTGCTCGGCATGCAGGCTGTTCAGGCCCAGAATCCGACCGACACCTTATTCACCTTCGGACCCCATGCCGTGAGCGTGGAAGAGTTTGAACGTGGCTTCCTCAAAAACAAGGACCTCAACACTCAAAAACCAGACGCTGCCGAAATCGATGATTACCTCCGGCTGTATCAGCGGTTCAAGCTGAAGGTGCAGGATGCCTATGACCTGAAAATGGATACCGTTCCGCAGTTCATGCAGGAACTGAATGGCTACCGCCGCCAATTGGCCAAGCCCTACCTGAGCGACCGCGAAGTCACCGACCAGCTCATGAAGGAAGGTTATGAACGGATGAAATGGGAAGTGAGTACCGCCCACATCCTCATCCTGTCACGCCAGGATGATTTGCCTGAAGATACCCTGAAGGCTTGGAATAAAATCCAGGCCATCGCTGCCGAACTGGAAAAAAATCCTGAAAAATTCAACGACATCGCCTTCGAAAAAAGTGAAGACCCAAGCGCCAAAGACAACCGCGGCACCCTGGGTTACTTTACCGCATTCCAGTTCGTTTATCCTTACGAAACTGTTGCATACAACACGCCCGCCGGACAAATCAGCAAGGTGTTCAGAACCAGCTACGGATACCACATCCTGAAGGTGCTCGACCGCCGTCCCAATGCAGGTGAAATGAAAGTGGCACACCTCATGCTCCGCCTTTCTCCCAATGCGAATGGCGATGAGCTGCAACAGAAAAAGGCGAAGGCCGATGAAATCTATGCGGAGATCCGCAAAGGAGTACCCTTCGAAGAGATGGTGGCCCGCTGGAGCGAAGATTACTCCTCGAAATCCATGAACGGCGAACTGGATTATTTCTATGCCACCGCCCACCTGAACGGAGAACTCACCGCTGAGTTTACCGAAGCAGCCTTCTCCCTCAATAAAGACGGTGACGTATGCGCGCCCTTCCGCACGCCTTATGGTTACCACATGCTGAAGCGCCTCGACCTGAAACCGCTTCCTTCCTACGAAGAAATGAAGCCGGTGCTGAAGCAAAATATCTCCAGCGACAGCCGTTCCTACAAAAGCACACAGGCGATGATCGCCAAAATCAAACAGGAATACGGCTTCAAAGAGGTTCCCGGAAACCTGAAAACCTTTACCGCAACCCTCGACTCCAGTCTGTTAAAGGCTATGTGGATGAAAGGTACAGGCCCGGCATATCAGTTGCCCCTGTTTCAGCTGGGTAATGAAACCTTCACCGCCGACCGCTTTGCAGGTTACCTCGTTGCCATGCAGCGTCCGTCCAAACTGAAGCAGGTAAGCAACGTGGTGAATACCTACTACAACAACTGGGTGGACGCCAGCTGCATCGACTTCCTGGACCGAAACCTCAATCAAAAATATCCTGAATTTGCTGCGCTGTATCAGGAATACCGCGAAGGCATTCTGCTGTTTAACCTCGCTCAGGATAAGGTTTGGAATAAAGCCATCCGTGATACGGCAGGTCTGGAATCGTTCTTCAAGGAGAACGCATCCCGCTATTCCTGGAATGACCGTTTTCAGGTAACCATCTACAATGCCCGCACCGAGTCCATCATGAAGTCGGTGGCCAAAATGCTGAAAATGCGCATGAGCGATGATTCCATCTACCGCTTCCACACCAAGGAAAGTTTGTTGAACCTGAGCATTCAGGAAGGCAAGTTCGAATCGAAAGACAGCAATGCCTTTGTAAACGAGCTGTTCGCCGCCGGTACCAAATACCGCAGCAAGAAGAATTATACCTGGGTGATGGGCCAGCGCGGAACCGATCAGTGGATTGTGATGCGCATCCATCAGTTTTTGCCTGCCGGTGCCAAGGCACTCGACGAAACACGCGGCCCGGTGATTTCTGATTATCAGGTAGTTTTGGAAGATGCCTGGGTGAATGAAGTTGCCGCGCGTTATCCACTGAAGGTGAACGAACAGGCATACAGGCAGCTGAAGGAGCGCCTCACACGGTAACCACCGCTCAGATCCGTGCGTTATATGCCCATGAAAGCGATTTTGCCTTTGCTCCTGGTCTTGTTGGGAAGCAGCTCCTTACAGGCTCAAAAGGAACGTTATGTAGATGGCATCCTTGCTGTGGTGGGCGAAAAAATCATCACCTACAGTGATTACCTCACCGAATACGATCAGGTAAGCAAGCAAACCGGCCCGGGCAGGGAAGGAGAATGTTTTGTTTTTGAACAGCTGCTCATCCGGAAGCTGCTGATGAACCAGGCAGAGCTGGACAGCTTGCCTGTGGATCAGAACCGCATCGACGCGGAAATAGAAAACAAGCTGCGCTATTACGCCCGTCAGCTGGGCAGCGAGCGCAAGCTGGAAGAGTTCCTCGGCAAATCCTTGTCAGAATACAAAAGAGACATCCGTCCGCGGGTGCAGGAACAAATGCTCTCCCGCGACATGGAAAACAAGGTGCTTGAGAACGTGAAAATCAGCCCAAAAGAAGTGCAGGATTATTATACTTCCATTCCCCGCGACAGCCTCCCGCTCATTGGCGCCGAGGTGGAAGTGGCTGAACTTATTGTGGTACCTAAGGTTTCGGCGGATGCCAAAGCGTATGCGAAAGAAAAAGCTGAGGATTTGCGCAGCCGCATCCTGCGCGGTGCATCCTTCGACAAACTGGCTTCGGCCTATAGCGAAGACCCCGGATCGGCACTCCAAGGCGGACTCCTTCCCGAGTTTGGCCGCGGCGATATGGTTCCCGAGTTTGAACGTGCGGCGTTCCGCCTCAAGCAGGACAGCGTAAGCAAGGTGATTGAAAGTCCTTACGGGTACCACGTCATCAAAATGGTGAGCCGCCGCGGAGAACGTTTGATCTGCCGCCATATATTGGTGCGTGCACAAATTACCACAGAAGACCTGCTACAAGCCAAACGCCGTGTGGACAGCGCCTATACCATGCTCATGACCGACAGCATCAGTTGGTGCGATGCCGTAAAACGCTTCGGCGACCAGGAGTCAGGGCGCAAAGGAGAATGCGGCTTTTATTCTGATGAAAGCACCGGAATGCAAAAAGTAGCCGTCGATGCGCTGGAAAAGGATCTGGTGAAGATGATCCAGGACATGCCGGCAGGAACCTATGGCGAACCACAACTCACCGTCTTTCCCGATGGCGCCCGCGCCTATCGCCTGGTGTACCTGAAGTCGGAAACCAAACCCCATACAGCCAATATGATTCAGGATTATCCCAAAATTCAGCAGGCTGCCCTGCAACAGAAAAAAGACGATGCCCTGAACACATGGGTCCGGAAAACCCGACTCAAAACCTACATCAGCATCAGCAGGGATTTTGAAACCTGTCCTGATGTAGCTGAATGGACCAACAACAGCAGCGAACAATGAACGACGATGTACAACTGGCGGAGCGTTTCCGTGAAACCTTCCAACGCCTGAAGGTAGAAACAGGTAAGGTAATCATCGGCCAGGAAGCAGTGGTGGAAGGCGTGCTCA
>JBEDND010000224.1:0-4024 GCA_041170785.1 Bacteroidota bacterium | reverse complement strand
CCACTCAATATTGTCAGCGTCAGCTTGTGAAACCCATGCTGGTACTTCCAGAGGTTTCGGCCGACTTTGTAACCCAAAATCTGAACAGAGAACGTGTGCAATTTGCCGCCTTGGATACCCTGATTGGAGGCTACAGCTACGACTGGCAATCGGGCAACGGTTTCACAGGACAGGGTAAAAAATGGGCACATACCTATGACCAAAACGGAAGGTATGTGGTGCGCCTCATCGTGGACAATCTGCTGGGCTGCAGCGATACCTCGGAAGTTCCATTGGTGCTGAGCAGTCCGAACCTGAAACCCCAGGAAAACGTGCTGGATTTTTACCTGTATCCGAATCCAACCAACGAAAGCTTTACCTATAAGTTCAGGCTGAATCAAACGGATGATGTTCGGGTGGAGTTGTTTGACATCCTGGGTCAGGATCCGATTTGGGCCAGAACCTGGAAACAGGCGCCGGCAGGAACCTCTTATGAAGAACTGAACCTGAAGCGCCTGGGCATCAGCGGCGGTACATACGTGCTGAAGCTGCGTTCAGGAACGGCATCTGCCCAGGTGAAGCTATTTTTCACGCCCTGATCAGCATGTGTTTCGCATTCAGGGGTTTTCGCTGAAGAAGACTTTTCTCATATATTGCACCCTACATGAGCGCCATCAAACGCATTGTAATGCTTGCCTGGGCAACTTTTGGACTCTTTCCGGTCCTGCTTCACGCCCAGATCATCACCGGCCGTGTTGTAGAAGCAGACTCGCTCCAACCACTGCAAGGTGCGGTGATCCGAAACCTCAGCAACGGTAAAACCACAGAAAGCGCTGCCGACGGTAGTTTTTCCATTGCCGCCGTTGCGGGAAATAAACTGGAGGCCTTGTTTGTAGGCTTCAAACTTCAAACCCAAACACTGAATCCGGGCGCAACTACCATGGTTTTTCGCCTGCAAAGGGAAGCTGCTGACGAACGCACGCTGGTAATCAAAGCCAGTCGCCTGAAAGATAAAATCAAAGAAGGCGGACTTACGGTAGAAAGCATGAGCGCGCAATCCATCAAAGAAACCCCTGCCAGTGATTTCTATGAAGGTCTGGGCCATCTTCGCGGCGTCGATGTGACGGCAGCCAGCCTTGGCTTTCGCATCGTGAATACCCGCGGGTTCAACAGCACCAGTCCTGTGCGCAGCCTGCAGTTGATTGACGGCGTGGACAACCAGGCCCCGGGATTGAATTTTTCCTTGGGGAATTTTCTGGGTGCTAATGAATTGGACGTGGCCAATACCGAAATCGTAGTGGGCGCTTCCAGCGCATTTTACGGACCGAATGCCTTTAACGGTGTCATCAGCATGACCACCAAAAGTCCGTGGAAACACCAGGGTTTGTCTGCTCAGGTAAAAATTGGCGAACGCGAGCTCGGGCAAGTCATGCTTCGCTATGCGAAAGCCTATAAAGATAAAAAGGGAAGGGAGGTGTTTGCATTCAAAACAGGATTGAGCTACATGCGTGCTTATGACTGGGTTGCAGATAATTCCGATCCAACCTTGGACAGCAAAGCCGGAAGAGAAAATCCAGGTGGCTATGATGCGGTGAATGTATACGGCGATGAAGTGTTCGGTACGGCCGCCAACGACCAGATTTCCATGGAGAGTCGCCGCCGTACACCCGGGCTTGGTGCCTATTACAGAAATGGTTACGCAGAGCGCGATTTGGTAGATTACAATACCCGCAACCTGAAAACAAATGTCTTGCTGGCCTACAAACCCAACAGCAAAAATGAACTCCAATATGCCTTCAATTTTGGAACCGGTACTACCGTGTATCAGGGTGACAACAGATACAGCCTGAAGGACATTTTATTTTTCCAGAATCGTGTAGAATGGATGGGTCGCAAAGGCCACCTCCGTTTTTATGCCACCAATGAAGATGCAGGCAATACGTACGATGCGGTGCTTACGGCCTTTCTCATGCAGAACGATGCAAAACCAGGTAGCTACTGGTTTTCTGATTATCAGAACTATTGGCTGAACAATATGGTTGGAAAGGTGAAAAGCCTACCCGGCTACAATCAGCTTGGCACCTTTGTTCCGGGTTTACCCAATTACAACCCGAACTGGGCTTCCGACCAGGAAGCGCTGCTGCGTAAATATTCCGACAGTTTGTTCCGCTGGCATGCCATTGCAAGGGCTCAAACCAACAAAGGCACCAACTACCAGGGGCTGGCATATCCTGATCCATATTATACCCGCCTTACTCCGGGCACGCCCGAGTTTGATGCCATGAAGGATAAGTTCACTTCCGCATACAGCTACAACAGGGAAGGCGGACCAACCGGTTCGAGGTTTTACGACCGCTCGGCCTTGTTTCACCTAACCGGTGAGCGCAGGTATTTCTGGGGAGCAACTAAAATTACCACAGGGTTCAGCGCCCGTTTGTACCGGCCTAATTCCAATGGAACGATATTTCTGGACACCGGTACAGTGCGCATCCAAAATGCCGAAGCCGGTATTTATGTGGGCATAGAAAGAAAACTTTGGGACAACAGGTGGAAGATCAACGCCGCCGCAAGGGTGGATAAGAACCAAAACTTTCCGGTATTGGTTTCTCCCGCCGCTTCCATCATTTATACCCGAAATAAAAACAATACCTGGCGTGCCGGATTCAGCAGTGCCATTCGAAATCCTACCTTGCAGGATCAATACCTCTACTACAATGTGGGAAGAGCCATTCTGCTCGGAAATAAGAATGGCATTAAAAACGTTTGCGAACTGGACAATTTTGTTGATTTCCTAAACACACTGAACCGAGATACCCTGCAGCGCATTGATATTCCTGCCATTCGTCCGGAAAGTGTGCGCACCTTTGAGTTGGGTTATAAAGGAATCCTGTACAACGGGAAGTTGATGGTAGATGCCGGATACTACCTGAGTTATTACACCAATTTCATTGGATACCGGCTTGCCGTGGATGTGGAATTTGATTCAGCTTTATTCCTTCCCAAAACAGCCCAGCTGTACCGCGTTGCCTCCAACAGCCGCGATGTGGTAAGCACCCAAGGATTCTCGGCCGGGGTAAGCTATTTCTTTGCCAGGGAATTTACCGTGGGTGGCAACTGGAGCTGGAATGTTCTGGATCGCCGCGGTAGTACCGATCCGCTGATTCCGGCGTTCAATACGCCACGTCATAAATTCAATCTGATGTTTGGTGCTTCAGACCTTACCCGAAAATTCAATTTTGCCGGAAAAGAGCGCAACATGCAACATGTGGGCTTCAACATCAACTTTAAATATGTTGAAGGATACAGGTTTGAAGGCTCTCCTCAATTCACCGGCGATGTGCCTTCCTACTACATGCTTGATGCGCAGGTGAGCAAACTGATACCGAAATGGAAGTCCACTCTAAAGCTCGGTGCTTCCAATCTTACCAACAATATGGTGTTTCAGGTGTACGGCGGACCAAGGATCGGTCGTATGGCCTACATCAGCCTCACTTACGAGCCATGATGTTTGAAAACCCACCCATTTCGCGTAGTTTAGCCCCCGAAATTAAACCAATCAACATGAAGAAAATACTACTATCAACCGCTTCACTGCTTGTAGCTGTGTCCGCCATGGCACAGACCAAGTACGTGGACATCATGTACCCTGAAGCAAGTGTTCAGGTTACCAAAAACATTGAGTACGCAACGCACATTACGGTACTTCCCGTATTATTTGGTGGAAACCCTGCACCTGAAAACCTTTCCATGGACATCTACAGTTCTACTGGGAACACAGATGCTGCCAAGCCTTTGGTTATTTTTCTGCATACCGGCAACTTCCTTCCACGTTACGTGAACAACGGAACTTCTGGTGCGCGCGACGACAGCGCTACTGTTGCGTTCTGCAAAAGGTTGGCCCAAAGAGGTTACGTAGTTGCATCTATCAGCTACCGCCTTGGATGGAATCCTGCGAGTCCTGATGAAAACGTACGTCGCGAAACCATCATCAACGCTGCATACCGCGGGGTTCAGGATTTGGCTGCCTGCGTACGTTTCTTCAAAA
>JBEDND010000223.1:0-3088 GCA_041170785.1 Bacteroidota bacterium | reverse complement strand
GCCAATATGTTGAAGACAAGAAAGAAGGAGTATGGACACATCGTTCCTACAACTACAATGGGATAGCCACACGCACTACGAAAATTACGTTCCATCAGGATGTCCCAGACGGACCTGTCATGATTTATGACCACCGGATGCGGCTCACGGAAACGTCCACGTATCTGCAGGGGCTGAAAACAGGCGAACATCTGCGATTTGATGCACAAGGCCGACCCACAGAAATGATTCCGTATGTGCACGGAAAAAGGCATGGCTGGAGCTGGGATACCATTGTTCCTTCAAAAGGAATGGAAGCTGCTCCATACAGCAGTTATCGACGCTATTACGAAGACGATAAGCCAACGCCCGAATTGGTCGAGACAAGCGCAAACAAGGTTTTAGTGGTCCGCTTTCTGGATTCTGTAGACGCAAGCACCTATCAGGATTCAGGTTTTTGGTACACAAAGCCGCAATCATGGGAACAAATCAATAGCTGGCTTCATGGGGATGAACTGAACACCTATTTGGATTATTCCGCTGCCTCGTTTGTCCGCAATCGCTACGAAGTGGAGCAGCGGAACAGTTCCAATGAAACTCATTCGGCCATCTTTTTAGGTGAACACCGTCGCGTGTTTCCTTCGCTTCGTGAACTTTCTACAGCGATCATCCACGGGGAAACGTACACAGATCTGCGCATAGAAAACCGGCACATCCGCCTGGATACAACCTACGGCAACCTCTTTCACCTGCGGGTCACCGCCGAGGGGAAAAAGGTTTATGAAGCATTTTATCTGCTGAAGCATTTTAAGCTGCGCCGCATCTACAATATGTCGCATGAAAAATTCTTGGGGAAGAAAGGATTTCTGGAAATCAGGAAGGAAAGAGCCCCTGAATATTTCACCCTGGTGCTGCAGGAGGAAGTCCCGCTGTATTTCACCGCTTCCGAGTCCCATATCTATGATTCGAGGGGAAGGCTGTACTACGGCGAAGTGAAACAAAAAATCTATACCCGCGATACCGTTTATACTTTATTCAGCTTCAAGAGTTTTAATTCCAGGATGAACCGGATTAGGCCCAGCCTGACTTGGGAAATCGTTCGGCTACCCAACGGTAATCTCAACATCCTTCAGTGGTCACAATTACCTCAAATGCCGCTGCGCTTTCAGGTAATGGTGCACATCAGCGCCGATGTTTTGTCCGCACGCAGATTTAACGACTTGCCGGAATTTGACTTGAGCGACCAGTTTATATACAAGCACCTGAGCAATGGCTTTCCCGATCAGGTCAGCAGCAGCTTGTGGTTACAGGATCGGCCGTTTACCGGAACATGGGTCATTAAATTGCCCAAAACCAGACAACCCAATGGCAGAATCATGGAATTGGGCAGTTATCATGGTTTTCGGCTCGAACGCAGAAAAAGACCGTACGGCGGTGGTTACAACCTCTTCTCGCATGTGAAAGCCCAGGGTTCTATTGATTTATTGTCGCGTTTCAGCTTAATCGGAGAAACCTACCGCTGGAATTATACAGGCAAAACTGTGCCCGACAGGGCCATCATCAGGACGTTCTGGCAAGAAGGGGTCATCTCTGGTGCCGGAATGGAATTGCAACGACTCAAGCGCTCCGTCAATACCGAATATACGTCCGGCTTCAAACAGGGTTCTGAACAGATACATTGGCAATATGGGAAAGATGCAGCCGTGGAGCAGTTTACCAACAATTATGAGCGTGGCCTCAGATCAGGGTTTTTCCGTGGCAAGGACCAATGGCCGCAGGATGTTCGCCCCTATGTTGCAGGAAAGCCGGAAGGGCTGCACGTTATCAGCATCAACCGGGATGGTGCCAAACTGGCGTTCAACATGAAAGCGAATCAATTGCAGGACGCATTGGTGTTCACGCAGTTCAATGCACAGGTGCAGGATTCGCTTCCCTTGGAACAAGGCCGCCCGCATGGCATATATCGGGCTTACCGCACCGATATGGTTCAGGACATCACCGAATCAGGACCTTTTGCGATGATGCCAATCACCACAAGAAGCCTGGCTTCTGAAATTCCCTTTACCCGCGGATACGCCAACGGAACGGCACGCTTCTGGTTTGAAAAGGGCGGACTGAAGGCAGAAGTGAGGTTTCGCTCTGAAGATTCAGTAAAACTGCTCATGCTCAGCTATGAACAAAATGGCAGTTTTTTCCTGGATGTTTTGGGTAAATATGGCCCAGTTGTAACAGTACGCGACTATTATGCAGAAACGGAGCGGCTGCAAAAGTCAAGAATGCAGGAACAATACAGACTGGTGTTAAGCTATCAGGCTGAACGTGGTTCGGCAACCATCACGGGCAATTACGACGAAGGATTTGTAGGGTTGTCGCCCAATTGGACTGCCGATTATACATATTACTTCCTCAATGGGCAGCCCAGTCAGCAGGGCAGGGTGGCACAGGAACGCCGCACAGGCTGGTGGACTTTCTGGAACGAAGAAGGCAAGAAGATGAAGGAAGTGGATTATACCGCAGGCGTTACTAAGCACCCGCTGCGGCCCGAAGACAGCATCCGCTATAAGGGGAAAATCAAGGGTTACCGTCCGGATAACGGGCAGTTGATGTACGAAGGCTATGTGCTCGATGAATCATTCGATTATTCTTGCGCAACCCAAACAGATTTGACATTTGAAGACATCTTCTATACTGCTTTTTACGACAGCGCAGGAAACCAAACCTTACAGCAATACAGCGGCCCGGTTTATGATTTTCACATCAATCGGGTGAAGCGCTTCGAAGGCTTTGTAAAGGATGGTGTGCGCGACAGCGTTTGGTACTTTTATACCAACGGTGCCACCCTGGAAGAGGCCGGGAAATACCAACAAGGACTCAAACACGGACGTTGGCTGAACGGCGATCTGGAAGGCATCAATTTCCTGGATAATCAGTGTTTTGATCCTTCGGAAAGCTATAAAATGACCCGGCGCTCCAATGAACTCGACTTCACCGAAGAAGTTTATGATTCGGGAAAATTACTTCGTTCCGACCGCCACTTCGTTCGCTTGGATGGTTACGCAGAAAATTTTCAAAGTTTTGCCATCTACAAGGGAAGTGGAAACGGAATACC
>JBEDND010000222.1:0-3231 GCA_041170785.1 Bacteroidota bacterium | reverse complement strand
ATCGCTAAGCAACAAGATCCGCTTCATGGTTTTGCTTATTTCTGAATGTATTCAGGCCGGCGGCCGCCATTACGAACAACAGCGGGGCAACTGGGAATAAATATCTGGCCGAACCTACCGGGCCGGCGCTGAACGGTAAAAGCAATAATGGAATCACAATCAGCATCCGCAAGAACCAGTTGTTGCGCTGAAGCCACCAGCGCATGGCAAGCCACAGCAGCACCAAACGCCACAGCAAGAGAACACCCATATAAAACAGTTGTGGCCAGGGTGGAAGTTGGCGTTCCGCCGTTTTGATGTTCATGAAGCCGCCTACATCTTTAATTCCCCAAAAAGCAACCAGGTCATAGCGTCCCGGATCCAGCAACGTGGCAACAGAACCGAGCACATGCAGCATGAAATAAACGGGCAGATGCTTGCTGATTTTTTCACTGCTCACGCGGCGCATGAACTGTGCGCGCTCAGCATCACGCAAAGGCTTCAGAATCGTGCTATAGTTTTTGTAAAGCGCCTCTATTTCGTTCGGAGTATTCACCCGGTTCATCACCGCCCGCATATTGTATTCATACGTGTTTTCTACAGCCATAGCGGTGAAATGAAACCAGCCCGTGTTGCGAAAGTTGACCCCTGAAACCATCAATACCACCGCCACGGGCATGAGTTGAAACCATCGCCGCTGTTGCGTCCTCAGGAGTAAGACCAATGAAATGGGCAGGAAGATGATAAAAACAGGTTTCAGCAATACAAGCGCCGACAGTATTAAGGGAATGTTGCCATAATTCTTAGAGGCAAGATGCAGCACACCAAGCAGCACCAGCGCCTGTACCCAGATTTCAGGCATGAGGAAGTTGCTGTAGAAAAATTGCAGCGGATAAAAAATAAAGGCAATCATTAAGAGTTTTCTGCTGCGCGGCGCTGTTTCGATCCGAGCAAGCAATTGAATACTCCAAAGTGGAATGAAGGCAGCCAGCAATCCTTGAACAGCAAGCATCAGCAAGGGCATGAATCCCACCAACAGCAATAGGACAGGATAGCCCGGTGTGCGGCGTGTGGCTTCCAGCCAATGAGTTCCGCAGGGCAGCAAATCGCCACAACTGGACCAGTTTCCTTGCATTAAATGATGCGCAGCCTGCAGGTATTCAGCAGCATCAACCAGGGTAGCATAATCGATACATTGCTTCAGGAATCCTGCCAGCAACAACAAGATGTACAGCCGGTATAAGCGGGAATGTTGCCATTCCAAGCCAATTGTACGGAGCACCTTCACGGCACAATAATAAACAAGGCACTGCTACAGGCCTTATTATTCAGAAAGGTTGATGGTTTGCATCAGCCCAATAATTTTGGCCAATTGATTTTTACAATCCTGAGTAATAAATACCTCTTTTCCTTGTTTGAACACCAGAATTCCGTTTCCATCTGAACCCTTGCGCACCTCTGCGATGTTATGCACATTGAACAGGTGGGCGCGATGCGGCCGAATGAAGCCCCTTCCGGACAAAGCCTGTTCAAAGTATTTCAGCGGTTTTGTAGCCACAACCTGCTCATCATTGGTCAAGTAAATATGTGTGTAAGGACCATTGGCATAAAGCCGGTTGATATCCTGGAATTCCAGCAGCACCATTTTGTCGTTTCTGTTGATGAGCAATCGGTCAAAAGCTTTGTTTGTTGCGTGTTCAATGGTTTCGGAACGCCTGCGTTCTTTTTCCCTGAGGCGCTGAATGCTTTCGCGCAGACTTTGAGGGCTGATGGGTTTCAGGAAATAGTCGAATGCCCCTGTTTTTATAGCCTGAATGGCGAACTCATCATAACCGGTTAAGAAAATAACATGCGGAGATTGATAATTACGCAGGGTTTGAACAAACTCGAACCCGTTCATGCCTGGCATCTTGATGTCGCTCAACAGGATGTCGCATGGTTGTGCGCTCAATACCCTTAGCGCTTCAACCGGGTTGTCAAAAACACCGGTAATGAGAATATCTTTAAAAAAATCGCCGATGATGCCCTTTGTAGCTTCCATGCTCAGAGGTTCATCATCCAATATGGCCAAAGTGTAAGTCATAGTTCTTTAAGTATGGGGAGATTTAGTTCAACACCACAGCCCTGAGTGATTCCGTATTCACTCAAGTCGTCGAGGAACTGAAAGGAAAAGGATTCAGTGCTCATTTTGTTCAACAGCTTAAGCCGTTCAATGGTTAAGTTGAGGCTGCCTTTTGATTTATCCATTGCTCCAACATTCATTCCAGGACCGTTGTCAATAATCCGTACACGTAAATTTTCTGTAATCTTAAATTCCAAAATGATGTGTGGCGCTTTATTGCCATGCAGCCCATGGTTCAACGCATTTTCAAGTATGGGCTGAAGCAACATCGCCGGAACATAAAGCTCCTGGGTTGGTGTGTATATGGAAAGGCGCAATTCATAGTGAATTTGTACTTCCGACATCAGGTTCCGGGTATATAGATATCGGAGCAGGAATTTGACCTCTTCTTCCAAACTGATGTTGTCTAACTCCAGAACTTCAAAATTGTGTTTCACCAGACTTGCATATTCTTGAATGACCGTTCCTATTTGTTCTTTCTTACCCCGATAGAAAAGTCCTACCAAAGACTGAAGCAAGTTGCCAATGAAATGTGGATCCAATCGTTTCCGCAACAACTTGGACCGCAAATCTGCCCGCAGTAATTCTTGGTGTTTCAGCGCTTTGACCAGAATATAGTGACTGGTTAGGCTCAGAAGCACAAGTATGAACAGTGTTGACAATAAAATGATATGAAAGTAATCAAGATTCATCTTCGAACTATATTCCAAACCATGCCTGTGGGGTTGGGTGTTCCGAAGTGTTCATCCGATCTATTGCGCTGAATCAAACGATACTTTACACACATTGATGTTCGTTCCATAGTCTTCCTTTTTGCTCTAATTCGACGGAAAGCACGTGTTGATTCTTTCCAAGTTCATGTAAAACCAGGAGAAAAATCGAAAAAACCAAAACAGGTAAACTGGATGAACCAAAGATTAAAGACGCGGTTCTTGCTGACTGTTATCGCTAATTTCCATGCACCTGAATTACCCCCGCATCGAAATTAGGCTCACAGATGGCCAATAAATTTTTACCGTTTACTGAGCGCCCAAATAAGTATATGAATGTCGAAAAAGTTTATAAAAAGCAACTTTCGAACATTTGGAGCGGGGTGATTTAACACTTTGGTGATGAGCCTCAAGAAACTT
>JBEDND010000221.1:0-4052 GCA_041170785.1 Bacteroidota bacterium | reverse complement strand
TGGTGGACAGCGCTGCTATTCAAATGCAGGTAAAATCGGTTAAAGGTTCATTCAGCAATTTGCCGGTGGCCTTTGGTTTGGAAGACTATGCCGGAGGACAGGCCTGGTATGGATTCAACCGTGGCCTGACCAACGGCTCTTTTAACGACAGTTCCTGGACTGCCGTAACCATTCCATTGAAGAACTTTCCCTTTGCAGCCAATGACTTTGACCTGGGCAAGGTGAAGCAATTGATCATCCAGCTGGAAGGCGATGGAGCTATTTATTTAGACAATATCCACATCATCCGATATCCATAAAATGATGCTCCGCGCGTATTTGCTCAACTTCCTCCTGTTTTGCTTTGCTTGGGATGCCCGGGCACAGCAATCAGCTCCCAATGTGGACGCGCTGATTGCGCGCATGAGCCTGGAAGAGAAAATCGGGCAGATGACGCAGGTTGACCTGGGCGTTATTGCCCGAGGCAGCATCTGCAACCTGGATCAGCCACAGGCCCTGGACAGCCTCAAACTGGCAGAGGCCATCACCAAATACCATATTGGCTCCATCCTGAATGTGGGTTGTGGCAGCGGCGCCATGAGTCTGGAACGCTGGAGGAATATCCTCTCCCAAATCCACGCAGCCAACAAACGACTTTCCAGGCTAAATATCCCCATCATTTACGGGATTGATGCCATCCACGGCGCCAATTATACGCTTGGTTCCACCCTGTTCCCGCAACAAATCGGACTTGCCGCCACCTGGGATACAGCTTTGGTGCGGCGTGTGTTTGCAGCGTCGGCTTACGAAACAAGGGCAGGCGGCACGCCCTGGAATTTTTCACCGGTTTTAGACGTGGCAAGACAACCGTTGTGGTCGCGCTTCTTCGAAACCTTTGGCGCCGATGTGCTGCTGTGCAGCCGCATGGCAACGGCAGCGGTGCTGGGACTCCAAGGCAACAATCCTGCGGCACCGCACAGCGTGGCTGCCTGCATGAAACATTTCCTTGGTTACGGATTTCCACTGAGCGGGAAAGATCGAACACCGGCCTGGATTCCGGACCGCGAGCTGCGCGCCTATTTCGCCCCGCCCTTCCAGGCTGCCATAAACCAAGGTGCCATGACACTGATGGTCAACTCTGGCGCCATCAATGGAATTCCGGTACACGCCAATCCGGACATCCTCACCGGATTGCTGCGCAGGGAACTTGGATTTGAAGGCGTGGCCGTCAGCGACTGGGAAGACATCCACAAGCTGGTGCAGGTACATCAAGTGGCTCCAAACCTGAAAGAAGCGGTGTACATGAGCATCAGCGCCGGTCTGGACATGAGCATGACGCCGAACGATTTTGCCTTCTGCACCTTGTTGGCAGAACTGGTCCGCGAAGGACGCATCTCTGAACAAAGAATTGACAGTTCGGTGCGGCGCATCCTGTTGCTGAAAACAAAATTGGGATTGTTTGAAACACCCATGTACGAAGCAGCATCTTATCAGGATTTCGCTTCCGCCAAACACAAACAGCTCAACTACGAAGCCGCAGCGGCATCGCTCACCCTGTTGAAAAACGAGGCTGCTGTGCTTCCGCTGAAACCCCAGGAACGCATATTCGTTTGCGGCCCGGCAGCACATTCCATGCATCTGCTGAATGGTGCCTGGAGTCGCACCTGGCAGGGAACCGATACTTCGTTCAGTCACCTGCCCGGACAAACCATTGCGGCATGCCTAAACCAAGTTCAGGGAACAAAGTACGTTGCAGATGATTCCAAATGCACCGACCTGAAACAGCTGGTGCGCCTGGCCAAAGGATCGGATAAAATTGTGATCTGCCTTGCCGAACAGCCAGGCACAGAAATCCCCGGCAATATTGATGACCTAAACCTTCCCAAACAACAACAAGCATTGGTACAGGCATTGACCGGATTAGGTAAACCCATCATTCTGGTATGCTGTTTTGGAAGGCCGCGCATCATCCATGAGCAGGCAGCTACTTCCGATGCAGTACTCTATGCATATTTACCCGGAGATGAAGGTGGCAGGGCCATCGCCGATGCGCTTTGCGGAAGAATAAACCCATCCGGTCGTTTGCCGTTTACATATCCCCGAACCGCCAATGAATTCGTGCATTACGACCATGCGGCTTCCGAAGAAATACATACCGACTTTTCCAATACAGCCTACCGACCAGAGTTCGACTTTGGCGCCGGAATTTCATACACCCGTTTCAGGTACGACACCATGTTTGTTTCTGGCACAAGCATAGGACTTCAGGATTCTGTAATACTGAGCGTGCAAGTAAGCAATACCGGCAGCCGCAGCGGGCAGGAAACAGTGCAGCTTTACTACCGCGATCAGGTAGCTTCCATCACCCCTGCCGTAAAGAAGTTAGCAGCCTTCCGCAAAATCCAACTGGAACCGGGCACCCAGGGCACCGTCCAATTTGTGCTGCGCCCTTCAGACTTTGCGTTTGTTGGAAAGAACCTCAAATACACCATAGAACCGGGAGTCGTTACCCTCCAGGTTGATCGCTTCCACCAAAACATCAACATCCGATAACATGAAGATCAAACTCCTAAGCATCATCAGCCTCTGTTTCATCGCTGCCTGCAAACAATCGGATCCACCACCGTTGACGGAAGTGGTTGAAAAAGGTGACCTGTACTTTTCAGGCTACTACTGGAACATTAAGAACAGCCTGGGAAATAATGTTGGGCCGGGACCAAACAAGTTTTCAGGTTCATCAGATAATATCTGGCTGGATAAAGACGGCATGCTGCATTTGAAAATCACCAAGTACAACAACCTTTGGTATTGCAGCGAGGTAATATCCGTGAAAGAATTCGGCTACGGAACTTATATTTTCACCACTGCCAGCGACCTGACTACTTTCAGTGAAAAAACGGTACTTGGGCTATTCACATGGAACAATCATTCGTTCCAAAGTCAGGCAAACAGTGAAGTGGATATAGAGTTTGCGCGTTGGAACAACGGCAACGACAGCCAGTTGCTCACCTACAGTGTACAGCCGGTCTGGTTTGACAATGCCGCGCCGTATATAGAGCGCACCCACAGGCCCCGGATTCCGGTATCGGCACTGAAAGGACCTTCTACACATGTATTCAAATGGACAGCCGATTCCATCCGTTGGGAATCGTATACCGGAGATCAATATCCGGGCGGGAAAATGCTGGCTTCCTGGTCATACCATAAAAACAACATCAGCAGGCGAAAAATGGAAGGCCCCGGGCTTTCAGACCCCATCATCATTCCGGCCCCTGAAGACAGCACCAATGTGCGGTTCAACATGTGGCTGCTCTTCGGACAGCCTCCGGCGAATGGCAAAGAACAAGAAGCGGTGATCAAATCATTCCGATTTATTCCACAATAAAGAACTCAAAACAAACTAACCAAATTCAATACCATGAAGAAAATTACCTTACTCCTAGTGAGTGGCATTTCTGCACTCACCTGCTTTAGCCAGGTGCCAGATTTGCCCATCAACTTCGACAATTCCTCCATCACCTACACTTTGGTGGATTTTGGCGGGAATTCAAGTAAAGTTACTGCCGACCCCGTTTCGTCTTCGAACAATGTGGCGGAAGTAACCAAAACCAACACTGCCCAAACTTGGGCAGGTACCACCATCGGACCGGCTACCGGCCTGGCAAACAAAATCCCATTCAGCTCCACCAACTACAAAATCACCATGAAGGTGTATTCCCCGGACAATGGCATCGTGGTGCGCTTGAAGGCGGAAGACCCCAACGACCCTACCAAAAGCGTAGAAACTGATGCCCAAACCACCAAAACAAATGATTGGGAAACCCTGGAATTCGATTTCAGCAAACAGGCTACCGGTACCGCTGCCATCAATTACAGCTATACCTACCAGAAGCTTTCCGTATTCTTTAACTTCGGTGTGGATGGCCCAACCGCAGGAACCAAAGTGTATTACTGCGACGACATCCAGATGGCATCTGCTGTAAAAGCACAGATCGATTTACCCGTAAGCTTTGAAGGAAGCAGCGTAGACTACACCATGACCGATTTCGGTGGTAACGTTAGCACCGTAGTTG
>JBEDND010000220.1:0-7775 GCA_041170785.1 Bacteroidota bacterium | reverse complement strand
GTTCCTACATACATGATTTTCTTATCGTTTGGGTCAAAGGCAATGCAGGTAATGGACAGATTATCCCAAAGTTCACTTACCGGTTGCCAGGATGTATTGGCATTGGTAATGTCGGTGTTGTACCACAATCCGCCGGTAACACCTCCGGCCCAAACTTTTTTGCCACTTGGATCATTCGGATCCCAGGCCAGGGCACGAGTGCGACCGCCCACATTGGAAGGACCACGGGCTACCCACTGGGAAGCAGCGCTTCCGGGCAATCCCATAAGGGTTGATTCCTGCGCCTCCATCTGTTCGATGATTCCGGGCAGCAACTCCGGAGTTGGTCTGCCCAGCTTGGGATCCATCGTCCAGAGCCAATCCTGCGCCCAGGCTTTATCGGGGGTATGAGGCACCTTCCCGGCTTTCATGTATTGTTTATGCTGTGTTTTCAGCTCAGCTGCCATCGGATGCTTCTTCAGCATACGTTCGTAGGCACGGGTTTCTTTCATGGTTGCCTTTTGCGCAGTCAACCCTTCATTCAGACCACTGCCAAGCAGCAGCAAGATGGCCCATTTCGTTCCCTTCAAGTTCATGTTGTTTTTTATAAAGAAGTTGGTACTTCCAACCTTATTGATTCTTATGCCATCCAGGTACTCCAATAACCCGGGTCTTCCACAGCCATTGCTTCCTCAGTAATCATCAAGGGATGAAAAGGATCAATCATCACCGCCAGCTCTTTAGTTTCTTTGGCGCCAATGCTCTTTTCTACCGTTCCCGGATGCGGCCCGTGCGGAATACCCTTGGGATGCAGCGTAATCATGCCGCGCTCCACGTGTTTACGGCTCATAAAATCACCGTCCACGTAATACAGAATTTCATCGCTGTCCACATTGCTGTGGTTGTATGGCGCGGGAATGGAATTTGGATGGTAATCGTACAAACGGGGCACGAAGCTGCAGATTACAAAACCCTTTCCTTCAAAAGTCTGATGGATGGGCGGCGGCATGTGCACCCTGCCGGTAATGGGTTCGTAATTGTGAATGCTGAATGCAAACGGATACAGATAGCCATCCCAGCCAATCGCATCAAACGGATGGGTGGCGTAGGTATATGGCCAAATCATGTCCTGCTTCTTGATCATCACCTTGAAATCACCGTGTTGATCGTGGGTTTCCAGGCTGTGCGGCAGTTTGATGTCGCGTTCGCAATAGGGCGAATGTTCCAGCAACTGCCCCACACTGTTTTGGTAGCGCTTTGGCGGATACACCGGACTGGGGCTTTCTACCACCAGCAAACGGTTGTTGGCATCGTTGAAATGAATCTGGTAAATGGTGCCCCTGGGTATCACCAGATAATCGCCGTATTCAAAATCAATCCGGCCATAGACGGTGCGCAGGGATCCACTTCCTTCGTGCACAAACAGCACTTCATCGGCGTCGGTGTTTTTGAAGAAATAGTCATCTGTTCCCTTGGTAGGTGCTGCAACGCCAATGCGGATATCCTGGTTCATCAACAGCACTTTTCTGCTTTTGATGTAATCGGTTTCAGGTGCAGTTTTAAAGGTAAGGTAGCTGCGGTGTTGCATGTTCTTTGGCAACCCAACCTTGGGTGCAACGCTCCACTCCTGCCCGATGTGCTTGACCAGCGTTGGCGGATGGCAGTGGTAAATCAGTGAGTAAATACTGTTGAATCCTTCGGTGCTCACCAGCTCCTCTGCATATAAAGTACCGTCTGGCTTGCGAAACTGGGTATGTCGCTTAGCCGGATAATTACCCAAACGATGGTAGAATGCCATAGGAGGCGAAAATAACTCAATAAGCTCATTTTGCCGAAAATCAATTGCATGAAGCTGCAGCCGGGCTAGCGCTTATTTTTGCTGCATGCGCATCATTCTTGCCTGTTGCCTCTTGATTTTGCTGGGCGGCTCCTGCGGTTCCAAGCCACAAGGACGGTATATTTCTGAAACCGATACCACCTTTTCATCCGATATCCGCAGCATTTCAGCACGCATCAACAAAGAGCCGGGAAATGCCGACCTTTATTACAAACGGGCCAATACCTTCTATTTTGAAACCCGCTTCCGCGACGCGCTTCAGGATATTGATTTTGCGCTGATGCTGGACAGCCTGAATCCTGTGTATCATGTGCGCAAGGCGGAAATCCTGATGGGCACAGATTCAGCAGATTCAAAAAAAGCCATCGTGCATTACCGCAAAGCCCTTGCGCTGAAACCGGGCATGGAAGATGCACTTTCCGGACTCGGCAAAATCCAGCTCGCACGACAGGAATATTCCGAGGCACTGGAAACGTTCAACACACTATTGGAGGTAAACCCCATGAATGCAGGCACTATGGTGTACATGGGACTGGCAGCCAAGGAAATGAATGATACCGCTCAAGCTATGGCTCGCTTTGAAAAGGCACTCAGCATCAATCCTTCAGAATTCAATGCGGTGATGCAAATGGCCAATCTGTACGCCGAACGCAAACCGGATCTGGCGCTGCAGTATTATGACCGTGCGCTGAGTATTGACGAATACAGCGACGAAGCGTTATATGCCAAGGGCTTTCTGTTGCAAAAGATCGGGCGTTACCAGGATGCTCTGGGACTGTACCTGCGTACCAAAGAAGTTAATGCCGGTCATCGATTTGCCTATTACAATTCAGCGGTAATCTATGGATTGTTCAAGGATTTTGAGGAAGCGCTGCGCTGGCTGGATGACCTGATTGCCCTGGATGAAAACTTCGCAAAGGCCTACCATTATCGCGCTTATGTGAATGAACAATTGGGAAAGACCAAAGATGCCATTGGCGATTACCGTAAAACCCTGGAATTGGATCCCAGGAACGAAGACGCAAAAAATCAGCTTACTGCCCTTGGAGGCCTTTGAAGCTTACATGTGTTTGGTTTCCTCAAACGCACGGCATAAGGGTTTTTCTTGGGAAACATTCAACCCCGTACCAGCTTATAGCTTCGGTAATTACCACGACCGTCGGCGACCACCAAAATATATAGTCCCTGTTTCAGGAATCCGGGATCCAGCGGAATGCGTTCCCGATACACACTGCTGAAATACCGTTGCCATACCGAGCCACCCCAGGCATCAATGATGCGCAGCGTGAGGCTACCGCTCACATTATCGGGAAAGCTGATGTTGATGATTACAGGTTCATTCCCTGCAAAAGGATTTGGGAAAATGTCCACATCAAAACCTGTACACACGCCACCGGTCCAGTTGTTGACACCGCCTTGCCAGTAGGCTGCGCACTGATTTCTGTAGGTAATGCCGTTACAACCACAAACCGGAAGGTAAAATGGATCCTGACAACGGTATGTTGGGGTTCTGCGGAAGGTGTCCTGGCATAAAGGCTGGGCCATGAGTTGGGAACCCAAGGCTCCCAAAATGAACAGACAGAAATTCCTCAGGTTCAGCATATCATGTCGAAGCCGGTATAAGGAATCAGGGCTGGAGGTATGCGAATTCCCTCAGGAGTCTGATTATTTTCCAGCAAAGCGGCTACAATGCGCGGAAGGGCAAGTGCACTGCCATTCAGGGTATGAGCCAGTTCCGTTTTGCCGTCGGCATTGCGGAAACGCAGCTTGAGCCTGTTGGACTGAAAAGCTTCGAAGTTTGAAACAGAACTCACCTCCAGCCAACGTTCCTGAGCTGCTGAATACACTTCCATATCATAGGTTTGGGCAGAGGCAAAACCCATGTCGCCGCCGCACAAACGCAACACCCGATAGGTTAAACCCAATTGCTGCAACAAGCTTTGAACGTACTGCTGCATTTCTTCCAGCAATCGGTAGCTCTGATCGGGATGGGCAATTTGAACGATTTCCACTTTATCGAACTGATGAAGGCGGTTCAGGCCACGCACATGCGCGCCATAACTTCCCGCTTCGCGGCGGAAACAAGGCGTGTAACCAGCATTTTTAATCGGCAAATCTGCTTCATTCAGGATTACATCGCGGTAAAAATTGGTGATGGGCACTTCTGCGGTGGGAATCAGGTACAGATTATCCACACCTGCATGGTACATCTGTCCCTCCTTGTCAGGAAGTTGTCCGGTGCCATATCCGGAATCTTCATTCACAAGGATGGGCGGCTGCACTTCCAGATAGCCTTGTGCCCTGGCCTGATCCAGAAAAAAATTGATCAGGGCGCGTTGCAGCCGTGCTCCATAGCCTTTGTACACCGGAAAGCCGGCACCGGTAATTTTCACGCCCAGTTCAAAATCAATGAGGTCGTATTTTTTGGCAAGTTCCCAGTGTGGAAGCGCGTTTTCAGGCAATACGGGCACTGCTCCGTGCTGCAGTACTACTTCATTGTCCTCGGCGCCGGTTCCGGTTTTCACCTGACCGGAAGGTGCATTGGGAATACTAAGCATGAGGTCACGCAGTTGCTGTTCAAGGGATTCCAGTTCGGCTTCGTGTGCTTTGGATTGTTCCTTGAGCGCAACGCTTTCGGCCTTCAGCACTTCGGCAGCGTCCTTGTTCCCTGCTTTGAACAGCTCGGCAATTTCCTTGGAAATTTGGTTGGCTCTGGCCAAATTTTGCTCCAATTGAAACCGAGTTGCACGCAAAGCTTCATCTAATGACAATACTTGTTTCACCTCGCCGGAACGGTCAACGCCTCGTTTCGCAAGCCTGTTGATGATTTCGTCGCTGTGTTGTCGGATGCGGGAAATAGGGATCATACGTTCCGGCAAAAATAACAGTCAGGGCATGGAAAATGACATTCCTGCGCTTCATGAATACCAAATAGGAATACATTCACGCAACAAACTCCAAAATCAGGTTGTTGCGTTGGGCCAACTGCTTTTCAGGAAATGTCCTGTGAGCGATTCCGGATATTGAATTAAATCTTCCGGTGTTCCTGCAAAAACCAATTGTCCGCCGCGGGAACCTGCTTCCGGCCCCAAATCAATAACCCAGTCGGCGCATTTAATCATGTCCAGATTATGCTCAATAACCACCAGGGTATGGCCTTCTGCAATCAATGCCTGGAAGCTTTTCAAAAGCTTTTTGATGTCGTGGAAATGCAATCCTGTGGTGGGCTCATCAAAAATGAACATGGTAGGTTTGCCCTTGTGCGGATTGCTTTTCCCCAGGTAATAGGCCAGCTTCACGCGTTGGGCTTCACCTCCGCTCAGGGTATTGCTGCTTTGCCCCAGGGTTACGTATCCTAACCCCACGTCTTGCAAGGGGCGAATACGGTCTTGAATATTCTTTTGATCTGCAAAAAACTGCATCGCCTCATCGATGGTCAGTTCCAGCACGTCATAGATGTTCTTGCCTTTGTATTCAACTTCCAGAACCTCGGGCTTAAAGCGTTTGCCATTGCAGGATTCGCAAGGCAGGTGAATATCTGCCATGAACTGCATTTCAACGGTAATCTCTCCTTCACCCTGACAGGCATCGCATCGTCCGCCGTCCACATTAAAGCTGAAGTGCTGGGGTTTAAATCCGTTGAATTTAGACAGCGGTTGGTTTGCGAACAATTCCCGGATGTCGTCATAAGCCTTGATGTAGGTGATTGGATTGCTGCGACTGCTTCTGCCGATGGGGTTCTGATCCACCATTTCCACGGCCTTCACCAAGTGTAAATCGCCTTCAAGTTTGTCGATTTTTCCAGCCTTTGCGGTGGTAAACTGCCCTGTGGCGCGCGCCATCGCCGGAAACAATACCGAAGTGATCAGGCTGGTTTTGCCCGAACCTGAAACACCGGTAACGGCGGTAAACACACCTAATGGAATCTGCACATCCAGATTTTTCAAGTTGTTTTCACGGGCACCTTTCACCATTATGGCATTACTCCAGTTTCGTCTTTGCGCAGGAACCTCGATGCTCATGGTTCCCTTCAAATAGGCCGCAGTGAGCGAACGTTCGCTTCCGGTGATTGCATCAATGGTTCCGCTGTACACCAGCTCGCCGCCCAACCTGCCTGCTTCGGGTCCAATGTCGATGATTTGATCAGAGGCGCGCATAACTTCCTGATCATGCTCCACCACAATCACGGTATTTCCTTCCTTTTTCAGCGCCTTCAGTACGCCAATAAGACGTTCTGTATCTCTTGGATGAAGACCAATACTTGGTTCATCGAGGATGTACATTGAACCTGTAAGACTGCTTCCCAGTGAAGTTGCCAGATTGATTCTTTGCGATTCTCCGCCACTCAGGGAGTTGCTTAACCGGTTGAGGCTCAGATAACCTAAACCTACTTCATTCAGGTAGGTTAAGCGCGCGCGGATTTCGGTGAGGATTCGTTTTGCGATACCAGCGTCGTGCTCGGAAAGCTGCAACGCGCTGAAATACGCCAGGGCATCTTCCACCGTCATGAGCAAAACGTCAGAAATGCTCACTTGCTCTGGTACTGAATTCCCGGGATTCATGGCCAACAGTTTCACATAAGCGGCATCAGGCCTGAGGCGTGTTCCCCGGCAATCCGGGCACAGTGTTTTCCCGCGGTAGCGTGAGGCAAGCACGCGGTATTGAATTTTGTATGATTTCTCCTCGAGGTAGGAAAAGAAATCGTTGATACCGCTGAGTTTCCCTTTCCCATCCCACAGGAATTTACGTTCATCGGCATTTAAATCTTCGTAGGCACGGTGGATGGGGAAACCTGCCTTGGAAGCCTGCCGGATGAATTCATGTTTCCATTCCTGAAGGGTTTCGCCACGCCATGGCGCCACACAATCGTCGTAAACCGATAAACTTTTGTCAGGGATAACCAAGTCTTCATCGATGCCTAAAACCATCCCAAATCCTTCACAGCGGCGGCAGGCACCCATTGGATTATTGAAGCTCAGGAAATCGCGCGACGGCAATTCGAAGCTCATGCCATCCAATTCAAAACGGTTGGAAAACACTTCGAGTTCCGCATTGGAACCAATATGCAGGTAACAAGTGCCTAGTCCTTCCCAAAAAGCAGTCTCTGCGCTGTCTGCCACCCGTGAGGGCAACTCTTCATCGGCAGGATCCGGAAAAATCCGATCCACCACCAGGAGCAATGATTGTTCGGGCAGTTTTTTCGACTCCAGGATGGCTTCAATTTTAAACAATTCACCTTGGCACCAAACCCTGGTGAAGCCATTTTGCATCACCAGTTCCAATCCTTTGAGGTCGGAACGTGCTGCTTCCAGGGGCGCAAGAATTAAAACAGGTTCCTGGACTTTCAGGTTCAGGATGAATTGAACCACATCCTCGGCGGCATGGCGCTTTACTTCCTTCCCGCTGATTGGGGAAATGGTATGTCCTGCCCTGCTGAACAGCAGTTTCAGGTAATCGTAGATTTCTGTTGTCGTGGCAACAGTGCTGCGGGGATTCCGTGTGATGATTTTTTGTTCCACCGCCACGGCAGGGCACAATCCGTGGATGTAGTCAACCTCCGGTTTCTTCATGCGGCCCAGAAACTGCCTTGCATAAGCGCTGAGGCTCTCCACGTATCGGCGTTGCCCTTCGGCAAACAAGGTATCAAACACCAGGCTGCTTTTCCCGGAACCTGAAACGCCGGTTACCACTGTAAATGAACCTTGTTCTATGGAAACATCCAGATTCTTCAGGTTGTGTAAACGCGCACCGTGAACATGGATGAGCGGCTTTGGAGCTTTCGATATCGACTTGGTTTTGTTTTGCACGGAAAATGAAATTAAAAGAAATGTTCACCGCACAGCTAGGGTAAATGAAGTGCGAAACATCCAGGGATAAGCGCGGATTATTTCTTCTTGAATAAATTGCCCATACCACCAAACATGCCACCCAGGGCACCAAGTAAGCCTGCATTCAGGCC
>JBEDND010000219.1:0-3989 GCA_041170785.1 Bacteroidota bacterium | reverse complement strand
CTCATTGTCATATCATCTTGTAGCTGCGCAGAAAGGTTATGAACGCAATGTGCTGTATCCGTCCGGATTAACACCCAAACAGCCGCTGGAGGTATTCTGTGGTGGTGCAGTGCCTTGTCCTGTTAATCCAAGCGCAAACCCGCCTACAGGGCTTTATCTGGATTCCTTGAATGGCGACCTGGTATTTACACCTGTAGCCAATGGAGCTCGAGGTTTTTTGGTCATGGAAGTTCGGGAATGGAGAAGAATTGGCGGAGAGATGACGCTGATAGGAACCGTCCGACGTGACTTACAATATTTGGTGTTGTCGGTGAAGAATGCGGCACCATCCCTCAAGATCGTGGGTGCCGATGAATGGCATTGCGCCGGAGATGAATCCTGTGTTGAAGTGTATGGAAGTGACCCGGCATTTATGGGTGTGCAGGATTCGATGCAGTTGCAGGTGGATGCCGATTTTACAGGGTTTCAGTTTAAACAGAATAATTCGAAACGCGGAACCGCAGATGCTTCTTTTTGCTGGACGCCAAATGCTGCTCAAGTGCGCAGCACCCCTTACCGGATCACATTTTCGGTGCGCGATCAAGCTTGCCCGCTGAACTTAAAAGCGTTTTCAAGCTTCCGAATCCGGGTAGCAGAAAAAGTTAAAGCAGGAATGGTTTTAACACCGGATACCTGCGGCTATCTGGACGCCACAGGTACTGCTTCAATAGCACATGCCGGTCATGTTTACCAATGGTATCTGTTCAACAGTAAGGATGAATTGGTCGGGCAGGAAACAGGCATTCGTACCCGTTTTCAGTTGCCGGAAGGCGGGCGGTTCAGATTGAAGCTTGAATTGAAAAACGCAATTACTTCATGCCTCAGTATTGCAGAGGACAGTGTTGTGCTGCCTGCATTCACACGCCCGGTTGCGGGCATTCAGTCACCCGCGCAACTTTGCCCCGGGATGTTGGGCACGGCGATGCTGAAGGTGCAAGGCGGAACAAAACCATTTATGTATTTATGGGATGGCGTACCCGGTGATTCTGTGCATGCATTTCAGATGCCAATTGATCCATGGAAATCATACAACAAGGAAATTCTCTTTGTGGACCATTTGGGTTGTACGGTGAAGCAGCGCCTGCAGGTTCAACCTTTTCCCTATCAGCACATCGCATTTCGTGATACGGCCATTTGCAGCAGTGCGCCGGATTTATTGCTTCGCCCATTGTGGGCAACAACAACCGCGTTGAATGTTCAGATGCTCAAAGGAGCATCGACCTTAACCGGTCAATGGCCAAATTACAGATTGCGGCATCAGGGAAGTATTGGTGTGCATGAACTTGAAGCTTTTTATACAGATGCATTCGGTTGTATGCGTCGTGATACAGCGAGCATCATGGTAACGCAGCTGCCGAATCATGGAATCGGGAAACTGCCAGACTTATGTGAGGGTCAGCCCGTGCTTGACCTGCGCAGGGAAAGCGGATTGCGGCTTCCAGGAGGGTCTTGGGAGGCCGATGGATTGATGCTTTCCGGAGATACCTTGGTGACCTCTAAATTGCTTCCGGGCAGCATTTCCATCAAATATCGCTGGTCGGGCGGAGGATGTTTGATTGAGCATAGTCAGCAATTACAGGTGTTGCCAAAGCCAACATTATCGCTGAGTGGGCAATTACCTCATGTGCTCTGCGCAACAAGGGGTGAAACGCTGGAATTGAACGCCACGCCCCAGGGTGGTTATTGGTATGGCACTAATGTTCAGGGGCGCGTGTTGCAAATACCTGAAGCGGCTGCATCATTGCTTGCCGTGTATCATTATGAAGATCCGCAAAGTCACTGTGCCGATACAATACACTACCGACTTGAAACGGTGCTTCCTCCTAAAATCACCCAGCTTGAGGGCTATGAAGCATCTATTTGTGCGGGTGAATACCTGGATGTCCGCGTGCAGTCAACGCATGGAAGTAATTTTAAATTCAGCAGCAGCCAGGAAGATGCGCTTTCAAATACAGCAGGATTTCACACGCGTTTTAGTCCACTGCCAGTAGCCGGAAGTGCATCATTGCAGATCACGGCCATTTCGGAGAATGTTTGTCCGAGTGCAGATACCTTCCTGACCGTCCAAATTAAGCCCATGCCCTTGCTTGTGGCCCGGTTCAAGGCAACAAGCGGATGTGCACCGTTTGTTTCGGATATTCAATTGCATGAGCCAACAGGTCATTTTCCGGATCAATATCGATGGATCAGCACTGCACAGATTCAATCTTTAGGTGCCCACCTATATCGCTTCACGGGCAATGAGCCGGGTCTTTATCCCTTGGCCCTGTATATGGAACTTGACGGTTGCATTCAAACATTGTCCTTGCCCGATTCCGTGCACGTTTTTGCCAGGCCCGAGGCTGCATTTGACGTATTCCCCGGAACCGTCATTGATTGGGAGTATCCCACAGTAACCTTACAGTCCAATTCGGTTTGTCCTGATTCACTGAAACTCTTCTGGACGATACAAGGTCAGGGCGCGGTTGGATGGACGCAGCGTGGCGAGCGGCCTGTAGTCAACTTCCCGGCTCCCGGGGATTATGACATCCTGTTGCGTGCTGTTTCAGCAGTTGGATGCGCTGATGAGTCTGTCAGACAGGTAAAGGTGAATCCCCCCTTAAATTATTTTGTGCCTAATGCATTCACGCCCGACGGGCGATTGCCGGAGGAAAACAATGAATTTAGGGTCAGCATCGCTGAGGAAGTCGCAGATTTTAGCTTGGTTGTTTACGATCGCTGGGGACAAAAAGTGTTTCGAGGTGAATTGCCTGAAACGGGTTGGGATGGGAGGAATGCCGACGGAACAGTACTCCCTTCCGGTGCATACGCCTGGTCGCTTCAGTTTAGAACCGCTTCCGGAAGGGCTATAGCTGCAAACGGTTTGGTGCTATTATTGCGCTGAGTGACCACCCGACTTAGGACTGGCCTTGCAGCCTGCGGTCGTTTACCCTAAGCAACAACCAGATGCTGATTACAAAAAACGACATCAGTATGAGTACACTGTTGCGCATGTCGTGGGTGATGTGGTCAATCAATGCGTATATCAGTGTACCAAGCGTGATTCCCGTTTTCTCGGCAAATTCATACAAACTGAAATAGGACGCTGTATCCTGAGTATCAGGGATGAATTTTGCATAGGTTGCGCGCGAAGTACTTTGGATTCCACCCATCACCAAGCCAACAAAAGAACCCAGGATAAAAAAGGGTAGTTCTTCGCCCACGGGCAAAAAATAAGCCGCAAGGCAAATCAGCACCCAAATAAATGTAGCCAGCAGTAAAGCTGTTCTGTTTCCTTTTTTGCCCGAAAGCCATGAAAAGAACATGGCGCCCGGGATGGCAATGAGTTGGATAATGAGCACGGTGACGATGAGGTACGAAGTGCTGATCTTTAAGGTGTCTTTGCCAAACAAGGTTGCCAGGTACATGATGGTTTGAACACCCATGTTGAATACGAAAAATGCCATGAGGAAGCGCATGAGCATTTGGTCTTTTCTGGCCATGTTCCAGGCAGTGTTCAATTCCTTAAAACCTTTTCCCACCATTTCGCGCAGCGTAGCTTCTTTGCGGTTGCGCACTGCCGGCAGGCGGTTAAAGGTTATTTGGGAAAATGCCAGCCACCAAATGCCCACAGAAAGGAAGGATATCCTGGATGGTAATGTATTGGTCCCAGCCAAACCAAACCATTCCGGCTTTTGGATGAGTAGTAAGTTGAAGATCAGCAAGAGTACACTTCCTGCATAACCTAATGAATATCCGCGTGCGCTCAGCCTGTCAAAGCGATCGGGTGTTGCAATGTCTGGCAGGTATGAATTGTAATAAACCAGACTTCCGGCGAAGCCGATGGTTCCCAGCATCAGGGTGGCGATACCGGTACTTACGTTCTCACCGGTGAAAAAGTACATCGCCATGCAGCTTAAAGCGCCGAGCCACACAAAAAAGCGCATATAGTTCTTTTTGTTGCCCCGGTA
>JBEDND010000218.1:0-5040 GCA_041170785.1 Bacteroidota bacterium | reverse complement strand
ACATCATCCTGTTCGGCCCTCCAGGCGCAGGAAAAGGCACCCAGAGCGAGAAACTGCTGGCACATTTTCAATTGAAACATATTTCTACCGGCGACATCCTGCGCGCAGAACGCAAAGCCGGTACCGAATTGGGACAGCAAGCAAATGCCTATATCGAAAAGGGAGCACTTGTTCCGGACGCTGTGGTGATTGGCATGGTTGAACAGGTAGTTCGGCAACATCCGGATGCTCGCGGATTCATCTTTGACGGATTCCCACGTACCGAAGCCCAAGGGTCGGCCCTGGATGAAATGCTGCACAAGCTTGACATGAACATCAGCATGGTTTTGGCATTGCAAGTGGATGAAGAAGAATTGACACGCCGCTTGCTGGAACGCGGAAAAGTAAGTGGTCGCGCCGATGACCAAAATGAAGACACCATTCGGAACCGTTTCCGTGTGTACAACAATGAAACAGCACCACTGCTGTCATTCTACAAAAACCAAGGCAAGCTGCAGCCCATTGACGGCATGGGCACCGTAGAAGAAATATTCTCCAGCTTGTGTCGTTCTATTGAAGATTCCCTTTCCGAAACCAGTTAAAAAAACACATACATGAACCGCAATGCCATTCTGGCGGTAAGCATCGCCGCTGCATCACTCAGCATTTCCGCTTGGCTCCTGAGCAGCGGCATCCGCAACAAAGGCCTGCGCGAAAGTGTGGAAGTCACTGGGCTGGCGGAAAAAAACTTCAGCAGCGATTTGATTGTCTGGCGCGGCAGCTTCAACAAAATGAACATGAGCCTTAAGGATGCCTACCAATACCTAAAAGAAGACGAGGCCAAGGTGAAGGCCTACCTGAAAAGCAAAGGTGTTCATGACAGCGCCATCGTATTCTCTGCCGTTGACATCAACCAAGAATACGATTACAACTATTACAATGGCGAAAACCACCGCACTTTCCAAGGGTACAGACTCATGCAAAGTGTGAAGGTAGAATCGAAAGATGTAGATGGCATTGAACGGATTTCCAGAGAAGTGACGGAACTGATCGACCAGGGTGTGGAGTTGAACTCACAATCACCTGAATACTATTATACGCGCCTCGCGGAATTAAAACTGGACCTGATCAAACGAGCTACTGAGGATGCTAAAAACAGGGCGCAGAAAATTGTGGATGCGGCCGGATCTACTTTGGATAAGCTGCAGCGCGCCGATATGGGCATCTTTCAGATAACGGGTTTGCACTCTTCGGAAGAATTTTCCTGGGGTGGCGCATTCAATACCGATTCGCGTGAGAAAACCGCCCGAATCACGGTGAACCTCAGCTACAAACTGCGCTGAAACCCGTCACAGCTTCCCCTGATTTCAACCCGATTCCCCGCCACCTGTGGTGGTTCAGCGGAGGCTTGTTCCTGCTGCTCGCCTTCCACCTGCCCGTTTCCGGCCACGGCTACGACTTTTCCTGCTGGGCCGCCTGGATGCGACAACTGGACACACAACCTTTCCACCGCATCTACGACATCGACTGCAACTACCTGCCCGGCTATCTGTACCTGCTCAAATTTCATGTATGGCTGATGGGCAGTGCCGAAGCAGCTTCAAAGCACCTGCATGTGCTCAAATTATATACCCTACTGTTTGATATTGGCTCGGTAGTACTGATGCTTTCCATGTGTCATCATACCGCTTATAACAACCGGCATTGGGCCTTATTTGTATTTAATGGAGCCTACTTCTACAATACACTGAACTGGGGACAGATTGATGCCATTCCGGTGTTTTTCACCCTATTGTCACTGAAGTTATTCCTGCAAAACCGGGCTGTTTGGGCAATTCCGGCCTATATCCTTGCCCTGAATATAAAACTGCAGATGATCATATTTCTGCCCATCATCCTGTGGTTGTTGTGGGTTGCGCTGCGCGGAAAATCATGGCAATACGCAATGCGCACCGGCCTTTTGGCGCTGGGCGTTCAGGTTCTGCTCATCCTGCCTTTCCTGCTTGGTGGTTCTATTGTGCCCATGTGGCGGGTGGTGATAGGTTCGGTGGGCTTTTTCCAGCGTGTCAGCATGAACGCCTATAATTTCTGGTATTTGGTGCTGCCAGAATCAACAAACCCCGTTCTGGCAGATGACCGCAGCCCTTGGGTTTCCGACATCAGCTACCACAACTGGGGGCTGCTGCTCCTGCTGGGCAGTACCCTTTTCGGCGCCTGGCTTTTATTCGGAAAACGGCTTGTTCGGGCGATTCAGGAAGGTGCATTCCCAAAATTCGCGTTGGATGACTATTTACTGGCCGGAAGCATCCTGGCCTTGTGCTTCTTCTACTTCCCCACACAAATGCACGAGCGTTACAGCCATCCGGCATGGCTATTTCTGGGTTTATGGTCTATCAGAACCCATCGCTATTTACCCATCTTCATATTCAGCCTTGCCTATTTCCTGAATATGGAAATGGTATTGCGCAGCATGGAGCTATCCAATTATGAAGTTTGGTATTTCAACCCAGTATTTGCAGCGAGTCTGTATGGCATCTTGTTGCTGTACATGATGTGGCAAGCCGCCCAGCATGGCAGGAAAAAAGTATTGAATCAATTGTAAACATTTACAAACGCTTGCACACGCTTGCAATGGGGTTGATTGCATTGATTTGCCTGAGGCATGCAAGAATCCTTGGTACACCAAATTGCCCTGCAGCTCGTTCCCGGAGTTGGTGACGTATTGCTCAAGGCGATGGTGGCTTATTGCGGCGGGGCTGAGGCTGTTTTCAGGGAGAAGCAGCACCATCTTGAAAAAATTCCTGGGATTGGCTTACAGACGGCTAACGCAGTGAAGCAATTCAAGGACTGGGCGCGTGCCGAAAGTGAATGTGCCTGGGTGCAAGAAAACGGCATCCGGGCACTTTTCTTTACCGATCCGGAATATCCGTTCCGGCTGAAACACTGCAGCGACAGTCCGGCATTGTTGTTTGTAAAGGGAACAATGGATCTAAATGCACGACGTATGATAGGCATTGTGGGCACCCGCAGGGCAAGCAGACAGGGCAAAGCCCGAACCACCAGTT
Organism: Bacteroidota bacterium; assembly: GCA_041170785.1. Lineage (GTDB taxonomy): Bacteria > Bacteroidota > Bacteroidia > NS11-12g > UBA955 > REEB481. Next base: position 1,996 of record JBEDND010000218.1, on the reverse strand, counting down.
TTACCCAAGCACTGGCTGCTTACGGCTGCAGCATTGTGAGTGGGCTGGCATACGGTATTGACGCACAGGCACACCATGCAGCCGTTGAAGCAGGCATTCCAACTGCGGCCGTAGTAGCACATGGACTGGATGTATTGTATCCTCCCAGCCATTATCAACTTTCCAGAAACATGCTCAATGGTGGTGGCGCCATCATCAGTGATCAGTTACACGGCATAAAGCTAAGCCCTGAACATTTCCCCAAACGGAACAGGATCATCGCCGGCTTATGCGATGCCCTGCTGCTGGTAGAAAGCATGACCGACGGAGGAGCCATGATCACAGCAGACATTGCCCTTTCCTATAACCGCGATGTTTTCGCCGTTCCGGGTCGCCCGGAGGATGAAGCCAGCGCCGGCTGCAACCTGCTCATCAGCAGCAATCGGGCAGCCCTTGTGTGTTCCGCAAATGACATCGCCAACATGATGGGCTGGAACCAACAAAAACAAACAGTAAAGCAACAAATCCCCTTGTTTCGAAACCTCATACCAGAGGAACAGACCCTCGTTTCCATCCTGCAACACAACATCAAATCGGTGGACGAATTGTTGAACGAAACAGGTTTTTCAGGCAGTAAACTTGCACATCTGCTGCTCAACATGGAACTTGAGGGCATAATTACCCAACTACCGGGAATGAATTACCAGTTAAACTCGTGATGAAACGCTCCTTCTTTACCATACTGCTCTTGCGCCTGTTTATTGCAGCAACGCTGGCCCAAAAGCCTGCTTCAAAAAACCTGCTGATGCCGCATAATGTGGCTCCACCGCACTGGTATTGTGGATTTAGCCGTGAATCTTTGGAAATTATCATCCACAGCCCCGAGGCCAGCTCCTGGGTGTTGAGCATGGACCCTTATGAACAGGTTGCCTTTGTGGGCACCAGCAAGGGTGCAGCCGAAAACATCCTTTACGTAAACCTGAACATTAGCCGTGATGCGCGCCCGGGAACCCTGAATTTTCGGGTGAACATCCCGGGGAAACGCGGTACCCGGGAGATGCGCTGGACTTATGAATTGAAACCACGAAACCGGCAATGGCAGATACAGGCTGGACTCAACAGTGCCGACATCATGTACCTGATTCTGCCCGACAGGTTCGCCAACGGCAACCCAACCAACGACCGTCACCCTTTGGCCCAACCTGATATTTATTCACGGGATAGCCTGAAAGGCCGTCACGGTGGCGACCTGAAAGGCATCCACCAGCATTTGGACTACTTCCAGGAATTAGGCATCACCGCTTTATGGCTCAACCCGGTGCAATGGAACAACCAACCACGCGAAAGCTACCACGGATATGCCATCACCGACCATTACCTCATCGATCCGCGCTTCGGGAGCAATGACGAATACCTGAGGCTGACGGAAGACATGCGCAGCCGTAAGATGAAAATGGTAATGGACATCATTCCGAATCATACGGGAAACAAACATTGGATGTTTGAAAGCCGCGATACGGGATGGTACAATGCCTGGCCACGATTCACGCGTACCAATTACCGCGCTTCCGTGATGCTTGATCCTTACGCATCGGAACATGAACGGAATCTCAACAGCAACGGTTGGTTCGACCACCACATGCCCGACCTGAATCAACGAAATATTCATATCGACCGCTACCTCACACAGTTGTACCTCTGGTGGGTAGAGTATGCCGGATTGCAAGGCTATAGAATCGATACCTATGCTTATCCCGATCAGGAATTCATGACCAGGTTATGCCAGTCGCTGCTCACAGAATACCCGCAGTTGGGCATTTTTGGCGAAACCTGGGTCAATGGCATGGGAACTCAGGCCTGGTTCGTGCAAAACAACATCCGGCAAACCCTGAACAGCGGGCTGCCCGGCGTCACCGATTTCCAACTGCTTTGGGCCATACAGCATGCCCTGACCAATCCTTTTGGCTGGAACGACGGTTTGAACCGCATTTATGCAACCCTGGCTGAAGATTTTATC
>JBEDND010000217.1:0-5212 GCA_041170785.1 Bacteroidota bacterium | reverse complement strand
ACACAAAAACGCCTTGCAGCACAGATGTACTGCAGGGCGTTTTTGCAAAAGGAACGAGGAGCACATCCCGCTGCTTGTAAATAATCATATCCATTGCTTATCATTGCTTTCAAGGTAACAACGGGAACCAAGTGCCCAACAACCATGAATATCTTATTGCTTGAAGACGACCCGATTCTTTCAGCGGAAATCACCAATTTCCTGAATCTGAAAGGAATGAAGGTGACAACCGTTGAAGACGGAAATCGGTTTGACACAGAAAAGTCTGCCAGTCAGCCAGACCTACTGCTTCTGGACATCAATGTTCCGGGGATTAATGGATTGGAAATTTGCCAACAAGTGCGTTCCAACAACAAAAAAACCCCTATCATCATGTTGACCGCCTACAGCGACATCAACCAAAAACGACATGCTTTCGAGTATGGCGCAGATGATTACATGGTAAAGCCTTTTCATTTTGACGAATTATTTCTGCGCATACAATCTATTCAAAGGCGTTTGGGGGCGCACAGTCACGAAGAATCAGCGACCTTCATCATCGATGACCTTGAAATCTTTGAAAGCGACAGACAGGTGAAACGCGGAGGCAAAACCATAGAACTCACGCCAAAGGAATATAAGTTGTTGCTGCTGCTGGCTAAAGCCCATGGGAAAACCATCCCCAAACAATCAATTGCAGCAAGTGTATGGGATACGCACCTCGACTCATCCTTTAACACGGTAGAGGTGTATATCAACTTCCTGCGAAGAAAAATCGACAAAGATGCGGTGGTGAAGCTCATTCATACACGGCATGGATATGGCTATTATCTGAAAGCCGAAAAGAATGACCCTCAAACGTAATGTAACGATTGGGGTTGCCATTGCTTTCTCCATCATTTATTTCATTGCGGCGGCCTCCATTTATCTGTTTTTTTCTTCATTCCGCGAAGAGGAGTTCCTGTCGCGAATGGAACAAAAAGCAGAAAATACCTTGATGCTGCTGGTTAAATTAGAGGCAAAAAACACCCAAGTGGTGCAGCTGTTTGACCAGGAAATGATCAATAAGCTGTTTAACGAACAAACGATTGTATTCGACAGCGGGTTTAAAGTCATTTATGCTTCCATAGTAAGCAGTTCACTGCGCAACGACACCAACAGCCTCAACTTATTACGCAGTCAGTCTGAATTCCATTATTCCAAGGATAAACAAGATTACCTGGGTAAGAAATACACCTTAAACGGCAGGAATTATTATGTATTGATGACAGCCGAAGACAAATACGGTCGGAGCAAGCTTGACTTCTTGCTTATCCTTTTGGTAAGCAGTTTCATCATCAGCATTTTCCTGATCTGGGTGCTTTCTTTTTACCTAATCAAGCGCTTGCTTAAGCCATTGGATACATTTGAACGGCAAATCACCGCCATTACCGTCGGCAACTTAAATGAGCCCATTCATGTGGGTTCCGCAAAAAATGAGATTACACTGCTTACAGCGGCATTCAACAAGCTCTTGGAACGACTTAAAGACGCTTTTGAACTTCAAAAGGATTTTGCTGCCAGCGCCAGCCATGAGCTGCGTACACCGTTAACGAGAATCGCCTTCCAGCTCGAAAACATGGTGGAACGCAGCGATCTTGATGCCAATTTAAGCCTGCAACTCAGAAAACTGAGGGACGATGTATATCAGTTAAGTGAACTGGTAAGCAGCCTGTTGTTGCTGGCCAATATCGAAGCAAAAGGTGTTACCGGATTTTACACACAAGAACGTTTGGATGAAATTATTTTTCGCGCGTATGAACGTGTTAAATTATTACATCCGGAGTTTTCCATGGTTTTTTCTGCGGAAGTAAGCAAACAGGTGAACAAAGAACTGCAGGTTGCCGCTGTTCCTGACATGCTGGATATTGCCTTTCTCAACTTGCTGAAGAATGCCTGTATATACTCCACAAATCATGAGGCATTGCTGCGCATCATTCAGGATCGGGATGACCAGATAACGGTAGTTATCAGCAATAATGGCCCTACACTGAACAATGCCGAGGCAGACCGGCTGTTTAATGCATTTTCAAGAGGGGCAAATGCACGCTTGGTATTGGGTTCCGGGCTGGGATTGAGGATTGTTCGTCATATTTTGAATTTACACGGCGCCCGGATTGACTATAGCGTAAACAGCAAAGGTGAAAACGAATTCAACATCCTGTTTCAGTCAACGCCTTTGCTTTAGAAAAATAGGCAGTTTATTAAATCAAAGATGCCGGCATTTGCCGGCATCTTTGATTTAACGAATATGGTGGAAAATTAAGCGCCTACCATAGCGGTATAAGCTGCTGCATCCATTAATTCATCCAGTTGTGCGGTATTGCTCATTTCAACACAGATCATCCAGCCATCGCCGTAAGGATCCTGGTTTACGCTTTCAGGAGCGCCATCTAAAGATGCATTCACTTCAACGATGGTTCCTGCTACCGGCATGTACAAATCACTCACCGTTTTTACTGCTTCCACAGTTCCAAAAATGCTTCCTTGGTTGAGGACTCCATCCTGAGACTGGATGTCCACAAAAACGATATCACCCAATTCACTTTGGGCAAAATCTGTAATGCCAATCCAGGCTTTATTGCCTTCAACACGAACCCATTCGTGTTCTTTGGTGTACTTGAGGTTTTCGGGGAAGTTCATATAGTTTTTATTGTTGTTTGGTGCATTAATTGGATTTGGGCTCCCAGATCAGTTTCAATAAGCCGGCTATTTTCTGCTTCATCTCAAATCGCTTCACGATGAAATCAACAAAACCATGTTCCTGCAGAAATTCGGAGCTCTGAAATCCTTTGGGTAAATCTTTTCCGATGGTTTCTCTGATTACCCTGGGACCGGCAAAGCCAATAAGTGCTTCCGGTTCGGCGATGTTGAAATCCCCCAACATGGCATAGGAAGCGGTTACGCCTCCTGTTGTTGGATCCGTAAGTATGGAGATGTAAGGAATGCCTTCCTGCGCAAGCAATGCGAGCTTGGCACTTGTCTTAGCCATTTGCATCAGCGAGAAAGCCGCTTCCATCATGCGCGCGCCCCCTGATTTGCTGATCACAATAACCGGCATGCGGTGCAGGCGTCCGTAATCGATGGCTCTGGCAATTTTCTCTCCTACCACACTTCCCATAGAACCGCCAATGAATCCAAAATCCATACATGCAATCACCACAGGAATGCCATTCATGGTGCCGGTTCCACTGCGCAACGCATCTTTTAGCCCTGATTTGGTCTGGCTCACGCGGATGCGATCCACATACGAACTGGTATCGGTGAAATGCAGGGGGTCGCCGCTGCTCAGGTTGGGATCCAGTTCGGTGAAATTACCCTCGTCAAAAAGAATATTGAAATACTCCCTAGATCCAATCTTTACATGGTATTCACACTGCGTGCAAACGTAACAGTTGTTGATGATGTCTTTGGCGGGCACAATGGCCTTGCACCGCGGACATTTCTCCCACAATCCATCGGGCGTGAACTTTTTATCTTTGGTTTTGGTAACGATGTTCTCGCGAACACGCTGAAACCAACTTGGCTTTTCGCCGCTGTCTTCTTCTTCAAATTCCATAACCGTAGTTCGTGTGGGTCTTTCCGGGGTACCTGACAGAATCAGGCGATGCTTACCTGCGGATTCAGATATACGTCCTGGATGGCGTTCAGCAAAGCTACGCCTTCAGCAACGGGCTTCTGGAAGGCCTTGCGACCGCTGATCAGTCCGGCACCACCGGCGCGCTTGTTAATCACGGCAGTAGCTACGGCTTCAGCCATATCGCTGGCACCTTTACTTTCTCCGCCACTGTTGATCAGACCGGCCCTGCCCATGTAGCAGTTGGCCACCTGGTAACGGCACAGGTCAATCGGGTGATCGGTAGTCAGTTCGCTGTACACCTTTGGGTGGGTTTTGCCGAATTGCACTGCGTTGTATCCGCCGTTGTTGGTAGAAAGTTTCTGTTTGATGATGTCGGCCTGAATGGTTACACCCAAATGGTTGGCCTGGCTGCTCAAATCAGCGCTGGTATGGTAATCCACACCATCCTTTTTAAATCCGCTGTTGCGGAGGTAGCACCACAGGATGGTACCCATACCCAGCTCGTGCGCCATTTCGAAGGCTTTGGAAACCTCCTGAATCTGCCTTGCGCTTTCATCGCTTCCGAAATAGATGGTTGCACCCACAGCTGTGGCGCCCATATTCCATGCTTCGCGGATGGTTCCGAACATGATTTGGTCGAACTTGTTGGGATAGCTCAAGAATTCATTGTGGTTGATTTTTACAATGAACGGGATCTTGTGTGCGTACTTGCGCGCATTGGCAGCAAGGACTCCGTATGTAGAAGCTACGGCGTTGCAGCCACCTTCCATCGCCAAACGGATGATATTTTCAGGATCGAAATAAATGGGATTGGGCGCGAAGCTGGCGCCGGCACTGTGTTCTATGCCCTGGTCCACAGGCAGGATGCTCATGTATCCTGTTCCGGCCAAACGTCCGTTGTTGTAAATCGCTTGTAAACTTTTCAGCACCTGAGGATTTCTGTTTGATTGCGCAAAAACACGGTCAATAAAATCACCACCGGGCAAGTGCAGGTGCTCTTTGGAAATGGTTTTGCATTCGTGATTGAGCAGGTATTCGGCCTGATCACCAAGGAGGGAAACGAGGTTTGCTTGCGACATAGTTGATATTGTCGGCAAAAGTAGCAAATTTTGAGGTTTAGCCAAGGTTGTGAATACAGAGGTCATAAGAGCCGTCAAAGAACATGAACTGAATCAGGCTTTCTCCATCCGCCGCAAGGTGTTTGTTGAAGAACAGCAGGTTTCTGAAGATGAAGAATATGATGAATTTGAAGTCAGCTCCAGGCATTACCTGGTGCTGGTGGAAGGGAAAGCCGCAGGAACTGCGCGGTGGCGGGAAACGACAAATGGCTACAAGCTGGAACGTTTCGCCGTATTGCCCGACTACCGGAAGATGGGTGTTGGAACCATTCTGCTGAAAGCACTGCTGCATGATGTTCCCAAAAACCGCACGGTGTACCTGCATGCGCAAGTGCCGGCCATGAACCTTTATCAACGTCAAGGCTTCCAAGCCGTTGGCGAGTTATTCTACGAGTGCAATATCCCGCACTATAAAATGGTGCTCAGCGTTTGAACCTCTTCCTTCGCGTTCCCGGATTGGTCAGAAATCTGTTTCCGCACAGGGAATGGAAGCTCA
>JBEDND010000216.1:0-3695 GCA_041170785.1 Bacteroidota bacterium | reverse complement strand
ACATTGCTTAATCAAAAAAACTATGAAAAAAATAATCACCCTACTATTATTCACTTGCTTTTTGACGCAGGTGTATGCTCAGAATGAACCGAAGACTCTTATTCAAAGGACTTTGGATAGTTTACCTAAAGTCTCTGAAGAAAGTCAATCATTAGTTCCTCCTGATAGTCATAGCCAAGATAAAAATATGAGAGCAGTGGAGGATAAAATAAATGAAAATCCAACGGAATTCGGATTGTCTTCAATATCAGGATTTAACTGGCAGGCTGCAGTAATTAACGGAGTTACAGATTTCCTTATTCAACGCGCAAAGGATGAGGTTCTAGCCTCCTTGCTTGTTGATTTGCAGAAATTCTTTAATGTGGAGGATGGGAAATGTACGCCAGTAAACCCGGAAATAATTAAAGTGTTGAAGGCTTCTTTCCCAAATATTGCAGCGTTGGTTAATAATACAGTTGTTTATGATAAAAATGTGTTGATGATGCTTCAAAAAGCCTTTACAGAGGATCTTAACAATGAAGTTCCTAAACAGGCAGCTCATCTCGTTGATCAGTATTTAGAAAGTCGAAAGGTGGAAAGTGATCAAAGAATATTATCTACATACATACTAGAAAGAATATTTGCGATGCTGAATGGTTCGAATCCCTATCTGGTTTTGGCACAGATGAAGGACAATTTGCCTGTTATTTCAAATGAAAAAATGAAGAGTTGCTTGTATATTTTAGCTGTTTTGGCTTCAGAACAGTACTATTTAAACAGTACGCAGAATTTAGAATTCGAAAAGGACGTTTCTGACTTAAGTTCTTTAATATCTTTCCAGCCTATCTATGAAAAATTCCACGAATTATTGGAGGAGGAGGTAAACAATAACAAGAAAATAGTTCATGTAGATCTTAACAGGAGTGCCATATTGGAATTGGCACAAGGATTGAAAAATTTAGGAGCGGATATTCAAAGTTTAAGAGGTAAGAATGACTCTGCATACCGTCTGGGTTATATAAAAATCTTGAATAGTTTACAGGACCTCTTCAAGTCACTGGAATATTTTGAGCCCGATTTATCCCCAAAATGGGAGAGAAGTTTAATTGGGGTGAAAAAAATAGTTGAATTGCAACAATCTATTCTTTCAAAAGACTATCGAAAATCAATATTACAGTTTACCGAGATTCTGGATAGCTCGATTCTTGATTCCAAAACCGTCCGTTTTCTAAGTTTCGCGGCTGCGATGGCTGAAGTGAAAAGCAGCGAGGAAGTGGTTGCTGCCATTGAATCTTTTGCCAGTCCGATTGGTTCTTTCAGAACGAAACGTATAGGGGAACGTCCGAGGGCCTACAGCACCATAAATGCCTATGTTGGATATGCTGCAGGCAGGGAATGGCTCATCAATAAAACGGTTGCTAACAGTCGTTTGGCTGCAGGATACCATGGCTATTACACCCCTGTGGGATTTGAATTTGGAACAGCATGGAAGAATAAAGTTGTTTCAAGTTGTGGCTTGTTCATCAGCCCCATTGATTTAGGAACTATGACGTCCTACAGAATGGGCCAAAACAGCTGGGATTCATTGACTGTAAATAATCAGGAGAAAATTAATTTCCGTTCTGTATTAGCGCCTTCAGCCGCTTTAGTATTTGGTCTATCCAAAACGAAGCCTGTTACGTTGGCTGTTGGTTATCAGTTTTCACCCGAGCAACGCGTATTGTCCAACACTGTGCTTAATACGAATGCCAATGTTAATGTTCACCGGGTATTCGCGACCTTAAGTATAGATTTAACCTTACTTCGGCTGTAGTTGTTCATTCAATCAATGCGCCAAAGCAGTTGTCCCGGTGGGGCAACTGCTTTTTTCTTCAGCAGCTGCCCAAGGCAAACCCAAATGATTGCCTTATCTTGCCTCGGCATTGAGGCAATAGCGCTTGGTTCAACACCGCGGCGCCGCTCAATACAACCTTGTACATCAACTTTTTATGCCTGCTTCATCCATGACGGCTGCCAATTCGAACCAGCATTTCGATTACCTCTTCCTGGGAATGGGTGCGGGCAATTCGTTGCTGTTGATGCAATTGGACCGCCAAGGCATGTTGGATGGTAAATCCTTGGGCATCATTGACCCCGATCTGAAAAAGCGCAATGACCGCACCTTTTGCTTTTGGGCCACGGATGAAGAAGTAGCTTCTTACGGTCTGGAAGTGTTGATTTCCAAAACCTGGAATGAAGTACAGGTGGGCACTGCGCCGCCGCAAGCCATCCGGCCGTATCGCTACCACCATGTTTCGGGTATAGATCTGTACGAGCATACGCGAACCATCCTCCGGAAACATTCGTTTTCATGGTTTTATGAGTCTTTCCAGGGTTTGGATCTGGCGCAATTATCCGCAGGAGGGCAGTCCATCACAGCCACGCAGGTTTTCGACAGCCGTCCGCCGCGTTACCGCAAGCCGCGCGCGCATGAAAGCTACCTGCATCAAAGCTTCATCGGTTGGAACATCCGCACAGAAGAACCGGTATTCGATGCGCAGCGCTTTGTGATGATGGATTTTTCCATTCCCCAGCAAAACAGCACCCAGTTTATGTATGTGCTGCCTTTTGATGCCCGCAATGCCCTGGTGGAATGTACGCGATTCGGGACGGAAGAAATTCAGGAATCGGAAGCCGAAGGACTGTTGCAGGAATACATCGGCAGGCATTACGGAAGTTTCACGATTCAGGACTTGGAACGCGGCAATATCCCCATGTGCAGTGCAGGAATTGAACCTGAAGAAACACCGGCACATTGGGTGGCAACAGGAGCCAGGGCAGGGAACCTCAAACCGAGTACAGGATATTCCTTCATGAATGCATGCAGGCATGCAGCGGCCATTGTGGGTCGTGAAGTTCCACCCGTTAAAAGATCACGCTATGCCTTCTACGACCGCTTGTTGCTGAACATATTGGAACAACAGCCCAAGGAGGGGAAGCGCATCTTCGAACAGTTATTCAGCAGGGTGCCCATTCCCGGGGTACTCGGATTTTTGAGCGAACAAGCATCATTATGGAATGAATTGAATATTCTGTCCAAACTCCCCAAACGCTTATTCATCAATGCAGCAATCCGCGATTTTTGGTTGCGTTTTCCTGTTCATGGATTGTTACCCTGGGTGGTTTTGTGCGTATTGTGGATGCTTTTGTGGCTGGGTGCAGAAGCCGGAGCAGTTGGCCTGTTGCTTGCGGGTCTATTGCTTGTTGGATTGCCACATGGAGCCATAGACCACTTATTGGAAACAGGGAATTTAAATACGTCCATCAGGCCCGTATTTGTATTGAAGTACCTTGCTGTTGCCGCCTTGATGGGCGTGATCTGGTATGTAAGTCCTCCTATCGGACTCATGGTGTTTCTGATATATTCAGCCTGGCATTTTGGCGAAACGGAATTCAATGCCCAGGGCAGGCCGCCGGGAATCATCAGTTTCATTTGGGGCAGTTCCATGTTGGGACTGATTCTTTTCACCCATATTTCTGAACTGAATGCCGTATTAAACGAATTGCATGTGCCTGTAGTTCCAGAATCATACCATTGGCTCAGCTGGGTCGCTGCGGCGCTGTATCTGATTACAGGCGGTTTGCGTGGCCTTTCCGGATTATACCTGTTTCCGGCCCAGCTGCTGCCGCTCTTGTTTACGTTTGGCCTTTATTTCATCGCCGACCACAGCGTGAAA
>JBEDND010000215.1:0-8156 GCA_041170785.1 Bacteroidota bacterium | reverse complement strand
ATCATACCATTGGTTAGGCTGGGTAGCTGGGGCGATATATTTGATTACAGGAGGCTTGCGTAGCCTTTCAGGATTATATCTTTTTCCGGCCCTCACGCTGCCGCTCTTGTTCACGTTCGGTGTTTATTTCATCGCCGACCACAGCGTGAAAAGTTCCATACAGTTACTGCAAAGGTTTCAGGCAAAGCCGGTGTACTTATTCCGAAAGGCCATTCCGTTTAACCTGGGTGCCGTGCTGATAGGATTGAGCTTCTACTGGGGTGGATTTGGTGAAATCAACGGAGCAACCGGGTTGTTTTTCATCTTTCTTTCCTGCCTCAGCTTTCCGCACGTGTTGGCCATGCATCGTTTTTACCGCAACGCGGATTCGCGAAAAGGATGAGGTATTCCATCAAGCAAATTGTGTGATATGCTTCCGAATGGCATGTATAATGCCTCAGCGACATATGCCTTGCATGATGGCAAAATGACCATTCATGGTGCGCCCACATGCGGTGGTGAAAGCAATTAATGCCTGCTTTCGGGTGCGCGTAGCTTTGACCTTATTAATGGTTAAAGCAATGAAACGAAGTATCCAATTACTATCCATCCTGATTATTGTGGGTTGGTGGTTCCAGCTAAGCAGCTGCTGTAAACCGGAAATTTCAGGAAATGTGCCAAGTACGCTGCGGCCGCAGGAAACCGGGAATTGGTGCTGGGCGGCCACTACGCAAATGCTGGCCCAACACTTGGGAATAGCGGTTTCACAATGTGCCTTGGCAAATGAAAGATTTGGCCGCACCGACTGTTGCGATCCGGAAACCCCAAATACTACCTGTCCAAAACGCGACGAATGCAACAGGCCCGGATGGCTGATGCTTGATTTTGCCGGCGTTTCGCATACTGAAAAGGATACGGCATTAAGCTGGCAGCAATTGAGGGAGCAGATTTTCTGCAGCAAAAAGCCCATGGGTTATGCTTATGGAACACCCGGAGTTGTTGGGCATGTATTGGTGATCAAAGGTTACATTACCCTTGCAGGAACCAATTATCTGGTGTTGAATGACCCTTGGGCGCCATGTGCCGGAGCAGAGCGCATCATCACTTACGAAGAATATGTTGATCCCGCGGGATCTGCAACCCATTGGACGACCTTTTATGACATCAAAAAGAAAACCCCTTAATACCCTGAAAACATGACCAATTTCAATAAAACACTATACATCTTGTGCGCGGCTGGAATTGCAAGTTGTACCCAGATGAACCAGAAGAAAGCCGATGATGGCCAACGACCCAATTCGTTTCCTACCCTTGCCGACGCAGGCAAGGCAGCCCAGTCAGATATGTTGGCGGCTATTGAACAAAAGGTTGATTTGGCCATTGACAAAGAAGCCCTGCGGAATGCAGCGCCTGCTGCCGGAATCAAAATCCTGAGCCTGAATCCGGATGTGCTTATACAAGCAGATACCGGCATGAATCTTTACAAAATGGCCACGGAAGAAGGAAATATGCTGGTGCCCTACCTCCACAATGGGTCGGTCATTGCTGTGGCCTACCTGAGTCAGCAGGATGCACAATTTACCATCACCGGTTTGGGCGATCGTGTTGTTACAGAAGAGTTAAACACCTTATTTTTATTAAATCCGAAACTGCAAGGCGCCATAAGCATGGTTCGGGTGGCTAATTTAAATGCAACTTTTTACCTCATCGGTGAGGCAAACAGCATGCAACAATCCAACCCGGCGGCATCTGTCTTTAGTTCCTACAAAGGCCACAACCTTCGGGAGCCAATGAATGAACGTGAATTTCTGAGCAACCTGGCCCAAGATGCCCGTATATTCAGGGAGCAATATGGCGACAGCCTGAAGAAGAATAGGTTGGTGCGCTAAACACAGTGCATTCATTGTTAACAGCAAAACCGGAAGGTGCATCTGAAGATGTGCCTTTCTATTTTTTTTTGGGGAAAAATCTATCGTTTCGGCATCATTCGGCGATGACAAGGAAATTTGGCTATTTTTGTAGAACAATTCTAAATAAGGATGGAAAAGCAGATGCACGAAGTAATCACGATATACGCCGAGGCGACTCCAAACCCTGCGAGCATGAAGTTTGTGTGCAACAAGATGTTGTTGCCCAATGACAGCGCAGATTTCCGCACTGCGGATTCCACAGATGATGCACCGCTGGCCAAGGCCCTCTTTGAATTACCATTTGTAAACGGTGTGTTCATCATGAACAATTTTGTGAGCATTACCAAAAATGAAACATATGAGTGGTTTGACCTGATTCCTGATGTACGCAATTTTTTGCAGGAGTGGATTGAATCGGGTAAGGATATTGTGCATCCCTTGAAGCAGCTTACACCTGAGCAGGAAACTGAAATAGAACGCAAAATCCGACAGTTGCTCGAAGATCATGTGCGCCCCGCGGTTGAGATGGATGGCGGCGCCATTGACTTTAAAAGTTTTCAGGAAGGCATTGTTACGGTAACTTTAAAAGGAAGTTGCAGTGGATGTCCGAGCAGTACCATGACCCTGAAGGCAGGCATCGAAAATCTACTGCGCCGCATGGTGCCCGAAGTGGTTGCTGTTGAAGCGGAAGCAGGTTAAGGTGAACCCAAATGTTGGGTACATGAATTGCGTGCACGTGTGAATATGTGTATATCTTAAGGGGTGCTTCAGGCAACTAGACTTGCCGGAATCAGTCTAAGACCTAATATTGCCCTTAGACTGATGAAAACAACATATTGGACGCGCAACCTTCGCATAGGTGTTCTTTGCGCAGCCTCCCTTTACTTTGGCCTGCTGCAGGCAGCTACTGTTTACGTTGATGTCGTTTCCGGCAATGATGCCTGGAATGGTCAGCAAGGAACGTTCATGGGCGGTACCACAGGGCCTAAAAAAACCATTAATGCAGCGCTGCGCATCGCAGCACCCAACGATAACATCTATATGGCTGATGGCACGTACAATGAGTCGGTGCGCATCACCAAATCCTTGGTGTTTCAGTTTGCCAATGTTCAGGTGCGCACCCTTTGGATAGATACTGCGGGAATCACCCTCAACCTGGTCGGAAGTACGTTCAAGGTAAGAGATTCGCTGGTGCTGACCAATGGAAAAGTAGATGCCAGCAGTCCGCTGCTGCAATTCATTGTTCAAGTAACAGGAAGAATCATTGGCGGAAGCAGCAACAGTTATGTGGATGGCAGGTTGTACATTGAAAATTCCCTGACTTCTGGCGCGTCCTTGTTCTATCCTGTAGGAGACAAAACCGATTACCGGCCCATGCTCATTACCTTCAATCAGAATGTAATGGCAACCACGGCATACGGAGTTCGTGTATATGCATCGGCAGCGCCTACAGGGCCACTTCCTGCAGGGATTAAGAATATTTCGCTGGTCCATTATTGGGAACTTTCCAAGATTGGACTGGCCGTTCCTTCTTCCATTTTTCCAACGCTTAACTACGACGATACCACCAATAACGACGAAGTTTTTCAAACTTCTAAGCTGCGTGTGGCCTTTCGCAAGGTGGGCTTGCCCTGGCAGAATTTAGGCGGGGTAGGAACAGGCGCCCCAACAGGCGCCATCACAGCAACCACGGCAGCCGATTCGGTGGGATATTTTACCCTTGCCAACACCACCGACGGTTTTAATCCGCTGGGTGCACGCTTCCCATTTGCATATTTCGGCTGGAACGGCAAATGCGAAAAAACAGACATACAGTTCCTGGATTCCTCAGCTACATTCCCGGGAACGCTTACCCGCTGGCACTGGAATTTTGGTGTGCCATTCAGAACCGATGACACTTCAAACCTCCAAAACCCGGTGTTCCGTTTTCCCGGTACCGGCCCTTACACCGTAACCCTGGTTGTTTTTAACTCCCTTGGGCGCAGTGACACTTCCAAACGCGTGATTTCCCTGCTGCGCGCTCCACTTGCTAACTTCAGTGCCGGTAACGTATGTCTTGGAGATTCCATCAACTTTAAAGATCTGAGTGTGGTTTTTGGATCTGATTCCATTGTAGCACGAAACTGGGACCTTGGCGACGGATTTACCACATCGCTGAAAAATTTCACCTATACCTATGGTGCACCCGGCACTTATGACGTGGTGCTCTCTGTAACATCTTCTGCAGGATGCAGCAATTCCTTGCTGCGTAAAGTGGATGTTTATGCCATTCCAATACCGGACTTCACTACTTCGAATCTGTGTAAGGGCGATACTTTGAAACTCGAATCCATACAAGGCCCGGGTGATTCTTTGGTGGGCTTCAATTGGTATGAGGGCAATACCTTCTTCTCCAACAAGAAGATTACGCAGCGGTATTTCCCCACGGAAGGAACTTACGACATCAAGCTGGAGGTGCGCTCGCTGCAAGGCTGTGTTGATTCAATACGCAAGAATGTAACCATCTTCCGCGCACCCATTGCTTCGTTTGCACTTACTCCGGGACTTCCGGGCAATGATTCCATGCAGTGCTTCCCCGGAAACAATTTCAAATTCACGGATTACAGCCAGAATTTTCAGGGCCAGGGCCTTGATGGCTGGTTTTATTGGGGTGATGGAACCCAGTCTTATTTCACCAATAAATCCAAATCCTATTTGAACTCCGGAACCAAAGTGGTGAAGTTGCTTCTGGAAACCAAAAATGGATGTAAGGACAGCATTACCCGTGTTTATATTGTTAAAGCGCGGGTGTATGCCGGCTTCCGTGTGAACGCACCTTGTTTCCCCAAAATCACAGAATTCCGTGATTCCGCCAGCACTTCTGCCAGTCCTATTGTAAGCAGAACCTGGGATTTTGGAGATATGAATGGTGGAAGTGGTGATTCTGTGGACCATCAATACATGAGTGCAGGAAGCTATAGTGTACTTTATGTAGTTACGAATGCTGAAGGTTGTGCAGATTCGATGCGCCGTCAGGTAACGATTGCTGCAACACCTACCATTGCGATTACCGCCGGCGCCAATAATCCGTTTTGCCCCGGCGATTCACTGTTGGTGGATGTTAGTGGCGGCACATCTGTGATGTGGATGCATGACAATCAAACCATGCGGACCCGACTGTTCCGTACCCCGGGTTTATACCGCGTGAGGTCCTTTAATGGTCCGCAGTGTTTTGTAGAAGACAGCATCTTGGTAAAACGCTACCCTGCGCCTAAGGTTTCTGCGGGAACTGATACCATTTTGGTGAAAGGACGTTTCATCAACCTCAACGGCAGCGGAGGAAGCACCTATAACTGGAAACCTACCTCTGCGCTGGACAACCCAGGTGTGCAAAATCCGAAGAGCAGGCCTTTGGTGCCAACAACATTCTACCTGGAAGCCACAGACAGCAATGGCTGTATTGGATATGACACTGTATTTGTTGACATTACCGAGCCTGGATTTATCCGCATTCCAAACCTGATTACACCCAATGGCGACCGAAAGAATGACGTTTGGGACTTGAAAGAATTGCCCATGGCCGACCTCTGTTCGGTGCGCATATACAACAATCAGGGAATACTGGTTTTTAGTGCCAGCAATTACAACAATGACTGGGATGGAACATTCCGCGGAACGAAGTTGCCTGAAGGGGTTTACTTCTATCAGTTGGAATGTCCGTTTGAGCCGGAACCATATAAAGGATATGTTCAAATCATCAGGTAATCAGGAGGGTCGTACTGTGAAAAAATCAACAATCATCTTCGCGTTGGGCCTGCTTACCGGATCGGTAGTTGCGCAAACAACCACCAGGTTTGATCAGTTCAGCCTGGAGCCCTCAATGGTTTCGCCGGCAGCCATCAACAGCCGTGGGCTTGGCAGTGTGAGCCTCTTCTACAACCACATGTACACGAATATTCCCGGAACCCCGGAGAATATGTCGCTCAATATTGCCGTGCCGGTAGCCTACAAAAAAGTGGGTTTCGGGATTCAGTTTACGCAGGAGAAAATAGGGTTCTCCAACCTGCAAAACTGGAACGCATCATACGTGTACACCGTGCAGCTGAATGACCGCGCAAACCTGCATTTAGGCATGGCTTTGGGAATGCTGAATCAGAAGTTTGACCTTTCAAGGGCCATTTACAATGATCCCGATGATGCAGTTATTGAAGCCATTCTACTCGGTACCAGAACCAGTCGGTTGGACATGCGTGCTTCAGCCATGTTCCAAACCGGTGATTTTAAGGTTGGAATCTCGGGAAGCCGTTTTGTAAAGCCTCGCTTTGACTACAACTATTTCCGCTTCAGAAGTGATTTCCAGTTGCAAAGCATCGTGAATGCGCTGGCCATGCACAAAATTCGCCTTGGCCTGGAAGTAAGCATTGAGCCTTCATTGCTGGTTACTTTGTACGACCTTAAAAATCCGCGTATTCAGGCGAATGCTATGGTAAATTACCGCGAAAAAATCTGGGCCGGTCCGGTGTTTACCGATAACAGGCTTGGCGGGGCTATGGGAGGCATGAACATCCGCGATGTATTCCGTGTGGGTTATTCATGGGTAGCTCCCATGACTTCAGTCAATACACAGTTGGGTGCTACCCACGAACTCTTTACATCGTTTTCCTTGGGTTATGCACGCGTGGCAACTCCGGCCGAGGCGGCGGCAGTGACACCCAAAGTGTTGGATACAACAACAACGGTGCAGGAGCCCACAGTTGTGAAAGAGCAGCCCGTAAAGCCCAGAACTGAACCGGTGGTAAAAAAACGGGATACGCTGATGGTGCACAATTATGAAGAGATGAAGATGCTGCGTCCCGGTATTGATACTTCTACCATGATGTTCCCAACAGTAAGCAACAACAAACCAACCACTCCGGGTTATTACGTGGTGGTAGGAAGTTATGCACGGGAACTCAATGCAGATCACCTGTTGCGTAAGTTGTACTCCAGGGGTGTTGCTGCGTATAAATTCCGCGATGTTCGCTCCAGTTATTACTATGTATATATCTACCGTGGTGATACCCGCGAACAGGCAGATGTGGTAAGGTTTAAGGAAACCAATCTTGACATTCCGGGCATCTGGATTTACAATGTCAAACCTCCGGTTCCCGCCATTCGGTAAGAGATAGAAAACCTCAACTTTCAAAGAAAAAGGCAACGTGAAAATCGTTGCCTTTTTCTTTGATGAATGCTGTAAATCTTTTGCGTACCTGGTTACAAGCTGCGCAGCAAGCTGTTCATGCTGGTAGTTCCATGCAGTATATCACGCAGTGCAGAAATTTTCACGCGCTCTTGGTGCATGCTGTCGCGGTGGCGCAGCGTGACATCGTCGTGCGCGAGGCTGTCATGGTCAACCGTAATGCAATAAGGCGTACCAATGGCATCCATACGTCGGTAACGCTTGCCAATGGTATCTTTTTCTTCGTAGTAACAGGCGAAGTCATACCGCAGGTCATTAAATATGTTCTCAGCCAGTTCAGGCAATCCATCCTTTTTAATTAATGGCAGAATGGCGGCTTTAATCGGTGCAAGGGCAGGAGGGAGCGACAACAAGGTGCGTGGCTCGGTGCCGCTTGCATCGAGTTGAAAGGAACGGCAAAGCGTGAGCAGAAACAAACGATCCAGGCCAATGCTGGTTTCAACCACATAAGGGATATAGCTTTCGTTGCTTTCAGGGTCAAAGTAGCGCAGCTTTTTGCCGCTGAATTGTTCGTGTCTGCCCAAGTCAAAATCTGTGCGGCTGTGTATTCCCTCCACTTCCTTAAATCCGAAGGGGAATTCAAATTCAATATCTACAGCGGCATTGGCGTAATGGGCCAGTTTAACGTGGTCATGAAATCGATAATGCTTCACATCAGCTCCCAAGGAAAGGTGCCATTTCATGCGAGCTTCCTTCCAATAGCGGTACCATTCCAGCTCTGTACCAGGCTTGCAGAAGAACTGCATTTCCATCTGCTCAAATTCCTTCATGCGCAGGATGAATTGGCGGGCCACGATTTCATTGCGGAATGCCTTGCCGGTTTGCGCTATGCCAAATGGAATTTTCATCCGCCCGGTCTTTTGTACATTCAGGAAATTCACAAAAATGCCCTGAGCCGTTTCGGGCCTTAGGTAAAGACTGTCTTCCCCGTTCTCGGTGGCACTCATTTGTGTGGCATACATCAGGTTGAATTGCCGCACATCGGTCCAGTTCTTGGTGCCACTCACGGGGCAAACGATGCCTAATGATTCAATCAACTCTTTGATTTG
>JBEDND010000214.1:0-8152 GCA_041170785.1 Bacteroidota bacterium | reverse complement strand
CGAATACATGGCTCTGAAACAACAATTGGAGCAACATCCGAACATTGAAGTGAAACCTACCGGTGCCCTTGAGAACAACGCCATTTTTTCGCTGTATCGGGAGCAGGCGGCCAGTGTGTTTATCAGTCTTTCGGAAAATGAAGGAATACCCGTGAGCATCATGGAAGCCATCAGCTTCGGTGTTCCTGTAATTGCCACCAATGCCGGTGGCTGCCGGGAAATCGTACAACCCGAAACCGGCGTGTTGCTTCCCGTGAACATTGACCCCGTGGAAGTGGCCGCCATGCTGGACGGATTTTTAACCTCTAAATTGAATACCCCGAAATTTCGGGCCGGTGTGCGCCGGTTTTGGGAGGAACATTTTTCTGAATCACAGAATTACACTTCCCTCATGCACTATTTAAGCTGATCAACGCGCGCAGCTTCCCAACAATAAAATGAACCAATGAGTAAGGCTGAACATAAGCATCCACAAACCTGTACCCAATGTCTGCTGAACAGCAGCGATACGTCTGTTATCAGCTTTAATGAAGCAGGCGTTTGTTCTTATTGCACCGGTTATGTGCAAACCATCAATGCCTTCAACAACCAGCCTTTAAATCCGGAGGCACGCCTCAAGCGCACGGTTACACAAATGAAGGCGCATGGCAAAGGCAAGCGCTATGACTGCATCCTCGGACTGAGCGGCGGCACCGACAGCAGCTACCTTGCCTGGTGGGCGCACCAACAAGGACTGCGTCCGCTGGTGGTGCACATGGACAACGGCTGGAACAGCGAACTGGCGGTGAAGAATATTGAAAACATCTGCACACGCCTGGGCTGGGATTTGCATACCCATGTGATAGACTGGGAAGAGTTTCGCGAACTGCAACTCGCATACCTGCGTGCCGGTGTGATTGACATAGAAGTGCTCACCGACCACGCCATCTATGCCATCATTTACCGTTTGGCACACAAATACAAAATAAAATATACGCTGAACGGCTACAACTACGCCACCGAGGCCATCATGCCCAAAGGCTGGACGTACAATAAACGCGATTACGAAAACATCCGCGACATCTATGCAAAGTTTGGCAGTGGAAAGAAGCTGAAAACCTATCCGCACCTCGGTTTTGCCGGCGCACTCTGGTACCACATCTTCCTGAAAATAGAGAATGTGAATGTGCTGAACTACCTGCCTTACCGTAAAGACGAAGCCAAAAAGCTGATTACCGCCGAACTGGGCTGGCGTGACTATGGCGGAAAACATTTTGAAAGCGTGTTCACGAAGTTTTATCAGATCTACATCCTGCCCAGAAAATTTGGCGTGGACAAGCGCAAATGCCACCTGTCAAACCTGATTTGTTCCGGACAGATCAGCAGGGAAGAAGCTTTGGAGGAAATGAAAAAACCTCTGTATGATGAAGCAGAACTGAACGAAGAAAAACAGTTTGTGCTGAAGAAATTTGGCCTTTCGGAAGAGGCGTTTGAAGCCATCATGCAGGGCCCGGTGCGGAAGCACGAATCGTTCAAAACCGACAAGCCGCTCTGGCAGCGATACTTCACACTGGTTACGGGCATCAACCGCATCCTGAAAGCGCTGAAACTGAAACGGGCCTGAGATTACCTGTTCAGGCCGGAACATCCAAAACACATCCTTCCCATAAACATGATTGAAATAAAAAACACACGCATATTGGTACTTGCACCGCATACCGATGATGCAGAATTGGGCTGCGGTGGAACCATTGCCAAATTGCTGGATCACGGGAACCAAGTTCACTGCGCGGCCTTCTCCGCCTGCCAGCAATCCGTGCGCCCCGAGTTTCCTTCCGACATTCTGATTCGAGAAGTGAAAGAAGCCTCGGCAGCGCTGGGTATTCCGGCCGATCATCTGCACCTGTTCGACTTTGAAGTGCGTACCTTCAACTTCCGCCGTCAGGATATCCTGGACACCATCCTCAAACTGAAAAAACAGATTGATCCTCAGGTGGTATTCATTCCTTCCGTGAACGATGTGCACCAGGATCACTATACCATTGCCCAGGAAGGCTTGCGCGCATTTAAACTGTGTAACCTGTTCAGCTACGAGCTGCCTTGGAACAACCTCACCTTTCAGTCAACCAGTTTTTCCATTCTGGAAGAAAAACATCTAGAACGCAAGGTGACAGCCATCAAAGCGTATAAGTCACAGGCGCATCGAGCCTACATGACCGATGAATATATTCGCGGCTGGGCGCACATGCGTGGCGTGCAAATCCATGAGCGCTATGCCGAGTGTTTTGAAATGGTGCGCATGAAATTCTGAGGAAAACCTCATCCGAGGATTCAGGAAACTTTCAGTTTCGTAATTTCGAACACACAATCTGCCGCCAAACCGAAGTCCCGATCCTTTGGAACCCTTGGATAACAACACCTCTCAACCCCAAACATGAACTACCCCAACATCATAGAAGCCGTTCAGCGCGATGGCTACGCGGTTATGGAAAACGTGATTGGTCAAAACGACCTGAACGCCATGCAGGCCGCCTTCGACCGTCAAATTGAACATTACGAGGCCCATTTTGACTCCTCAAAAATCAATGAGAATGAACTGGGAACCCTGCGCTGCATCATCAGCCTGGATGAGGCTTTTCTGCCTCTGGCAGCGGTACAACCCGTCATGGAGGTTGCACAGGAGCTATTGGGCGACTACCTGTATTATTCGTTCAATGGCTTCTACACATCCCGCAGGTTCACACATCCAACAACGCTGTTTCACCGCGATGTTCCGCTGTTTACACCGGAAGTGATGCTCAGCCTGAACCTGTTGTATTGTTTGGATGATACCACTGCGGAAAACGGCGCAACCTGGTTTGTGCCGGGTTCGCATTTGCTGCGCAACAGGCCTTCCGACGATTATATCGAAACGCATAAAAAGCAGGTGACCATGAAGGCTGGTTCCGTATTATTTTTCAATTCCCTGACTTTTCATGCCAGCGGCATCAACCACAACGGCGGACAAAGACGCTGTATCGCGAATGTGTTGCGCAAATCCTTCATGAAACCACAGTTTCAATGGGATCAAATCCTGGGTGGAAACGGTTTTGCCAATCATCTTTCTGAAGAAAGCAAAAAGCGCTTCGGATTTTACAACAACCCGGCACCTTCTCTGGAAGCCTATTACCAGGAAGGAATCCGGCGCAGGGCAGAACGCGAACAGCGCGGTGTGAAAACCGTTTACGGAATCGAATTGAAAGACATTTAACCCTACTACT
Organism: Bacteroidota bacterium; assembly: GCA_041170785.1. Lineage (GTDB taxonomy): Bacteria > Bacteroidota > Bacteroidia > NS11-12g > UBA955 > REEB481. Next base: position 4,913 of record JBEDND010000214.1, on the reverse strand, counting down.
TCAGATTCTCACATGACCTCCATGCACCCTGAAGATTTGGCTGCAGTCTTGTCCCTGAACATCCTCGGTCAGGCGCAGGAGCCTATTACGCATCTTGCTTTTCCAGGCTACCACAACAAAAACAGTTTGTGCTGGGCAGGTACAGAAGAGGTATTGAATCAGTTTACCTGTGGTTATGTGATCGTGCATGAATCACTCGCTGCGCTGCAGGCTTCAATGCCGCACCTGTGTTTGATGAGCACCACGGACAAACCACGGCTGATTTATGCGCGTGCGTTTCACAAGTGCTTTCAGCAGGATGCCATCGCTGAAAATCATGTAGGTATGCACCGGGCCAATCCCAACATCCATATTGGCGATTACGTGTTTATTGGCAGCGAGGTGCAGATTGGCAATGGAACAGTGGTTCATTCGGGAAGCACCATCATGTCAGGAACAATCATCGGCGAACACTGCATCATCCGAAACAATACAAGCTTAGGTACGGAAGGTCTGGGCCTCGAATTTGACGAAGAACTGGGCAGGTATATTCCCTTTCCTCAGGTGGGGAAAGTGGTGCTGGAAGATTATGTGGATATTGGTCCGCACAGCACGGTGCGCCGGGCAGCCATGGACACCACGCTTATTGGTTACGGCAGCAAAATCGGTTCATTTGTGAACATCGGCCACAATTGCAACATCGGAAAACACTGCATCCTCACCAGCCATGTATCTATTGCGGGTTCGGTGGATGTTGGCGACTTCGCGTTTATCAGCATTGGCGCTACCATCCGTAACAAAGTAAAAATTGGAGACCACATCATGATTGGTCAGGGCAGCATTGTTACCAGAAACCTCACTGAACCGGGAACCTATTTCGGACAGCCTGCGGTAAAGGTTTCTGAGACCGCTCCGGGAAAATCATCACAGGAAGTATAAAATGCGACAGGGAAAGGGTGGCGTACTCATCATAAATTACGACCTGGGCACGAAGAACGGGGTGGGCGGCAGGCGTTGGGCTTTGTTGGGCCGGGCTTTGCTCGAAGCAGGTGAACAGGTTCACTTCCTCACAACCAGGCAGGATTTGCCCGAAGAACTTCAGGAATGGAGCACGCAAGTGCATACGTTCAAAACCAAATATCCGGCATGCATCAGCCAAACACCCAACAACTTGTTTGGGAAGCTCCAGTATCGCTGGTGGCGCTGGCGGCTGCTTCAGGCTGTGCGGGGTACCATTTATGATTTGGGCAAGCGCGACGAACAGCGGTTCTTGTCCAACTGCAGGCGGCTGATCCAACAACACGGCATCGATGTTTGTATCGTTACCGGCGCACCATTCAGCTACCTTTACTATGGAACCTTGCTGAAAAAGGAATTCCCAGGCCTCGTTTTGGTGAGCGATTTCCGCGATAAATGGACGGAAGGTTTCAACTACGGCATGAGGCAACTCGATGCGCGCAGGATGGATTACGAAAGAGCCTGTGAACTGGCGGTGATTCAACAATCAGACCTGGTTACCGTGGCCAGTGAAGATGTTGGCGATTACCTGAACCAACGGCATGCGCGTGCTTATATGGTATTGTACAATGCCGTTTCTCCCATCCTGGAACAAGCGGCAGCTCAGAAGGCCAAACCCGCTGAAAGTGCAGGATTTCACCTGGTGCATGTAGGAAATATTTCCGAAGGCTGTGAAGACCAGACAGAACACCTGATCCGGGCGATTAAGGTGTTGGAAAAGCAGAAGCCTGGCCTCGTGAAGCTGTCGCTGGTGGGCCTCCCCAATCCGGAAGTAGTGCAGCAATTCAACAAGGCAGGGATTTCCGGTTTGCAGCTGATACAGCGCATGCCGCAGCAGGAACTCGGCGCATGGATGAATACCGCCGATGCCTTCCTGATTTTCAACAGGGAAGCCCTGGCAAAGAGTATTCCTACCAAATTCTTCGATTATATCGTTTTTAAGAAGCCCATCATTGCCTATGACATCAAAGGCAAACTGGCGCAAATGATTCGCGAGCGCCGGATTGGCATCCTGCTGAACACGGCACATGATGCCGAACAAACCGCAGCAATGCTGCAAGATTTAGCCGGTGGAACACAGCAGTTCAATCTTGAATCAACACATACCGAATTTTCATCGGCACAACAGGTCAGGCTGCTGCTTGAAGCCCTGAACCCTTTACTGCATCAGCAACCTGATGCTTTTACCGGCCAGAATTAAGCCTTCTTGTAAGGCTTCGCAGGATTCCCAAACCAAATTTCTCCTTCAGGAATATCCTTGTTTACAAAGGATAAACTGCCCGTAATGGAATTGTCGCCAATGGTGATTCCATGCTGCAATACGGTATTGGTTCCAATGAAGCAGTTGCGGCCAATCTTTGCGCCGCCAATCTGTGTCTGTCCGGTATTCAGGTTGTTCGTCATTACCTTCGGGCAGATGTAGGTGCCGTCGCCAACCTCAACCCCACGCGCCAGAATAGAAGCGTAGCGCACAGTTACGTTGTTCCCCACTTTGCATTCTCCGGAAGTAGATACCCGCGAATCAATATAGCAATTCTCACCAATGATGGTGTTTTTGCGGAGCTCCACGTAATTTTTAATGGTGGTATTGTCGCCAATAACCACACCTTCTTCAATAACGCAATACGCGCCAATCGATACGTTCCTTCCAATGACTGCTTTTTCTGAAATCATGTTCCTGATTCTTAATGAGTTGCAAAGATAACCTGCCTGAAAAAAAAAAAGGCTGAAATAAATTTCAGGTTATGTTGCTGAAATCCATCATTTCCGGCACGCTGTTTCCAAGTGCCGTCGCATGAAATTCCCTTAAAAAAAACTTACCGAGCATTGAGGAATGCACGGATGCCGAACATCTTTGCATCCCCACTGTAAAATGTATGGTGGTTTATGGAATGTAGCATGCTTGCCGTATTGAAGTATAAGTTAAAATTATTGTTGTGAAGGAAATGAATAAGGCGGAGGCTGTAGGTCCAATCCTGATTCTGAGCGCCAAACTCGGCACGCAAAACGGTGTTGGCGGCAGGCGTTGGGCCTTGTTTGGCCGCAGGATGATGGAACAGGGTTTGGAAGTGCACATCATTACGGCACAGCAAGAGCTTCCGCAGGAATTTAAAGCCTTTGCGAACCGCGTACACCGCATTGAAAGCGCCTATCCGGACATCCTGCAATATGGTCCGCGAAACATCTGGGGCAAGATTCAATACCGTTTGGCGCTGTTTTACATGAAATTAAAGGTGCGCGGAACGGTGTACGATACCGGCGTTCTGGACGTGTACAGCCTTTGTCGTATGGCGCGAAACATCATCCGGGAACACCACATCCAAACCGTGATTTGTACGGGTGCACCGTTCAGCTATTTATATACGGGTGTGCTGCTGAAGCGGGAGTTTCCGCACCTGTTGCTGTTCAGTGATTTCCGCGACCGCTGGACGAATGGATTCCACTACGGCATCAGGGCACTCAATGCAAATCGCTTCGCTGCCGAAGCAAACCGCGAAGAGGCTGTGCTCAACACTTCCGACGTCATTACGGCGGCTTGTCCGGATATCATAACCTATCTATCTGAGCGCGTTCCGGCAAATTACCACCTGCTGCTGAACCCTGTTTCCGACCTGCTCCAACCGCTGCCGCAAGCTTCTGTAACCCTTGAACCAAAGGTGTTTACCATCACCTGTGCCGGCAATATTGGCAAAGGATGTGAACCCTATTTCGAACATTTTCTGTCGAATGTTGCCCTGCTTCAGCAGCGGCTTCCCGGACAGTTTCGCTTTGTGTTTATCGGGAATGGAGACCGTGAAATGGATCAGCTGCTCAACAGCAATCCAATGTCCTGCATTCAAAAGCTTCCATATATGAATCAGCAAGAGTTGTCGGATTTCCTTTCCATTTCCGACGCCTTCCTGTTGTTTCAACGTCCGGAAATGGTGAACAGCATTGCCACCAAGGTCTTTGACTACATCAAATTCCGCAAGCCGATTATTGCCTGCGTGGGTCCGGGTCGTTTGTATGACTTAATTACTGAAAACAAGCTGGGTTACATTTTGAACAGAAATATCAGCGCCGAGGATTTTATACGTGATGTGCTGCGGTTGCGCGATGGAAGTATGCCCTTCGACCACAATTTTGATTATACACCGTACACCTTGGATGCTCAGGTGCAGAAAATCCTGCATCTGATGGAGGAGGCCCGGAAAAAGCGTATTTGATCTGGTATTCTGCCTAAAATCAGGCGAATAAAAGGTGAATAATCAGTTTCTGGCAGTTACAGGCTTTATTTTTGCATACTTAAACATCATGAGCACACAGGTTTTTGAACACCATCCTTACATCGAGCGGCTGAAAAACCTCAATCAGCAATACGAGCAACGTTCGGAGTTTCATAAACATGCAGGCACCGTCCTTCAGGAAATGGGCGCCGATAAGGATTTTCTTAAAGAAGTAGTGAAGCGCAACTTCGACGATGAAGGATACAGGGCACAGGTTTGGAGTCAGTACAATATTCCCTTCTTTTATGTGTATGAATGCACCGATTTTCACCTGAAAATCCACTTCTTCCCGGCCATGAAAGATTATCAGCGTGGTCAGGCAGCACATTGCATTCACCACCACAACAACTACATCTTAACTACCGCAGCGATTTACGGCAGTGGCTACGAATCCATGTTGTTCGATAAAAAAGTGGATGTGGATGAAAAAACCCTGGAAACCAAAATGCGTGTGGCCAAACATTTCACCCAGGAAGAACATCCGGTGCATACCATCGACGCCTGGGAACCACATGTGGTGTTTATGCCTCCGGCATTCAGCACCACCCTGCAACTGTGGACGCCCGACAAAAAAAGAAACACCGACAGCTTGCGCAGTAACCCCATCCTGAAAGCCTTGAAACTTCCCTTGCGCAAGGTGATTTACTGGTG
>JBEDND010000213.1:0-18029 GCA_041170785.1 Bacteroidota bacterium | reverse complement strand
ATACTATTGTTTCTGAACGAGGCATCTTTTATTTTCCCCTACCCTGCAACATGATCAGCACGGTATAGATCATGATTCGGATGTCGAGGCCGATGGACATATTCTCCAGATAAAGCATGTCGTAGCGAAGGCGCTCTACCATTTCATCCACATTTTCGGCATAACCAAATTTCACCTGGCCCCAACTGGTAATTCCAGGTTTCACCCGGTGTAAACGTCGATAATAGGGCGCCTTGACCATGATTTGATCGATGAAGTACTGCCGTTCCGGCCTTGGGCCAACTACACTCATTTCTCCATTCAACACATTGAGAAACTGTGGCAATTCATCCAGACGTGTTTTTCTGAGCAGGCGACCAATGCGTGTAATGCGCGGATCGGCAGCCGAAGATAAACGCGGCCCATGTTGCTCTGCATCCTGACGCATGGTTCTAAATTTGATGATATGAAATGGCTTCCCCTTGAATCCGATCCGCTCCTGGCGGTAAAAAACAGGACCGGGCGAGCTTAACCGGATGAAGACAGCCACAAGCATCATGAACGGAAGGGTGAGCACCAACGCAAAAAGTGAAAATCCAATATCAAAGATGCGTTTGGCTGATTTCTGCCAGGCAGGCATCACTTCAAAATCCACTTCCAGCAAGATGGCGCCCAGTATGTTGTTCATTTTCACCAGGCCTACAACCATACTGAATGCATCCGGAAGAATTTTCAGCCGGATAAACTCGTTCTGCAGCATATTGACCAGTTCGGGAACAAGATGGTGTTCATGTTCTTCCACAGCTATGATCACCTCTTCAATACCCAGTTGGCTGATGCATTCCGGTAGTTGCGCTGCATGACCCAAATCGGGTATGGGCCTGTGAAACATCGTTTTTTGTTCAGTTCCTACATGCACAAAACCTGCAAACATGAAGCCTTCGGAACGGGGTGCTTCATCCAACTCTCTGAACAGTTTTGCCGCAGCCGAACCAGAACCAACCAAAATGGTCGGAAAGCCCAGCTTCCGCTTCTGGATTTTACGGATGAGCGCACTGGCAATGAGCCACCTTCCGGTGATGGTGAATCCAAAGTGAAGGCTCCAGAACACCAGCAACGAACGATAATAATCGCGGTAATCGGTTACTGAATCATCCAGAATCAGCACGAAAAACACCACAAGGGCACCCAAGGTACTGCTGACCAGCGTGCGCCAGAGTTCCCTGATTCTCGAACGCCGAAGTATGTCTTGATAATATCCACTGAGCGCGTAGTACAACAGCCAACAGGAAGGTAAAACAAGCAGCCCGATGAGCAGATTGGCGTCATCGCCCACCTGAATGCTGTAGCCGTGCTTGGCAGCTTCGATCACGTCTTTCCGATACAGAAAGAACAGCCACCAGGCGGCCAAAGCCGCACTGAAATCGGATACTACATATTTGAAAACTTGACGGAAACGGTTCAATTCAGGTAGGATAATTTAAGGTTATCCAATCCGAACCTGGCACGTTCCAGATATCCGGATTGTTTCAGTATTCCGAAATATAGTTCCACAGGAGTACCGGCAGTAAGTCCGGCCAATTCCACATTCAAGTTCAGGTACACTTTGCGCCAGCTGCCTCCTGTTTCAGGCAAAAGCACCAAAGGCACCTGTTCGTAGATCATTCCCGACAAGGTGAAGAGCCCTGTTTGCAAAGGCAAAGTGCTGTAATAATCCATTTCGAGGTACACGTCTCTGCCCGCCACGGGTAAGTCGTTAAAACTGTTAAACGTTTTCAGTTCGAAAATTTTAAAGCTGTCATTCACCCCAAGGTCACCGTAAAGCGACCATGCTGCATTGGGTGCTGCCGGAAAGGCCCAGGGAGCCGATCCTGCCGGAATGATGGACATGCTGTCTTTATTGCTGCGGTTGGTAAAGACCAACGAATTGCTGCGGTCTTCAAAATCTTCCATCCAGGCAAACTTTACATTGCTGCGGTAGCTGGTTGCCGGTTTCAGCTGCACGGTATTTCCGGCTTCCAGCACCACTGAAGTGTCGAAAGATTTATAGATTCGCACCGGACGGTGGGCTATGGAAAGGGCATTTTCGCGGACGCCCGGGAGCAGGTTGATCTGTGACTTGCCGGTTTTCATCACCGGAACGCGTGCCGGCAATTCGTAGATGCCGACGAATTTATTGTCCACGTACACATGCACATCAGGGATGTCGTAACTGGGAAAGCCCTGGGTAGCGTACACCGTATTGAAGCTGAATGAGTCGATATACAGGAAGGAAGGAATTTCTTCTTCAGGATTGATGAAATCACAAGCCGGCAGCATGAGCAGTGCGGCGCAAAAACTCCAAAAGGATGCGGCTGTTCGCATAGGCTGCGAAGTTACTCAAACACGTAGTTTCTGGACAGCTGGTGTTTTACCTCTTTTACCAGGGCTGCTGCCTGATGCATTTCTTCCAAACCAGTAGTGGGTTTGCGGTCGTAGGTAATGTGCTCCAGAAACGAACGGACTTCCGATTTCCACGGATCAAACCAGGCCACGGGTCGCTCCAGCTCCTCAAAACCTTGGGTTGCCGGCTGTGCCCATTCTTCAAGTGCAAATCCCAGCTGCTGGGCCTCGTCTTTGAGCCTGCATTCCTTGATGGTGTTGCGATCCAAATCGATTCTGTAAAATCGGTCACGGCTGTACACGCGCATCACGCAGGCATCTTCCGAAGGAATTCTGCCGATGCTCATCTGGAACACGCCACCATTGTGAAATTCAAGATGCACATTGATCAAATCCGGATGGTTGCTGAACATAAAAACCGGCTTGGCCTTCACCAGTTTCACATCACTTCCCATGATGCGCATTGCCAGGTCCAGTTCGTTGCTCATGTTAAAATGCAGCCAGCGGTCAAAATTGCCCACCGCCAGGGAAGAAGTGTACTTCTCCAGCTTGATGAGCTGCGGCCCTTGAAGCAAAGGCATTGCGGTTTGAATGACAGGCTTGGCAAACGTGCTGCCGGCTACCTGAAACACCACACGTGCTTCCTGGTTCAAATCAATCAGGCGCTGCATGGTATCCGGATTGGTGAGCATGAAGCCGTCGGCAAGGATGTGTTTCCCGTTGCGCAACAACTGCATGATCAAGTCATCAGGGATGTATCCAAGGTATCGGTCAATCACCACGGCGTCAATGCGCGACATAAAGTCGCGGGCATACAGCAGCTGACCCTGGGCATCGTAATTGGCCTTGTCGTCGGTATCGAGGTAACCGGCAAGGTTCAATAATTGAAATGCCCCCAGGCTTTGCTGGAAGTGTTCCATCCGTCGGCGTGAAGCGAGTACTCCTGTTTTTATCATGCGCTGTAGTAAATTGCGCCTCCGCAAATATGAACACAGCGTTCATCGTAAAAACCTGATATGTTTTCAACTCATGTTTAAAAACCATCATCCTGAAGATCAGCCCCGACATATCGGACAACGCAGGCAACTGATGGAATTACTGCAACAGAAAGGGATACACGACAAGCGCGTGCTGGAGGCCATGAGAAGCATTCCCAGACATGTGTTCTTCCCTAAGGAATTTGAACAGTTTGCCTACCGCGATGAAGCATTTCCCATTGGTCATGGCCAAACCATTTCACAACCTTTTACCGTGGCTTTTCAAAGCCAGAGTCTGATGGCCGAACCTGGCATGAAAGTGCTGGAAATCGGGACCGGAAGTGGCTACCAGGCAAGCGTGCTGGCCCATATGGGACTGCAGGTTTACAGCGTTGAAATCATCCCGGAATTGCTGGAAACCGCCCGGCAAATGCTCACATTATTAGACAGCCCGGCACAGGTGTTTCTTTCCGACGGCTCACAAGGACTGAAAAAATACGCGCCTTACCAGCGAATTCTGGTTACGGCCGGTGCGCCCGCCATTCCTAAACCGCTGGTAGATCAGCTGGATGATGGCGGCATCATGGTAATACCCGTTGGCAAAGACAGGAACGATCAAAAGATGGTGCGCCTCACCAAAAAAGGGAGCACTTACAGTACAGAAATCCTTGGTGACTTCCGCTTTGTGCCACTTACGGGTAAACTCGGCTGGACGGATTAAGGTTGCCAAGCACCTTCCACGTAGGTGATATCCCAGTTTGAAATTTTAGCATAAGTTTCAACGTCCATGAATTGTTCACGATTCAGGGAATGGCCCACCACCTGACCCATTGCATTGGAAATATTCACGGAACGGGCACAGCGTATTTGCGCAACTGAAAAACCTTCCTTGTCGTAAAAGTTCAACACATAGGAAATATCATCCCTCAGGCGAAAACGATTGGTCGAATCAGACTGTATGGCCAATTTATACTGAAGCATCATACCGTCATACTTGGTTTCCAGCCTGGCAATCAAGTTATAAGCCATCGTATCGGAAACCCACTTTTTATATCCGGAGCATTGCGCTTTCAATTCTTTTTCATGTTTTCTATCCAGAAAATAAGTTGCAGTAAAAAACAAACCGGAGCCTACAATGACCAACATAAGCACCACGGCAATCCGGTCAATAAATCTATCAACGCCTCGCCGGGGTATATCTTCAGCAGTAAATCCAAATCTGTAACGGATGTAAAATTGACTCACAAAAAACAGGGGCAGCAACAACGCAAGTAAAATCAAGCGGTCTTCGGTGTTTGATTCTACCAGATTAACCAGTACCAATAACACACCGGCTAAGATGATCAATGCTCCTATTATCCCAGATATTTTAGTGAATTTATTCATCCTGTGTTCACCTCAATCATTGATGTAAACCGACAATGTTTTTAAACAGCAAGCAGGCATCGCACATTGCATTAAATCGCATTTCTCATTTTCTGTTCAAGGTCAATAAAAGTTTGACGCCATTTGCCGACTTCATTTCTGGCCTGTTCCAGTTGCAGCACCACTTCATCCAAATCCTTGTCCACCAGGGCTTCCAAAGCATTGACTTCCTGCAACATCTCAGCAACCGATTTCGCTGCATTGGCTTCACCTCCCAAGTAATCGTGCATTTTCATGATTAACACATCCTGATTACCGTATATCAATGCATTCGTAAATTGAAAAAGCCCCTTGCGGTCCAGATTCAGGGTAGCCTCACGCAGACGTTCGCATAACTGAAACTGCCTGAACTTCTGTTCCCACTCCCCGGTGTTTCCCAGCATATAGATCAGCGCTTTCGCCTTTTGTTTATCGCCGTATTTTAATTCCGACAAAGCGGTGGTCATTTGTTGTTTTAGGATGCTGAGTGCTTCATCGATCAGTTCTGCAGTATCCGCAAGGGCCTCCCGCATTTCCTTTCTTTTACTTTCGGAAATTTGTACAGCATCCTTCAAACCGGAATATAGCCCTTTGAGTATGTTGAACAACTCAGAGAATCCTTCAATTTTAATATTCATAGGTCACTTACCTGAGTCAAACATAAGCACCATTTGCGATAATCCCTTGAAAAACGTGCATTTGTTTATCCGGCATAACCTCATCTAAAACGGTATATAATCTGAACCCCATTCATGTTTCGGAAGCTGTCTGTTGGTATCAGGGCAAAACGCTCCATACCCTTAATCCTTTGATTTCCGCTGGTCAGAGCGGCCCTGTTCAACAGATATCGGCTGTAATCTGCATACCATACCTGATGCGCTACCGGAGCTAAAACCGCTTCAATTTGCGCCACCGCGGTATCCGCGTTGTTTCCTTTGTTTACAGCCCATTCCGGCGAATCCAGAATGCGATTGGAGTTCTGCAGGCCAAAATGATAGTAATACAGGTTGCGCATCATGACCGGTTCTTCGCTGACCAAATGAACATCAGGAGGCAAAGCTGCGAGCTTATGCAGCAGTTGTTCATGCCCGTAAAAATCGCGGAAATGCCAAGGCAGCAGGCCGTGAATCAGGTTCCAGAACAACATCGCCCAGCCTGCGAACCAAAGCGACCGGGGCTTCACGGCTGTGCAGGCTGCTGTTCCTAAAAACAGCAACAAAGGAAGCATCACCATAAATTCGGCATTCCCTTCGGAATAAAAGGCGAACAACAAATGCAGCGCAAATGCAGGCAGCAGAAAAAAACGCCAAAGCCTGTGGGCAGAAGGTTTCTGCAAGCCGCGGATCAGCTGCAAGCCAGCAAAGAGCAACAGCGCTGCAGAAGCGCTGCTTGCAGCGATGGACCATATACCGTCTTGCTTCCAGGACCAGAACATATATCCGTGAAGCTGCAAGAAACTGCGCAGAAAACTCACCGGTGTCATATACACGTTGCGGAGGCTCAGGGATGTCTGAACACCGCCTTCGTACACATCATGGAAGATAAACCGCCACAAAGGTTCACCTTCCATCCATGCCGCCAGCTGATATACGGCAGCGGTAGGCAACATCGCCAACAACACGATCAACGCGGGTATCCGTCCTTCACTTTTGTAGGCGTAACCCACAAAAGCCAGCCACCAAAACACATAACTCTGGTGAAACAGCATTGACAGTGAGAGCATACACGCAGCCCAAATCCACTTCCTTCGATGCTTTCCCTGGCTGAACCACAATGCCAGCAATCCAAAAAACAAGGGCAGCATGTAGGTTTCGTTCTCTGTGGCAAAACGCATGAGTCCGAAAGAAGAACCGATACAAACCAAATAGGCGCGTGTATATTCCGGCCGGATTTTTTGCATCAGGGCGCCACACAGCAAGAGGATGCCACCGGCCACCAAGCTGTTTCCGGCCTGCATCAGCCACAACATATTCAGGTCGTGGAGGAAGCATAAGGATTTCAACAGCAGGGCCCAAAACACATGATACAACAGATGATGGGGTGAAAAATGCAGCGAATCCCAGCGTTGGGTGGCCGCATAGCCCACAGCATCGGAAGACGGATTGGCATTGGGCAGCAATAGATACAGCAAGGTAATTCCTGCCGCCAGCCACTTCCAATGCAAGGTTCCCCTGCCCATGTGCCGAAAATAGGACAAAAAGCACGCAACGGTGCAGGCTTGCATCATAACTTTGCCACGTGATTCCGTCATTACAGGAACCCGTTTTCAAGCATTTGGCGCAAACAGCTGCTGAAACAAATACTCAGGCCTGGCTGATTGGTGGCTTTGTGCGCGATTTGCTGCTTGGGAAAAAATGTAAAGACCTTGACGTTGTGGTTTTAGGCGACGGGCCGTCGTTTGCGGCGTCTGTTGCAGACAGGCTGCCGGGAGAAAAGCATCAGGCGCATTTTAAAAACTATGGAACGGCGCAAATCAAATGGCAGGGATTTGACCTGGAATTTGTTGGCGCGCGGAAGGAATCTTACCAAGCACACAGCAGAAATCCATCGGTGAGCCCGGGCAGCCTGCTCGACGACCAGGAACGCCGCGATTTCACCATCAACGCGCTGAGCATCTCTTTAAATCCGGATGACTTTGGCACGATGCACGACCCGTTTAACGGAATCCAAGATCTGCAGGACCGCCTCATCCGCACACCAACAGACCCGGATAAAACCTTTTCCGACGATCCGCTGCGCATGCTCCGCGCCATCCGTTTTGCCACAACGCTGGGATTCAGCATTGAAGCAGAAACCTATGCCGGCATTTGCCGCAACGCAGCCAGGATTTCCATCATTTCTGCCGAGCGCATCAGCGACGAACTGAATAAAATCATGATGGCCGCTAAGCCTTCCACCGGATATAAGCTGCTGTTTGACACCGGCCTGTTGCATCATTTCTTCCCGGAAATGGTAGCGCTGCAAGGCGTTGAGGTGATCCAGGGAAAAGGACATAAAGACAATTTTTACCACACCTTACAGGTTTTAGACAATCTGAGTGCCTGGACCCAAAATCTGTGGCTGCGCTGGGCGGCGGTTTTGCATGATATCGCCAAACCTGCCACCAAAAGATTCGATCCAAACGAAGGCTGGACCTTTCACGGGCACGAAGACAAAGGCGCACGTATGGTCAAAGGAATCTTCAGGAAACTGAGATTGCCGCTCGATCACAAAATGAAATATGTGGAAAAACTGGTGGCATTGCATCTGCGGCCCATCGTTCTTTCCAAAGAAACTGTTACCGACTCGGCTGTGCGCAGACTCATTGTAGATGCCGGAGAAGACATTCAGGATTTATTGTTGCTGAGCCGCGCTGACATTACCAGTAAAAACGAAGCCAAGGTGCATCGATTCCTGAAGAACCTCGAATTGGTTGCGCAGAAAATTGAAGAAGTTACGGAAAAAGATCGCCTCCGAAACTGGCAGCCGCCCATCACCGGCAACGACATCATGCAGCATTTTCACATCGAAGACATGCGGCAGATTGGCACATTGAAGCTGGAAATCAGGGAAGCTATTCTGGAAGGAACCGTGCCCAATGAGTTCGAAGCTGCCCGCGCCTATATGATTCAACGCGGACTGGAACTTGGGATGAAACCTGCTTAAGATGAAAGATTCACCGCAACCTTTGATCAGGGCTTTTGCAGCAGCATTCAAAGGGATCGGCTTTGCCCTGCGCAACGAGCGGAACATGCGCATCCACCTGTTGGCAAGCATCACGGTTTATACCGGCGGCATGCTGCTGCACATACAACGGGAAGATTATTTATGGCTCACACTGGCCATTTCGCTTGTGTGGATTACTGAACTGTGCAACACTGCTGTTGAGCAGCTTACCAATTTGGTGCATCCTGAATGGCATCCCTTGGCAGGAAGGGTGAAAGACCTTGCCGCAGGAGCAGTACTCATCGCCAGTATTACCGGCGTAATCATCGCCATCATGGTATTTTACCCGTACTTGAAATACTAATTATTTCCCTTCCAAAGAAAATCCAACTGAATTACATTTGCACTGCAAAAGCAAAGTAACTCAAACGGATTCATGAAAAATAAATATTTCGACCTCATCAATCAGACCTTTTTCTTCCCACAGGAAGAATTCAACCTTGATGAGAATAAAGAATTGCTCTTCCACAACATCAATCTAATGGATCTGGTGGAGCAATACGGAACTCCATTGAAGTTTACTTACCTGCCCAAGATTTCCGAGAACATACACAAAGCCAGAACCTGGTTTAACGTGGCCATTGCCAAGGCCGACTACAAAGGCAAATACTATTATTGCTACTGCACCAAAAGCAACCACTTCCACTATGTGCTTGAAGAAGCACTGAAAAACGATATTCACATTGAAACCAGCAGTGCCTTCGACATCAACATTGTTGAAATGCTGCACGAACAGGGCTTTCTAAGCAAGGATAAATACGTGGTATGCAATGGCTTTAAGCGGGAAAACTATATTGAAAACATTGCAGGACTGATCAACAACGGCTGGAGCAACTGCATCCCGGTGATAGACAATTACCGCGAAATTGAAATGCTCGAGTCACACGTGAATGTACCTTTCACCTGCGGAATACGTATTGCTGCCGAAGAAGAACCAAAGTTCGAATTCTATACCAGTCGGCTGGGCATTGGATACCGTGGGATCTTGCCTTTTTACCGCCAACACATCAAGGGGAAAGCGAATGTTCAATTGAAAATGCTGCACTTCTTCATCAATACCGGCATCATTGATTCTGCCTATTACTGGAATGAACTACACAAATGCTTGAAGGTGTATTGCGAGCTGAAGAAGGAATGTCCGGAATTGAACACACTGAACATTGGCGGTGGCTTCCCCATCAAGAACTCACTGAACTACGAATACGACTACGAATACATTGCTACCGAGATTGTATCGCAGATCAAACAGGTTTGCGGCGAGAACGGAGTTCCGGAACCGGATATCTTCACAGAATTCGGATCTTTTACAGTTGGAGAAGCCGGTGGTGCCATCTTTCAGGTTTTGTATCAGAAGCGGCAAAACGACCGCGAGCGCTGGAACATGATTGACAGCAGCTTCATGACTACCCTCCCCGATGCCTGGGCCATCAACAAGAAATTCATCATGTTACCCATCAACCGCTGGGACGACGAATATGAGCGTGTATTACTGGGCGGCATAACCTGCGACAGCGACGACTATTACAATTCGGAGCAACATGTAAACGCCATCTATCTTCCGCGCTTCCGCGAAGACGACCCCCTGTTTATTGGCTTCTTCCACACAGGTGCATACCAGGAAAGCATTGGCGGCTACGGAGGTATTCAGCACTGTTTGACTCCGGCACCAAAGCATGTCATTATTGACCGTGACCAGGAAACCGGCGAAATCCGCACACGCTTGTTCAGCAAAGAACAAAGCTACAAGAGCATGATGAAAACCCTGGGTTACATGTAATCCGGAGCTTCGGATAAGCGAAGCCGCTTATGCCGCGGGACTTTCTTTTGTGGCGGGAGGAAACATCCTTGAAGCAACAACGCTTCCACCCAACACCAACAGGATGAACAGCAAACTCCACACATGGTTAAACCCTATGCTGTGCAACCAGTGTTCGAAGAACATCTTAGTACCAATGAAGATCAGGATGATCGCCAATCCGTATTTCAGGTAATGGAACATGTGCATGATCCCGGACAGCAGGAAGAACAAGGAACGAAGCCCCATGATGGCAAACACGTTAGAGAAGAATACGATATACGGGTCTTTGGTTACGCCGAAAATTGCCGGTACACTGTCCACGGCGAAAATCAAATCGGAAAACTCCACCACCAGCAATACCAGAAACAAAGGCGTTACAAATAGGCGGCCCCGCTTACGGATGACAAAGTGGTAATGCACGAATCTGGGGAACACATTAAATATCTTGCTACCAATACGCACCACAGGGTGAGCCTTGGTGTCGATTTTCTCCTCTTTATCGCCGGAGAAGAACAGCGTCAATCCTGAATAAACCAGGAAGCCTCCAAACAGGTACAGGGTCCAAGCGAAGTTGCTGATCAGGGCCGCTCCCGCGAAAATAAAAATGAAGCGGAACACGATGGCGCCGAGCACACCCCACAGCAAAATGCGCTTATAGTATTTCTCCGGAACATTGAAACTCGAAAAGATGAGCAGAATAACGAAGAGGTTATCGGCACTCAGCGAGTACTCAATGAAGTATCCGGTGAGGTATTGGATGGTGATTAAGGAGCGGAATGCCTGAAAAGATTCTTCCACAGAACCAGTCAGCGAAAACTGCTGCTGGTAGTCAATTTGATATGACTTTAGTTCCTGTACCGTTGAATAACCATGAATCCACTCGCCTTTGGTGTACAGCAAGGTGGCAAACAACAAGGAACAAGTTACCCAAATAGCTGTCCACCTCAGTGATTCAGTAAACCCTACAGGTTTATCTGTTTTACCTCCGATAACGCCCAAATCAATGATGAGCACCGCCAAAACAAAAGTTAGGAACCCGATAAAGAACCAGGTTTGTGTATCGAGTGACATGAATGTGCAAATTTAACCTTTGCCATGTGAACCGCCTTCATGGCGCCTAATTCAGCAATAAATCTGTCGCCTCCAGCGCTACTTTGGCCGAAAGTGCAACGCCCATGCCCGACATACGCGCACAAACCACCACTCCGGGTTCGGGAGCGCATACAATTGGATCGCGTTCACTTCCCATGGCCATGGTTCCAGCCCAGGAATAATCCACCTGCCAAGTTTGGCCGGGCAATACCACCGATTGGGTAAACTTGAGCAATTCATCCCAAACCGCACCACCATGATCAAGGGAATATGTTTCCTCGGAAGATAAATCTACATTCCTGAATCCGCCTATCAGCAAACGGTTCCCTTCCACTGGGCGGAAATAGGTATAGCCGCGGTCGTAGAAAAAGGCTTCGTTGGGCAGGGGGTGTTTCAGAGGTGTGGTAACCAACACCTGACCTCTGGCAGGCACAATCGACAACTCTGGAAAGAATTGCGGCGTAAAGGCATTGGTGCAATACATGATTTGACTTGCCCGAACCTGGTGTCTTCCGCCGTGAATCTGCAGCCTGCCGATACTTCCCTCATGTTTTTGCGCTTCAAATCCGCCGTACATTTCAATTCCCTTTGCCATGGCAAGGCTTCTGAGCCTATGCAACAATTGATCTGTTTCCAGAATCCCTTCACAGGTATTTTGCAGTGAATCGGGATGTACGTTCATGCCAAGGTGGCCTGCAGGAGCGGACCGAAAGGTTTCCGGGGTTCCGGTAACCGATGCCAGTTTTTGGTTCAATTCAGGAACCCAGGCGAGCGCCTCCTTGTACAGATGTGCTTCTGAAGGAAGAAACAGCTCCCTGCTTCCGCAAAGATTCAAGCCGATGTGCGTGTCGCCGCAGCGTGCGCGCAAAGCCTGAAAACCTTCGTAACGCCTTACGGCCAGGCTGAGCGCGGCATCCAAACCTGTTTCGCGAATATCTTCCTGCAACTCGGTAATGCTGCCAAAACAGGCAAAACCTGCATTTCGGCTGCTGGCGCCCAATGCCAGAGGATCACGGTCTAAAACGACAACCCGGTAATTCGGTTTGCGTTCTTTGGTGTACAATGCCGCACACAAGCCCACAATGCCTGCGCCAACAATGGCCACATCAACATGCTGCCAATAACGGCCTTCCCACCAGGAAATGCCGGCTGCTGTACTCATAGAATCTGAGTCACCTGAAATCCCTTCGACTTCAGCCCTGCCACCAGGCCATCCGGACCGGCAAGGTGTGCCGCACCCACGGCGATAAACTGCGATTTGCGCTCCATCAGTCCGGGCAACATTTCCAGCCACTTGCTGTTGCGTTTCTTCAGCAAGCGATTCATGTCCAGCCCTTCGGGCGAATCAACTCCTGTGGAAACTGCATTCCACAAGGAGTCGAGGTTGCCGGAATAATAAGCCCTGGTCATGGTCTGAAATGCACTGCGTACCGAATCTGACTTCAGGACCATGTCGCTGAGTTCTTTAGCCTGTTCTTCTTCCGATTTATCCAGAAACAACAGCTGATACTGCTCATCAAAAGTTTCCAGCGAAACAACTTCCTTCTTTTCGCTGTCAGCCTGATCCTCCAACCATTTATCAAGCGGCTTTCCTTCGTATTTGCCGAGCACGGTATCCCATTGCCGGGCATAGGCAGAAATAAGCATGGTTGCGACCAGCATGGGTTTCATTTGATCCAGCTGTTGCAGCCGTACCCCATAAAACTCCTTCAGCGCATCACTGATCAGACCATAAGCATTGGTATCGAGCATGGCCGAAATGCTGTTGTCTTTCATGGTGAGCAAGGCGGCCATGTTGTATGGATTTACTGAGGCAAGACGCACTTCATTTACCAGCCCTTTACATGAGGAAAAGGCATCATTTACTTCCGGAAACTCCTCGAGGTAAAGGTTTCCCATTACATGATAGGTGCCAAAGAGATACGAAGGCTCTTTCAGGGATTTCCCTTGGATTTTGAAAAAGAAGGCCTTTTGTGCCTGCGCAGGCTGGAAGGTCCAGAGTATGGCGCAGCATATCACGAAGTATCCAGCCAGTCGTTTCATATTCCTTGTTAACGTAAGATCAGATGAAAACGTGCCTGGCATTATGCAAGCAATCGTTCGGCTTCTGACTGCAATCGGGCTGCGTCAATGGGAACTACGCCCGTGTATTCACATACGATACCACCGGCCAGATTGCTCAATGCCGCCAGCAATTTGATGTCTGTTTTGAGCGCCAAACAAAGAGCCGCCACACTTACCACGGTATCGCCTGCACCGGAAACATCGGCGATGGTGCGCAAATGCGCGGGGATGTGCTGCATGTGATCTTTATCCGCAATAAGCACTCCTTGTTCTGAAAGCGTGACCATGGTATAGGTATTTCCCAGTTGTTCTTGCAGCGAGGCAACGGCATCCTGCAGATGATCCAGCTGTTTTAAATCTTCGCTGATGTTTAAACCTTCCCTAATTTCTTTCAGGTTGGGCTTAAAGAGTGTAACACCGGTATATTCAAGGAAATTCTTCTTTTTGGGATCAACCACCACGGGAACACCCGCCTCCTGAGCCAATGCAATGATGGCTTTGATGTTCCCTTCATGGAGCACCCCCTTATTGTAGTCCTCCATGATCATCACATCGGCTTCCTCCAATTCCCGTTTTACCGACTCGAGCAGAAGAAAACTATCCATTTTATCCAGGTTTTCCGTGAGTTCGTGGTCAATGCGCACAATTTGATGTTTATTTCCGATCACCCTGGTTTTGGTGGTGGTTTTCCGTTTATCGCTTTCAAGGATGCCACGTTCAGACAAGCCCCGTGCCTGGAGCAATTCCCGGAGGCCGGCACCTTCTTTATCTGAACCGATTACGGTACATAAAACCGGCTGAGCTCCCAGTGCATGGATGTTCAGGGCTACGTTTCCGGCACCACCCAGGCGGGTTTCCTGCTTGTTGACCAGCACCACAGGAACCGGAGCCTCTGGCGAGATCCGGTCCACGCTGCCAAAGTAATAAGCATCTACCATCACATCGCCCACAATGAGCACTTTCAAGCTGCGGAAGGAGCGAAACAGCGATTCAAAATTTGTATCCATCAGGCACAGCAAAGTTAATGGAAAGCTTATTGGAGTTGGTCTAAGGCATGTTTCATCCGTGAACAGGCCTTTAACAGGCTCTTTTCATCAGTGGCATAAGAAAGTCGGATGCAAGATGGCATGCCAAAAGCATCACCGGCTACGGTTGCTACCAGGGCTTCATTGAGCAGGTATATAGCCAATTCATTGGCATCATGAATGGTTTTACCCTGAAATGATTTTCCAATGTATGATGAAACATCAGGGAAAACATAAAATGCCCCTTCCGGAACATTCAGCTTTAAGCCTTCTATTTTAGCCAGTTCGGCAAGCACCAGGTTGCGTCGTGTGCGAAACACTTCACGCATGTGATGCGTTGGTTCCATGGTTCCGTCGAGGGCGGCTATTCCGGCCTTTTGCGCAATGCTGTTGGCACCACTGGTAAATACGCCCTGCAATTTTTCGCAGGCTTTTACCAGCCATTGCGGACCTGCCATATATCCGATTCGCCAACCGGTCATGGCATAACCTTTAGACAATCCATTCACCACTGCGGTGCGTTCTTTAAAACCGGGAAGCGAGGCAATACTCAGGTGGCTTCCTTCAAAAATGATGTGTTCATAAATTTCATCACTGACCACCAGGATGTCTGGAAATTCACGCAGCACCTCCGCGTATTCACGGAGATCTTCAGGCTGATACACCGTGCCACTGGGATTACAGGGACTGCTGAACAAGAACATCTTGGTTTTGGGCGTGATGGCCGCGCGCAGTTGTGCGGCGCTGGGTTTAAAATCCTGGGCAACGGTAGTATTCAGAAACACCGGAACACCACCGGCATAGCACACCATCGAAGGATAACTCACCCAAAATGGCGCCGGGATGATCACCTCATCGCCCGGATTGAGCACCGAAAGCATGATGTTGATCAGCGTATGCTTTGCCCCGGTGCTTACAATCACTTCTGAGGGCTGATAAGACAACCCGTTTTCGCGCTGCAATTTGCGGCAAATGGCTTCCCTGAAATCCTGGAAACCCAATACCGGAGTATAGTGCGTATGACCGTCTTTGATGGCCTGAACAGCTGCCGCGCCAATGTGCTCGGGCGTGGTAAAATCAGGTTCTCCAATGCTCAAACTCACCACATCCTTCCCGGCTTCTTTCAGCTCCCTGGCCAACTTGGTCATGGCCAGTGTTTCGCTTTCGTTGATTTCGTCAATTCTATGCGCAGCGTGTAGCATGAACGGCAAACTTAATCCATTTTCACCATAGCCGCATTCCGGCTGTTTCACTCTGTGCACTTGCGTTAACTTTGTGGCCCGGGTGAAGATTTTATTTGTTGCCAACCGCTTTCCCTATCCCCCGTTTCGCGGGGATAAACTCAAGATATGGAATCTTGCACGCCGCTTGTCGAAAAACCACGAACTGCACCTGATCACCTTTCTTGAACACGAGGATGATGCCAGGCATCTTCCCGAACTGCAGGAACACTTTTCCAAGATTACGCTGGTACGCCTGCCTAAGCTGCATGCAGTGCTGCAATGCGTACTTGCGATTCCGGGGAAATTGCCTTTTCAGGTGGCTTATTTTAAATCGAAGGCATTCCGGAACACTTTAAAGCATCAATTGAGTGAACATGCCTATGATGCCATACATGTGCAGCACCTGCGGATGTCGCAGTACTTTTCGAATCCCGGCCAAATGCCTGTAGTTTTGGATTTACCCGATGCGTTTTCCTTGTATTGGCAAAGAAGAAGTTTGGTGCCCCGCCCCTGGTGGCAACGTTTTTTCGACACCGTGGAGCAAAAACGCATTGCGCGGTATGAGCGGGTGCTGAAGCGTTTTCCGCTCAATTTGGTGTGCAGCCTGGAAGACCTGGACTTCCTGCGCAAAGCGCATCCTGAAGCCCACATCGACCTCTTGCCCAATGGCGTGGACAGCAATGCATTTCATCCAAAAACACCTGAAAATGATTCGGGCAAGCGACTGCTGTTTACCGGCAACATGGATTATGCGCCAAATGTGGATGCGGTAATTCATTTCACCCAAAACATCCTTCCACAGATTCGCCGCAAACATCCGGATGTGCATTTCACCATCGCCGGACAAAGGCCTGTGGCTGCTGTAAAAGCACTGCAAGGCCCCGGTGTTTCAGTTACAGGGTTTGTACCCAACCTGGCCGATGAGTATGCACAGGCAACCCTGGTGGTTGCGCCCCTGCGGTTCGGCGCCGGAACACAAAATAAAGTGCTGGAAGCTTTCAGCATGTCCGTTCCTGTGGTATGCACTCCTGTTGGATTTAAAGGCTTGGGAATTGAAAGCGGCAATGGTGCTGTGATGTGCGACACAGATGAGGCCTTTGCAGCTGCCGTGATTCATTTATTGGAACAACCGGAACAGCGGCATGCCATCGGACACAAAGGCAGGGAACTGGTGGAAACCCGCTTCGACTGGAACATAATTGCATTAAAACTTGAAGCATTCTTTTTCAAAGTTGCCAAACATCGGCGCAATCCTGCTGGGCCTTAATGCCGGCTTGCTGGTGCTTTCTGCCGCATGGTGGCCTTTGCGGATGCTCTACGCCGACAGCGCATTCATGGGATGGCGCTTGTTTCAGCATGGCCAGCTGGAATTTGGCCACCTGAGGTTCAGCTCACTGGTCACCCAATTCCTTCCATGGGTGGCCGTGCACACCGGAATGGAACTGAGCACCGTTTTGAGCCTGTACAGCTTTGGTTTGCAACTGCCCGTTTTTGTATTGGCCTGGTACGCTTTCAAAAATAAACTTCATGGCACCGCTCTGGCCTGTTTGCTGTTGTGCACCGCCTGGACTTCCTCCGCATGGTTTACACCGGCCAGCGAGATGTACCTGGCTGCAGTTTTCGCCTTATCGTGGCATGCAATAATCACCACTTCAGGCAAAGCAGCAACATCGGCCATATTGTTTTTTTTAGCCGCAATTACCCACAGCGGCATTTTGCCTGCATTAATATTACTGGCATTTGTTCATGCGCTCCATAAACCCACAATAAAATGGATGCCAACAGCATTGGCACTTTTGCTGGTCGTGGTATTGAA
This sequence comes from Bacteroidota bacterium, assembly GCA_041170785.1. GTDB lineage: Bacteria > Bacteroidota > Bacteroidia > NS11-12g > UBA955 > REEB481. The sequence continues at coordinate 564 of JBEDND010000213.1, read as the reverse complement.
AGTACTCATTACCGACACTTATGAACACAGTTTTCTGGCCAACCTCTTAAAGCCTACATTGCTTGCGCGCTCCTACCTGCCCGCGTATCTTGGCCGTACCATCACTCAAGGTTCAGGGGCGGCCATTCTGGTTCTGGGCAGCCTGGCCCTGTTGGTTCTGGCCGGAACACCGCGCCTGTTGCTGTGGCATGGTTTGTTGTCCATCGGCCTGTTGCTGTTGTTCGGGTTGATCTTTTGGGAAGGCGATAACGACCAGGTAATGGAAAAGAACCTGATTCCGTTCAGCATGTTCCTGAGTCATCCCTTGATTCAGGCATTTAATGAACCTTTACATGCACGCATGCGCGCAGTTGTATTGCCGCTGTTATTGCTTTTTAGCGCCTGGCAAACACAACAAGGGCAAGGTTGGGCCTTGAACCGGTTCAAAGAACTGCGGAAACTGAGCACCTACACCCAAAAAAGCTGCCCGAGCGGAAAACTCGCCGTATCTGGCAACACAGAAACCTTTGACATGAAACTGCATGCTTGCTGGGCTTTACCTTATGAAACACTCATGTACAGCAG
>JBEDND010000212.1:0-6084 GCA_041170785.1 Bacteroidota bacterium | reverse complement strand
GCGCTTTGATAGAGAAAAATCCAGATATGAAGAAGATTTCTATACTGATTTCGGCGGGAATTGTCCTGACTGCTGCGGTGATTTCCTTCGATGTGAACAGACCGTTGCGAAGCGGTATGCCTCAGCTGAACACAATGACTTCCAAATCCGATTTCGGAGGTGGCGCGCAGAGCATCCGTGAAGCGATTGAGTACAAGTATTCGTTAAGGAATAACCAAGTAACCGGAGACCTGGACCCCCAATGGATGGCCGATGCGGTGGCCCAAGCCGACCGTATGCCAAGGCTCCGCCTGAACAAAAATCTGATTTGGGAAAATATGGGGCCCGACAATGTGGGCGGAAGAACACGTGCCTTTTTGATCCACAAAGACAGCCAGAATATTTGGTTCGTTGGTTCGGTGAGTGGAGGCTTGTTCAGAAGCAGCAGCCGCGGATCGTCTTGGACTCCCGTGAATGACCTGCAAGAAAATCTGAACGTAAACTGCATTGGCCAAACCCTGAACGGCGACATCTTCTACGGTACCGGTGAAGGTTCTTTTACCAACCTGAGTGGAACCAGGAATGGTTCACCCGCTTTTGTTGGCGGAGGAATATTCAAGAATCAGGATGCCGGTGGCCGCGTGTTCAAACGCCTGAGCAATACCAATAACAGCAACTTCTTCCAGGTGAACTCCATGGCTTCCCACCCCACCGAAAACAAACTTTATGTGGGTACCAGCACCGGAATTTGGGTGACCACCGATGGAGGAACTACCTTCAACAGAATCCGCACCGGCTCATGCCGTGAACTGAAAATTGCCAGCGATGGAACCTTGTTTGCAAACCTTGGAAACAAGCTTGTTCGCTCTACCGATGGCGGAACCACTTATACCGACATGGCTATTGGATCAGGTTCAAGCCGTGTGGCAATTGCCATCAGCCCCCAAGATCCTAACTATGTGTATTGCATGTCCGCAGCGTCCAACGGCGCACTGGACGGTGTATTCAGAAGTACCGATAAAGGAGAAACCTGGACCAAAATTGCCAGCCAAAGCGCATATTTCAACATCTTCGGAACCAATCAGGGCTGGTACGACAACGTAATCAGTGTTAACCCCAGCAACAAAGACCATGTGATCATGGGTGGTGTGGAACTTGCTCAGTGGGATCCTGTGAACGGTGCCCGTTTCATGGCCAGCCTGTTTGGCGCCGGATGGAACGACGCTTATGTGCATGCAGACAAACACGTCATTGAATGGATTCCAAACAGCAATCCACCGGAAATCATCGTAGGTACCGATGGTGGTCTGTTTCATAGCCGCGACCTGATCAACTGGAGTGAACGAAACCATGGCTTCACCAGTTACCAGCTTTACAATGTGGCTGCAAACTACCTTGGATGGGTAACCGGCGGTTCACAAGACAACGGTACTCAGTTGATCAACTTTACCGGAAACACCAATGCCAACGGCGAAACATCCAAAGGTGCCGTTTCCATCGGTGGTGGTGATGGATTTGACGTGGAATTCAGTCGTTACAACCCCAAAATTGTATTCTCAAGCATCTACTATGGTACGGTTTACCGCTCAGCGAATGGTGGCCAAAGCCGTTCTACCTTCTGGGACACTCGTATCGGAGGCCCAACAGGGTCTGCTATTGCACAAACGAACTTTTTCACCATATTTACCCTTTGGGAACACCCAAGCATTGCCGACAGCAGCCGCTTGTTCCTTGCTAAAGACGGTGAAGTATGGATGTGCGTGAATCCTACCAACTTCTCGCAGGCACCAACCTGGTTCCTGATTGCCAGCGGATTGGGCAACGACCGCATCATTGACCTGGAACATACCCCCGATGGAAACTCCTTGTTTATCACCAAAGACGGAAGAATGTTCCGTGTGGATGGTTTAAACAGTGCTCAATTTACTGTGGCTGCCAATCCCGGTGTTCGCGACATTCCGGCAGGCATCACAACCAGAAATGTTTTTGGGAACCTGCCCGGAGGCCGCTCCGTTACTTCAATCAACATAGATCCAAACAACAGCGACCGTGCCGTAGTAACCCTAGGAAACTATGGAAACACCAACTACGTGTACCTGACCACAAATGCGCTGTCTTCAACGCCTTCATATACCAACATCACCGGCAATTTGCCTGCGACTCCGGTGTATGATGCGTTCGTCGACTTCAAAAACTCCAATTATATTGTACTCGGAACAGACTTAGGTGTTTTCGCATCAGAAACTGGCGGCAGTACCTGGGAAGAGCAAAACAGCGGTATGGCCAGGGTGCCTGTATTTGAAATCAGGGGTTACGAATGGAATTCCTGGATGGGCAGCGAAATTTACCTGGGTACGCATGGACGCGGATTCTACCGGAGTCGTTCACTAATGACCGGCAGCAGCAGCCCGGCACAGCTGATCCGTACAGCTGCAATGACTGTATTCCCTAACCCTGCTCAGCACATGACACAGTTGTCCTTTGAAACACTGCGCGCAGGAAAAGGAACCCTCCTGGTGTACAACCTGAATGGCCAGGTAGTATATCGCCAGGAGCTTCAGCTCAGTGCAGGGTCGCAAAAGCTTTCGCTGGACGTGCGCCAGTTCAAGGCTGGACATTACCTGACCGTGCTGGAATGTTCAGGAGAACAGAAAACCGGCAAGCTTTTGGTAACCAAGTAATTCAAAAAGTAACCTTGAAAAAAGCCACCTTAAGGTGGCTTTTTTTTTTGCCGGAATTGTTTTTACCTACCTTTGCCCCGGGTCGGTACGACCAGCTCCCTTTGAACTCCCCCAGATCCGGAAGGAAGCAAGGGTAGAAGGTTGTAGCGGTGCGATACCGGCCCTTTTTTTAAGCTCCATTATTAATTTCATTGCACCTGAGGCTTAGAGGATAGATTCCCCTTACTGTCATCCCTATTTTTGCAACATGGCCAAAATGGACATTGAAGCAAACCGCAATGAGGACCTCATGAAACAAATGGTGGATGAGGTGCGCAGGAAACTTGCTAAGATCAGTGAAGGAGGTGGCGCTAAGGCTGCCGGAAAGCAGAAAGAAAAAGGGAAAATGCTGGCGCGTGAGCGCATTGACTTCCTCAGGGATCCAGATAGTGCATGGCTCGAAATAGGCGCATTCGCCGGCTATCAGATGTATCCTGAACAAGGCGGATGTCCGGCGGGAGGTGTTGTTGCCGGCATAGGTTACGTTAGTGGAAGGGCCTGTGTCATTGTGGCCAATGATGCAACGGTTAAAGCCGGAGCATGGTTCCCCATCACAGGGAAAAAGAACCTGCGCGCTCAGGAAATTGCCATGGAAAACCGATTGCCCATCATTTATCTGGTGGACAGTGCCGGTGTTTTTTTGCCTATGCAGGATGAGATTTTCCCTGATAAAGAACATTTCGGCAGGATGTTTCGAAACAATGCCGTAATGAGCAGTATGGGCATAACCCAAATTGCAGCCGTAATGGGCAGTTGCGTTGCAGGCGGCGCCTACCTGCCAATCATGAGCGATGAGGCGTTGATTGTTGAAGGAACCGGGTCTATCTTTCTGGCAGGCAGTTATTTGGTAAAAGCGGCCATCGGTGAAGACGTGGACAATGAAACCCTGGGTGGCGCTACAGCCCAATCGGAAATCAGCGGTGTGATTGATGATAAATTCCCAGATGACGCATCCTGCCTGAACAGGATTCGTTACATTATGGATAAACTGGGACACTTTGAACAGGCCGGTTTTGACCGAATCACCCCTGCCCTTCCTTCAGCACCTGCAGAACGCATGTATCAGATTATGCCTGCAGACCGCAGCAAGCCTTATGATACCCTCGAATTGATCAAGTGCCTGGTTGACAACAGCGAATTTGAACAATATAAAGAAGGTTACGGCAAGACCATCCTTTGCGGTTATGCCCGAATTGACGGATGGGCTGTGGGCATCGTTGCGAACAACCGGCAGGTTGTGCGCAGCAAAAAAGGTGAAATGCAGCTGGGCGGTGTTATTTATTCCGATTCTGCTGATAAGGCAGCACGGTTTATCATGAATTGCAACCAAAAGAAAATCCCGCTGGTCTTCTTGCAAGATGTCACAGGATTTATGGTTGGCAGCAGAAGTGAACACGGCGGCATTATTAAAGACGGCGCGAAAATGGTCAATGCCGTAGCCAACAGCACGGTGCCAAAATTCACCATCATCACTGGTAATTCTTACGGAGCCGGAAACTATGCGATGTGTGGTAAAGCATATGACCCAAGATTGATTTACGCCTGGCCTACAGCTAAAATTGCCGTAATGGGTGGCGAGCAAGCGGCCAAAACATTGCTGCAAATAGAGAAAGCGCGTTTAACCAGCCAGGGTGCAGCTTCAGATCCCGTTGCGGAACAAGCGCTCCTGGATGAAATCACCAAGCGTTATCAGGAACAAATGAGCCCGTACTACGCAGCTGCAAGGCTTTGGGTAGATGGGATTATTGACCCCCTGGAAACCAGAAATGTACTCAGTTTGGGAATTGCTGCCGCCAACCACGCTCCGGTAAAACCATTCAATCCCGGAGTGATTCAAACTTAATGGTTGTTTACAGCCCGATGATCTTCATTTCGGTGCGCCTGTTGAGTGCTTTACCTTCAGCTGTATCATTGTCTGCCAAGGGTTTAGTATCGCCATATCCACGGGTTTCTACCCTGCCGGCGCTGATGCCTTTGGACAGTAAATACGCTTTTACCGATTCTGCCCTTCCCTGCGACAGGCGCAAGTTGTAATCGGGTTTACCGGTATTGTCGGTATGTCCGCTGATTTCAATCCGCATGGTTACCTGCTCCTTGAGCATTTCCGCAACTTTATCAAGCTCGGTCCGCGATTCGGGGTTCAGTTCTGTTTTGTCAGAATCAAAGAAGGTATTACGAAGGACTATAACCTCGCCGGCTTTGTAACGCTTCAGTCGAGCTGTGATTTCGTAAGGTTGGTCAATGCTGCCTGAATCAGGCTGAAAATTTTGTGAATAGTACACATAGCCTTTACTGCGTACGGAAAACGCATAATTACCGCCCAGCTTTAACGGAATGATGAAATCGGAACACATGGATGCATAAACCACCTTCGCAGTATTCAGGTCGGTAATTTCCACAGATCCCTGAATAGAGCTGCCATTGCCATCATCCAACAACTTACCTTTCACATAATTCGTTTGCACCGGTTTTAGCTTTCCGGGAATCTGAAACGAGTAGATATCCAATCCGCCGAAGCCATTCGGTCGATCGGAAGCAAAGTACCCAAGATTTCCCAAACGATCTACATAAAGACCCATCTCATCTTCCTGTGTATTAACCGGTGCACCAAGATTGACCGGAGTTGTCCAATTTCCCTCATCATTGAGTTTACTCATGAACAAGTCGTGATTTCCCAGGCCGGGATGGCCGGTAGATGCAAAGTAAAGGGTCACTCCATCGTAATGCAGGAATGGTGCTTCTTCATCCTTGGACGTATTTATCTTAGAACCCAGATTCAACGCCGGAGTCCATTCCGTTCCTGTCCAACTGCTCATCCACAAATCCTTACCGCCGTATCCGCCCGGGCGGGCACTGGAAAACACCAGCGTTCGTCCATCAGCTGATACTGCGGGCCCGGACTCCCAGAATGGCGTATTGATACCTGGACCAAGATTTTCCCTGGGCGACCATGAACCACCATTCAGTTCACTGACCACAAGGTCACAACTGCCAATTGTTCCCGGACCACAATAGGTATGGAACACTTTAGAACCATCGGCAGGAATAGAAACCGTTCCTTCATTGTCATCTGTATTGATGGAACCTGCCATTGGACGTGCTTTTTTCCATCCGGTATCCTGGAAACGCTCGGCCATGTAAAAATCTTCCTGCATATTTACCCTGCGGGTAAATACGAACATGCGCCCATCAATAGTCATCCCCGGCCAATACTCGTTCAATGATGAATTGACAGATGCTCCTAAGTTTTGAATTCCTCCCACCTGTTGTTCCTTCATGATGGAGGCTGCGGCTTGTGCGTTGGCCAGCAAGCTTTCTGCCTTACTGCGAAGCCTCCTGAAATCACCTTCAAAAGAGAGGAATTTCTTCAGGTGACGCGTGGCAT
>JBEDND010000211.1:0-14969 GCA_041170785.1 Bacteroidota bacterium | reverse complement strand
AAGTTGAAATTTATTATTTTACGGGCGGGGAAAAATCGTTGAAATGCAGATATGAGTCGTAGGTTTATTTTGCGCACTGAAGATGTCTGGAAATAAGAATCTGAATCCACACGTATCTGTGGATTGTGTAATCTTCGGGTATGCGGAGCAGCAGTTAAAACTGCTGCTCATCCGTCGTTCCCTGCCAGCGGCGCAACAAAATGCCGATCGTTTCCAGGCATTGCCCGGTGATTTGGTATTGGAAGATGAAGATTTAGACCAGGCAGCTAAACGCGTATTAAAGGAGCTCACAGGCCTCGACAATGTTTTCTTGGAGCAGTTTGAAGCTTTTGGCGCACCAGAGCGTGTGAAGAAGGAAAAAGACAAACAATGGCTGCGTTCTGTACGCGAAAATCCGGAGGCACGGGTAATCACCGTAGCTTATTTCAGCCTGATTGATGCTGCCGCCTGCAGGTTACAACCAGGATCGTTCAGTGCCCAAGCTGTTTGGATACCCATCAATGAAGTTCCTGAACTGGCCTTCGACCACAACGAGATTTTCGAACATGCGCTTGATAAGCTCAAGCGGAAAATACAGCTGCGGCCCATCGGTTTCGAGCTCCTTCCCGAGAAGTTTACCTTAAGCGAGCTCCAAAATCTTTACGAAGCAATTTTGGGCCGGGAACTGGACAAGCGCAACTTCCGGAGAAAGCTATTACGCAGTGGATTCCTTCACCCTCTGGAGGAAAAACAACAGGGTGTAGCCAACAAGCCGGCGCAGTATTATCAGCTGAACCGAAAAAAATATGAAGCCTTAGGCACCGGTTATGTAAACCTGCGTCTGGAAGGTGACGACGATTATTTCCTGAATTGACAAGGATCCTGTTGCTGCAGCCACGGTGCTTTCGCCTCTGTTGTTAACTTGCAGCAATGAAAATACTGTTGGCCTTTGGACTTGCCGCGCTGTTGGTGGTGTTGTGGGTTGCCTGTCGCCCGGCCAAAAACCTTCCGGTGGTTCAGGTCGATTTGAAGAAGTATCAGGGAAGGTGGTATGAAATCTCCAGCATTCCGTTGCGCTTTTCCAGAAACTGTGCCTGCACCTTTGCCGAATACACGGCAGATGAACAAGGTTATGTGCGGGTGTACAACCAATGTATGAATACCAAATCAAACAACATCGACAGCATACGTGGAAAGGCTTTTCCGGTGAAAAACAGCGGAAACGGGAAGCTGCGCGTGCAGTTTTTTTGGCCCTTCCGTGGCGATTATTACATCATCGACCTGGACAGTAATTACAGGCACGCCATGGTGGGTTCTCCCAACCGAAACACCTTATGGATATTGTGCAGGGAGCGCACCATGGATGAAGCCACCTATCAGCAGCTGCTGCAGAAAGCCACCGGACTTGGCTTTGATGTGGGTCGCCTGAAGAAAACCAGGCAGGATTGCCCCTGATTCCTCGCGCAGGCATCGCCAATGCAGGTTCATGATGCGCCTTCTGAAAAGGCTGAAGCATAAAAAAACCCGAGGGATTGAAATCCCCCGGGCTCTTATCATTTCGCGGCTGAACCTCAGCGCACAATCTTCATTTCATTCAGCAGGTGTGAGGCACCGCCGAACTTGTCCATGATGAACAGCGTATAGCGCACATCCAAAGAGATGGTACGCTGCAGGTCGGGTTCAAAGGCGAAGTCGGAAGAGATGGCCTCCCAGTTGCCGTCGAAGGCGGTACCAATCAGGTGGCCTTCAGCGTTCAGCACGGGGCTGCCGCTGTTGCCACCGGTGATGTCGTGGTTGGTCAGGAAGCATACTGGCAAATTTCCTTCGGCGTTGGCATAGCTGCCAAAATCTTTGTTGCGCAGCATGTCAATCAGCTTTTTCGGCGCATCAAATTCAATATCGCCGGGAGTATATTTCTCCAGCACACCTTTTTGTGTAGTGATTTCGTTGTAATGAACGGCATCACGCGCATCATAGCTCAGCACAGAACCGTAGGTGAGGCGCATGGTGGCATTGGCATCGGGCGTAATCAGTTTGCCGTCGCGGTTCATCTCCAGCATGGCGCTTTGGAACAAGCGGTTGGCGCGTGCCAGCTTGGTGTTGATGTCCATCATCATGGGCTGCAGCTCAGCATTCTTCTTCATAAAGGCCTTCCAGATGAACATCACCGGATCTTTGCTGATGGAAGCAGATGGCTTGGCAAGGAATGCCTTCAGTCTGGCAGCGTCGGTAAAGATGGAACGCTTGAACACATCAGCGGCCAGCGCTTTGTAGTCGTTCTTGTATTTGGCAATCCAATTGCGGAACTCAAGAGGTTGTAAGGTAGGATCAAGACCTTCGTAAACCATCTTCATCATCGCTGCGAGCACATTTTGCTCAATGGGTGCATAAAACTCCCTGTAGGTTTCATCCACAGTGCCAAGCATTTTCTCGGCCATGGCTTTGGCATCTGCCTGTTTGGCTTTATCCGCCAGCATATCTGCAAGGTCTATATAGGAAGCAGCAACAGAGAACGGCTGACAATTGAAGATTGCTTCACCCAGATACAAACCGAACATGCCGTACTGGTTCATGCCCTGATAAGCTTCATCATACAAGCCCATCACTTCACCATAGGTGCCTTTGCGTACTTCTTCGGCATTCATCCAGGCTTCAAAAGCACGCTCCTCACTTTTCCGGCGGTCGTAAATGTTCAGCTTTTTCAGGCCATCGCGCTCGCCCATGAACTTCTTCCAATAGTTGCTCAGTCCGGCGTATTTGTCGGCATACATCAACTTGATGGCCGGATCTTTAAACATGTATTCTTCATACAGGTCGAGGATGCTTCTGCGCACATCAACACGGGCGGGCCGGTCTTTCTCGCTGAAGTAGCGGATGCCTTCGCTGTAGGTATAGCGGGATGTCCTTCCGGGATAACCCATAATCATGGAAAAATCGCCTTGTTTGATGCCTTTCAGCGAAATGGGGAAAAAGTGCTTGGGCGCATAAGGCTTATTGGCGGCATTGTATTCAGCAGGCTTATTGTCGGCGCCCACATAAATACGGAACATGCTGAAGTCGGCGGTATGGCGTGGCCACATCCAGTTGTCGGTTTCGCCACCAAATTTTCCGATGTTCTGCGGAGGTGTTCCAACCAGACGAATGTCTTTATACACCATGTAATACATGGCCAGGTAGCGGTTTCCGTTGTAGAAGGGAACCAGTTCCACTTTGTATTCGTTGCCCTGTTCTTTTTCGCCATCGGCGAGTTTTTTGGTGATTTTCTGAACGGCCTCAGCAACTGCTTTGGTACGTTCTGCTTCTGGACCGTTGATGGCAATACCATCCAGAACCATATCGGTCACATCTTCCACCTTCGCCAGAAGGGCGATATGGAAGTTGGCGGGGCGTTCCTGGCTTTGGTCTTTGGCCCAGAAACCTTTTTCGAGGATGTTGTCAGCGGTGGTGCTCAGCTCCTGAATGGCGCCGAAGCCACAGTGGTGGTTGGTGAGGAACAGGCCTTGTTCGCTGATGATTTCACCGGAACAAAACATCCTGCCTTGCTTGGTGGTCAGCCTTACCACCGCGTCTTTCAGGCAGCTTTTGTTGATGCTGTAAATGTCTTCAGCCGTTAATTTCAGGCCTTTGGCCTGCATGGCATCCTGCAGTTTGGCCAGCATGGTCAGCGGCCACATGCCTTCGTCGGCGCGCAGCTGCATACCTGCAAAGGCGCCCAGGATCAGGGAAAGTATGAGTTTTTTCATGATTGCTTGGGGAAACAACGGGCAAATATCCATTTTTCCGGCTTCATTTCCGGTGATGCCCGGTATTAGCCTTCAGTTTCTATGGCATCGGGCACCTGAAACCACAAATAGGCCGCTGCCAACAAGGCGCAACAAGCCGAACTCATCAGGCTCACCTCAGGGCCAAAAAGCAACCACAGTAATCCCGCGACGGAACTGGCCAGCAGTGAGGCAATGCTCTGAAATCCGGCGAAGCTGCCCAGTGCCGTGGCCTTGTCGGAACTTGCCACCAGGTTGCTGATCCAGGCTTTGGAAATACCGTCGGTGGCTGCTGCATAAACGCCGTACAACAGGAACAATGCAGCCAGGACGAAGGCATCTTTTGTGGCGGCCATGCCTGTATAAACAGCGGCAAACACGAACAGGCCCAGCAGCATGATGCGTTTCAGTCCGATGCGGTCGGCAAGGATGCCCAGCGGATACGATGCCAGGGCATACATCAGGTTGTAGGCAATGTACCAGCCAATCAGCGTGAGGTCGTCGATGCCACTTTCCTTCGCGCGCAGCAGCAAAAACACATCAGAGCTGTTGAACAGGGCGAAGCCCAGGAGGCCTATACAGAGTTTGCGGTATGCCATCGGGCTTTCTTTCCAGAAACCAATGGAACTGAAAAAGGAAGGTTTGGCATTGACGGTTTTGGGCAGTTGCCGGCGACTGCGCAGCAGGAAGGCGCTCAGCATAGCCAAGATGCCCGGAATTACGGCCAGCAGGAAGAGTGTTTGGTACTGTTCCGGGTTGAAGCTGAGGTATAACAGCGCCAATGCCGGACCGAGTGCGGCCCCAAAAGTATCCAGTGCGCGGTGAAAACCGAATACCGTTCCCTTTTTCCCGACTGCCGCTTCATCAGCCAGCAAGGCATCGCGGGCGCCGCTGCGGATACCCTTCCCCAACCTGTCGAGGGTGCGAACGCCAAAAACCCACAGCACATGGGTTCCCAGGGCGAGCAGCGGTTTTGCCATTGCGCTCAGCGCATAACCCCATTGCACAAATGGAACACGTTTTCCGGAAAGGTCTGATTGCCTGCCGAAGTAGCCTTTGCTCAATCCTGCCGTAGCTTCTGCCAAGCCTTCGAGGATGCCAATCAGCAACACAGAAAATCCGATTTGCTTCAGGTACAGCGGCATCACCGGATACAGCATTTCGCTGGCCATGTCGGTAAACAGGCTCACCAAACTCAGGATCCAAACGGTGCTTGTGATGTGCGGAAAGAAGCGCATGCCTAGCCTTTCCCGACAAATCTATCATACTGCCTGAATATCTGCATCACTTCCGCAGAAATGGCCTAAAGCTGCCGCGCAATGGCGAAGTTTGCGCACAGTGCTGATTAGTTTTACCGAACGTGGATTTTACTGCGCGCAGGGAGATTTCTACATCGACCCATGGAAGCCGGTATCGCGGGCCGTCATCACGCATGCCCATGCCGATCATGCATACCGGGGTCATGGTCATTACCTCGCGCACCACGTGTCAGGTCCGGTGATGCGCTTGCGCCTGGGCGCCGACATCAGTCTGGAAACCATAGAATACGGTGAAAAACGATACATCAACGGGGTGGAACTGAGCCTGCATCCTGCGGGCCATATCCCGGGTTCTGCGCAGGTGCGGCTGGCTTATAAAGATGAAGTTTGGGTGATTTCCGGCGATTATAAAACGGAAGACGACGGCCTGTGTACACCATTTGAGCCCATACGCTGCACGCATTTTGTCACGGAAAGCACCTTCGGATTGCCTTTGTTTCGCTGGCGTCCGCAGCAAGATGTGATGGCGGAATTGCTTCATTGGATTCAGTCGCTGGCTGCAGAAGGCCGCAATGCCTTCATCCATGCGTATTCCCTGGGGAAGGCACAGCGCCTCATCCGTGCCTTGCATCAGGCGGGCGTTCCCATTTTGGTGCATGGTTCGGTGCGCAACACCAACAAAGCACTGCTTGAAGCCGGCCTTAATATCCCCGATCCGCCCATGGTCACCGCACAACAGCACATCGCGCCGGGAACCGTCATCATTGCCCCGGCTTCCGCTGCGGAAAGCAGCTGGACCAAGCGCTTTGAACCTTTTGGTGAAGCTGCTGCCAGCGGCTGGATGGCTTTGCGGGGAACGCGGCGCTGGATGAATGCCGAACGCGGCTTCGCACTGAGCGACCATGCCGACTGGGATGGATTGCGTGCGGCGGTTTTGGCTACCGGCGCCACCAACGTTTATGTTACGCACGGCTATGCAGCGCTCTTTTCACGCTACCTGCAGGAAGAACACGGCCTGAACGCGCAGGTGGTGCGTGCCCAATTCACCGGTGAATCGGCCGATATGCGGGAGGAGGAAGCCTCATGAAGCAGTTTGCAAGGCTGATTGCAGCACTGGACCAAACCACGTCCACCACGAAGAAAAAGGATGCGCTGGTTCAGTACTTCCGCGAAGCGCCGGAAGCAGACCGGGTTTGGACCATCGCCCTGTTTACGCACCGTCGTCCGCGGCGCAGTGTGAATACCACGCTGCTGCGGGCCTGGGCAGGAGCAGAGGCGGGCATTCCCGCCTGGCTGGTGGATGAATGCTGGCACATTGCCGGCGACATGAGTGAATGTCTGGCGGCCCTGCTTCCCGCAGGAACGAACACCTGTTCCATGAGTCTGGCGGAATGTATGGATGAAATCGGATCCTGGAAATCGCGCGACACGGAAGAAGTGAGGGAAGCGGTGTTGGGAATCTGGCGCGGACTGGAAAGGCATGAGCGCTTCGTGTTCAACAAATTGATCACAGGCGGATTTCGGGTGGGCGTTTCACAGCAATTGCTGGTACAGTCGCTGGCGCGGTTGCTGAACCTGGAAGATGCCGTGGTGTCCTTGCGCCTCGCGGGCAACTGGAGTCCGCAAAGCACCAGCTGGCAGGAATTGCTGCACGACGAACGCAGCGACGATGCCCGCCTTTATCCTTTTTATCTGGCCTATCCACTGGAACAGGAGTTGTCGCAACTGGGTACACCCGAGGAGTGGTTTGTAGAGTGGAAATGGGATGGCATCCGCGGTCAGCTGGTATCGCGCGGAGCGCAGGTGCACCTTTGGTCGCGCGGAGAAGAGCTGATCAGCGCACAGTTTCCTGAATTGTCGCAAGAAGCAGCGCTTGCAGGACTGGAAGCGGTTATAGACGGAGAAATTCTGGCATGGAGTGAAGACAAGCCCTTGCCCTTTCAGGCTTTGCAAACCAGGCTGGGCAGAAAACAGGTTTCGGCCGCCGCCCTGAAAAAAGCACCTGTGGTATTGCTGGCGTATGATCTGTTGGAATGGGAAGGTGCAGACATCCGGAATCGGCCGCACCAAGAACGTCGGGCCCTGTTGGAAGCATTGGTGCAACGTGTCAATCATCCGGTATTGAGGCTTTCGCCTTTGGTTTCTTTTGAAAGCTGGCAGGAACTCAAATCCTTGCATGCCCAATCCCGGGAACAACAGGCCGAAGGATTCATGCTCAAACAACGCCATGCACCCTACCAAACCGGACGGAGGAAGGGTTCCTGGTGGAAATGGAAAACCGATCCTTATACCGTGGACGCGGTGATGATCTATGCCCAGCGCGGACATGGCCGGCGTGCCGGATTGTACACCGATTTCACCTTTGCCGTTTATGATGCACAACGGAACCTGGTTCCGTTCACCAAGGCTTATTCCGGCTTGAGCGATGATGAATTTGCTACAATCAACCGTTGGATTAAAGACCATACCATTGAACGATTCGGTCCGGTGTGTTCTGTGGAGGCACAACTGGTTTTTGAAATTGCTTTTGAAGGCATTGGCGCCAGCAAACGCCATAAATCGGGCGTGGCGGTTCGATTTCCACGAATACTGCGCTGGCGGCGAGACAAAACCCTTGCGGAAATCAATACGCTGGACGATTTGCGCGTGCTGATCGGTGGCTGAGGCCCTCGCCTGCCCCGGGGGAACGTAGTGAGTCCCAGGGAAGCCAACGGTGCGGGAGTCTCATATTATCCCGGTGGCTGAGACGCTTGCCCCGCAATTGGAGCGGAGCGTAGAGATGCGGGGGAGCCGAAGCCTACCGGAACGAATTCCTGCCATGCTGCCTTCGACTCCGCTCAGGCACCATTCTGCTCAGCCACCGGCGCGTGATTTTTACCGAAAATGTTGCATTTTGCGCTTTCTTATCGCCATGAGCAAACTATTCTTAAGGAAACCCATCCACCTGCTGCACAGCGAGGCGGGTGAAGGCAGTCAGCTGAAGCGTACCCTCGGGGTATGGAACCTCATCGCCCTGGGCATCGGCGCCATCATCGGTGCGGGGCTGTTTGTGCGCACCGCCGCTGCTGCCGGTGAAGCCGCAGGTTCGGCAGTGACCATCTCCTTTCTGATTGCAGCCATCGGTTGTGCATTCGCAGGCCTATGTTATGCTGAGTTCGCCAGCATGCTGCCCATCGCCGGCAGCGCTTATACCTACGCCTACGCGACCATGGGCGAGCTTTTCGCCTGGATCATTGGCTGGGCGCTTATCCTGGAATACGCACTTGGCGCAGCAACGGTGAGCATTGCCTGGAGTGAATACCTGAACAATCTGCTCGGCGGAAAAATTCCGTACGAATGGTGCCATTCGCCGTTTGAATCGGCCACCATCAACGGACAACTGGTTCATGGCATCATCAACCTGCCTGCGCTGGTCATCTTGGGCGCGCTGACGCTGCTGCTCATTCGCGGCACCAGCGAAAGCGCCATGGTGAACGCGCTGATGGTGATTGTGAAGGTGGCCATCGTATTGGGCTTCATCTATATTGGCTGGAAATTCATCAATCCAGCGAACCACACGCCTTACATGATTCCCGAAGGTGCCGAGCCACTTAAGCTTCCCAACGGGAAAGAATATTCGTATGCACCGGCCTTCCATCACGGATGGCTTGGTGTGTTGCGCGGCGCGGCCATTGTGTTCTTCGCCTTCATCGGATTTGACGCGGTGAGCACGGCAGCGCAGGAAGCGAAAAACCCCAAACGCGACATGCCCATCGGCATTCTGGTATCTCTGCTTGTCTGCACTGTGTTGTATGTATTGTTTGCGCATGTGCTTACCGGCGTGGCTCCGTACAGGGAATTCATGACTGCAGGTAAGGAAGCATCTGTTACCTATGCGGTGAAGCAATACATGACCGGTTATACCTGGCTTGGAGACAGCATCAACGTGGCCATTCTGGCCGGATTTTCTTCGGTAATCCTGGTGATGCTGATGGGACAAAGCCGTGTGTTCTTCAGCATGAGCAAAGATGGATTGCTGCCCGGCGCGTTTTCGGAAGTGCATCCCAAATACCATACGCCTTACAAGAGCAACCTCATCCTGCTGGTATTTGTAGGCTTGTTTGCCGCTTTTGTTCCCGGCAGTCTGGCCGGCGACCTTACCTCTGTAGGAACCCTGTTTGCATTTGTGCTGGTCAGCGCCGGTGTGCTCATCATGCGCAAAACAGAACCGGATCTGCACAGGCCATTCAAAACGCCGCTGGTGCCACTGGTTCCGATTCTGGGCATTTTGGTTTGCACCGTGATGATTTTCTCACTCGACTACTTCACCTTATCCACGGCAGCAGCATGGCTGTTGGTTGGGCTGGTGGTGTACTTCGGATACAGCATCCGTCATTCCCGCCTCAGGGCGCATCACCTGAAATAAGCGCTTCGTTCTGAAACCTTCTCGTTCCCTCGGACTTGCCGATGCCACCCTGATTGTTTCGGGGAGCATGATCGGCAGCGGTATCTTTCTGGTAAGCAGCGACATGAGCCGGCAGCTGGGCTCGCCCGGTTTGCTGCTCCTTGCGTGGTTTGTTACCGGACTGATTACCCTTACTGCGGCGCTCAGCTACGGCGAACTGGCGGGCATGATGCCCAAAGCAGGCGGACAATACGTGTATATCCGGCGTGCCTTTGGTGCCATGACTTCCTTTGTGTATGGCTGGAGTGTGTTTACCGTCATCCAGTCGGGCGTGATTGCCGCCGTGGCCATGGCCTTCGCCAACTATACCAGCGTGTTGCTGCCCGGTCTGAGCGGCGATGTATTCTTGCTGGAACTGGCCGGGTTTAAAATCAGCGCCTTGCAGGGCGTGGCCATTGGCTCCATCCTGTTGCTCACCTGGCTGAACACATTGGGCATTGAGGAAGGCAAATGGATCCAGCGGGTGTTTACCACCGCCAAACTGTTAGCCCTGTTTGGATTGATCGCCGCAGGGATTTACTGGGTATTCAATGGAAACATCTGGGCGGAAAACTGGAAACTGGGTTTTCAGGCGTTCAGCAGCCCCAAAGACGGCATCAACTGGGGCGCGCTGGGCTCTTGGGCGGCCATCACGGCTTTTGGAACGGCCCTGATTGGTTCTTTGTTCAGCAGCGATGCCTGGAACAACGTGACCTTCATTGCCGGCGAAATCAAGGATCCTTCACGCAACATCCCGCGCAGCCTGTTCCTGGGCACTTTGCTGGTTACTTTGGTGTATATCCTGGCCAATGTGGCTTATCTGGCCTTGTTGCCTTTGCAGGCGAGCGATTTGGGCGGGATGAGCATCAGCCATCCTGCCAGCGACCGTGTGGGCGCTGCTGCTGCTGAGGTGATTTTAGGTAGTTCCGGCGTTTTGCTTATGGCCGTGTTGATCATGGTGAGCACCTTCGGTTGCAACAACGGATTGATTCTGGCGGGCGCGCGTTTGTATGAGGCGATGGCGGAAGATGGTTTGTTCTTCAAAAGTGCCAAAAAGCTCAACCGCCATGCAGTTCCTGCCAATGCGCTTTGGGCGCAGGCAATATGGGCTTCCTTGCTTTGTCTGAGCGGATCGTACAACAACCTGCTGGAATATTGCACCTTCGCCAGTTTGGTGTTTTACATCATTACCGTGGCGGGTATTTTCCGCCTGCGCAGGCTGGAACCCGAAACACCACGACCCTACAAAGCCTTTGGATATCCGCTGGTGCCCGCCTTGTACATCTTGTTGGCCGGAGCCATCTGCCTGGATTTGCTGGTGTTCAAAACCACTTATACCCTGCGCGGGCTGATGATTGTGTTGGCCGGTGTTCCGGTATATTTATTTATTACAAGGAAAAAATAACACGCCGGAGCGTGCGAAGCCACCGCCCTTTTATGCTTCGTCTTCTTCTTCCGGCAGGTCGATAACAGATTCGCTGAGTTCTTCCTTCGGATTCAGTCCTTTTTCAAAGCTGAGGATGAGCGCGGGCAGCAAGAACAGGTTGGCGAACATGCCCACCAGCAGTGTTGTGCCGGTAAGCCAGCCCAAAGCCTTGGTTCCCTGGAAATCGCTGAACACAAAGATCATGAAGCCTGAAAACAGTGCAATGTTGGTGTAAATCATGCTGTGACCCACTTCCATGATTACGTGGCTTAAGGTTTCGCGCAGACTCTTCTCGCTGTGTTTCAGTTCTCGCCGGAAGGTGGTGACAAAGTGGATGGTGGCATCCACGGCAATCCCGAACGAGATGGAGAATACCAGGATGGTGCTGGGCTTCAGCGGAATTTGGAAATAGCCCATAATACCTGCAGTGATGATCAACGGGATGCAATTGGGTATCAGGGAAATGATGATCATCTTCAAAGAGGGGAAGAGCAATCCCATGGTAAAGGCAATCATGATCAGCGCCCAAAATGTGGAGCTGAGCAGAGAGTCGTAGAGGTATGTATTTCCTTTCAGGAAGATGGCGGAGGTTCCGGTGATGTGCACATCAAATTGTTCTTTTGGGAACATTTCGTCAATGATGTGGTGCACCTCATCAGTGATTTCCTTCATGCGCACGCTGCCTACATCAGCCATTTGATAACTCACCCGCAATTCCCGATAATCCTTATCGACCAGTCCCGCCATCAGGTTCTTGCGGCCTGCGGAAGGTTCGGGCATATACATGGCAATTTGTCCCAACTCCGTGGAGGGTGGCAGCCTGTAGTGTTTTGGTTCGCCGTCGTGGATGGTTTGGTTGGCAAAGCGCACCATTTCTACCAGCGAAATGGGTTTGCTCAACTCAGGGAACTTCTCGAGCTTTTTCTGGAGGGCGTATATTTTGTTCAGGGTGGCGTAGTTCTTGGCGCCGTTTTCTTCGGTGCATTCTACCACAATCTCGAAAGGCATCACGCCTTTGAAATGCTTTTGGAAGAACTGCAGATCCTGATACAATTTAGAGTTGTGCGGGATGTCGTCCACCATGTATGCCAAAGGCTTCAACCTCCACATGTAGATGCCGGCGAAAACGGTTAATGCGATGCTCCAGAAGTAAATCCTGCGCTTGTGATGGAAGACCATAAAACGCACCCATTCGAGGAAATGCGTGATGTTTCGGTTTTCCAGGTGCTGGATTTGTTTGCTGCTTGGAGCAGGAAGGAAGCTGTACGCAATGGGCAATCCCACCAGGGTAATCACAAAAATGGCGTTGATGGCCCAGAAGGCTACGATGCCAAATTGTTCCAATACCGCAGATTCTGTGAAGTAGAACACGCCAAATCCAATAGCGGTGGTGATGTTGATCAGGAAGCTGGCAACACCAATCCGCGAAATGATGCGCGTGAGCGACTTCATCTTGTTGCCATGACGGCGGTATTCATCATGGTATTTGTTGATGAGGTAAATGGTATTCTGAACGCCAATCACCACCAGCAGGGTGGGCAGGGTGCCAATCAACATGGTGATTTTGAAGCCATACAACTGTGAAATCCCCAAACACCAAATCACGCCCACGGCGATGAAGAATAAGGAAATCAAGAGCGTGGTAAGACTTCTAAAGAACAACAGGATCAATAAGGCCGTGATGCCAAAGGCGATTACCGTGAACAAGGTGATCTCATTCTTGACTTTGGTGCTGAACTCATTGCGTATGTAAGGAAGACCGGAGTAATGTATGGTGGTTTTGGTGTCTTCAGAGAACTTATCGCAGAATTGAAAAGCTTTGCGCAGCAAGGCATTGCGGATTTCACTGTCCAGCACTTTCTGTTCAATGCTCACGATGCATAAAGCCACACTGCTGTCCTTGTTAAAAATCAGGTGGTCATAAAAGCGCAGCTGTTCAAAAGCGCCGTACAGAGAATCTAATTCTTCCTGCGTTTGGATGTTGTTCTGGAACAGGGGTTTGGTGGTAAACTGTTGGAGGCTGTCGTCAATGTGCAGCGAAACCACACGCGCCGGCGATATCACATCAGAAACACCAGGAATGCCCGACAGGCTGTCGCAAAGTGCTGAAAAGCGTTTGAAGTAGTCAAGCTTCCAGAAATTGTCGGTTTGAATGCCGATGATGAGCTTGTTGCCATCTTCGCCGAACTTCTCCTTGAATCCTATGTATGTCTGGAAGTCTTTGTCGGTCTTGGGAACCAGCTTCTGCATGTCGTATGCCAGCTGGATTTTACTGGCATGGTAACCCATAAACCCTGTAAGACCGAGGATGATGAACAGCCACCACATGCGGTAGCGCATCACCGTACTTGCAATTTTGTCCCACATAATAAGGGGGCAAACTTACCGCCATTTAGTCAGAAAATCAGCGTATTCGCCTGATACGCCTTATTTTGCGGATGATTTACGCAGCATCTTTTTTCAAAAACATGAGGTATTGGTGGTTGACTTTGGGTCTTTTGCGTGCTGGCTTGCTGCTGGCTCAGGGCGATGCCGATATTCCTTTCGGCTCTTGGCGTGTGCACGTTCCCTACGCCGATTGCAAGCATCTGGCTGAAACACCCGAGCGCATCCTTGCGGCCAGCGAAAATGGTTTGTTCAGCGTAGGCAAGGCCGACGGTGAAATACGCCGCCTCTCTGCCGTGGATGGGTTCAGCGATGTAGGTATTGCCTTTATGGATTACCAATCCGATGCCGACGTGGTGCTTATTGGCTACCGCAACGGGAACATCGACCTGATTAAAAACGATAACCGAATCATCAACCTGCCCGATGTGCTCAACTCTTCGTTACAAGGCGATAAAGCCATCCGACACGTGCACTTCAGAGGCAATGAGGCCATCATTTCCACAGGCCTGGGCATCCTAATCCTCGATCTTCAACGGGAAATATTCACCGATTCCTATACCAGCATAGGGCCCGGTGGAAGCACAGTTGCCGTATCCGCAACGGCTGTGGTCAATGACACCCTTTATGCAGCTGTCTCCGGTGCCATCCTCTATGCGCCCTACGACGGCTCGCGTAACCTCAGCGACTACAACAACTGGAAACAGCTGCGCAGCGGCGTGGTCTGCAAAAACATGGTGAACTGGAACAATGCCTTGGTGTGCGACCTGAACAAGGTGGTGCAGAAATACGCGCAGGGTTCCTGGTCAGATTACTACGACGGCAGGCAGGATACCATCGCCAACATTGGCGTGTACTACGGAAAGCTGTATGTGTTTGCGGAAGGAAGAATCATCAGTGACGACGGCACTGCCCAAAGCATCATTCCCGTAAACCTGATCAACCGCGGGATTGTGGACCGCGAAGGTTTTGTGTGGTTTGTGCTGAATACCTACGGATTAATTAAGAAAATCAACGGCAACGAAGTAAGTTTCTTCCCCAACGGGCCTGCCTTCAAGCAATCATACCAGATGGCATCCGTAGGTCGCACGCTCTATGTTACCGGCGGCGGAACCTCAAGCACGTACGGCAATGCCTTCAACAACAATGGCTACGCCATATTCCACGAAAATCGCTGGATCAACCGCGGACCCAATCCCATTACCGACGGCCTGTACGACTGGACCGTAGCCTATGCCGAACCGGAAACGAAACGCGTTTTTCTGGGCACACACTCCTTCGGAATGGTGTTTTTCAGCGGAACAGAACCGCGTCTGCGTATCGACAGCAGCAACAGCAACCTGCGCAAGTTTGCCAATACCATCTGGACCCGTGTTACCGGGATGGCTTCCGACCAAAACGGCAACCTTTGGGTGAGCAACTTTGGCAGTGCCACAGGCCTGAATGTGCTCATGAAAACCGGAGGCTGGAAAAGCTACAGCCTGCTGAACAACAATGTGGGACAGCTGGTGGTTGACGACTACGGACAAAAGTGGATGCTGGCGTACAACAATTCCAGCACCGGTCCCAATGGCCCTGTGGGCCTGATGGTGTATGACGACAATGGAACACCGGATTTATTGGCCGATGACCGTCAGCGCTTCCTGAACAATCAGGCCGACAATGGAGGTTTGCCCAGCAGCGAGGTGAGCTGCATCGCCACCGACCGCTACGGATACATCTGGGTGGGCACCGAC
>JBEDND010000210.1:0-6083 GCA_041170785.1 Bacteroidota bacterium | reverse complement strand
GGAGGAATCGTCAAAACTTAAACCCGTACCTGCGGCAGGCTTCAACCCACGCAGATCCAGCTCATAGCCACTCGCCGCAGCCACCTTTTGGGCCTGCTTCAGGGCTGAAGGGTAATCGGTGTATGAGCCGGCAATCAGGAATTCGTTGGTCACATAACAATCCGGATCTACCTGAGCGTGCAGCGATACCGCGGCAAAAAACATGATGCTGAACAAGAAGCGCATGATGCGAAGTTAAGTCCCAGAATCATGTCATCCTGAGCTTGTCGAAGGACATCCTGCGACCAAAGGGAGTCCCGAGCAACTTGCCCCGCAAGCATAGCGATGAGGGGCAGCCTCGGGGGAGCTTGTCGAGGGACATCCCTGCTTGCCCACCTTGTCATCCCGAGCTTGCCGAGGGACATCCCTGCTTGCCCACCTTGTCATCCCGAGCTTGTCGAAGGACATCCCTGCTTGCCCACCTTGTCATCCCGAGCTTGCCGAGGGACATCTCGCGACCGCAGGGAGTCCCGAATCTCTTATTCCACCTTCAACACCTGCTGCGACCACTCCTGTTTGCCATTGCGGGCACGCAATACATACATTCCGGGATACAACGTCTGCATGTCGAAATAAGCAATCGTCTGGCCTTTGTTGATGCGGCTTTGCATCACCTGTCTTCCGGTTGCGTCCAAGAGATACAGGTCCACATCTTCTTTGACCAGACCGCCCGCCTGAACGGCCAGTAAATCGGTGGCAGGATTGGGGAACACCCGGATGTTCAAGGACTGAAATTCCGCAGCGCTGAATCCTGTAGATGAAGGTGTATAGACCGTGGTGGTTTCTCCCACCGTGGTGACTTTGGCCGCCGTTCTTACTCCGTAAAACGTGGGACCAACCACATAGGGATAGGCTGAATTATGGTTGGCATCAACGGTGGCGAAATAGCAGTAGATACCCTGAGGATAATCGGGCGTGATGCAGAAACGTCCGTTGTGTTCATCCAGATAATCAGCTGCTCCGGGATGGGTTTTAAACTCATAATCTTCACGGAAATAGCCCAGCGGATAATTGCCGCCCACCATGGGTCCATCGGGAACATCCGTACCATCGGCATGGTGGGTGCGCACGCTGATGTTGCGCAGCTGAAACCCGGACTTCATGCGCACAATGCCACCGGTTCCGTCGGCATTTTTATAGCCATAGGCTCCATAAATGGGAAAACCATCATACGCGAAGCCAATCAACGGTGCATGTTTCGTGGTATCAATCACATACAAGCCATCTGCATCGTAGAGGTTGCACACGGTGGAAATCACATTTTTGTCCAGTTTGAACGCGCTGGGGTTTTGGTGGTGGTGGTAGTTGCCCATGGCAGGATGCCCTTTGCTGCAGTCGAAGCCGGGCTTTTCGGCCAGGATGGCGTCGCGGTTCCAGTTTTGCGCCGCACCGGGGCCACCGGGACAAGGCGGATTCCCGGGACCGCCGCAAAGGGCGTTGGTTGAGGTATTCCAAGCCACACCGTCGCGGTAGTCAAACAAGGCCACACCATTGATAAACAGGCCTATATTGCCTCCTGTGGTGGCGGTTGAAGTGCCCGTGTTTTGCTGCGGTTTCAGCGGAAACTTGAAGATTCCGTTTTGGTCCGATGCCTGTGAAGGATTTCCATCCTGGAAAGGTCCTGTGGGATACGCCGGAATGCCGCGGGTGCTCACATATACCCAATCGGCAGAATATTCCACCTTCTGGCAGTTCACCAGGATGTTGTTGCTGATGGTGGTGCTGTTGCCGGCTTTGTAATACGATCCGGTTTTGGTGGTGTTTTGCAGCCAGGATGTGATGGCCGGGCTTTGCGCCTGAAGCTGACTTGCGGTGAGCAGCAGGAACGCTGTTTTGATATGAAGATGTTTCATGGCTAATCGGGGTGTTGTGGTCTTAGACGAACCTTTGGGTGCAATCCTTCGCAGTTTCATCGCTTCCAATATGTTTTTAATTCCATGGGAAAGGCGTGCGCCTTGTTGAATACAAAAGCTGAGTCATTCAGGGTGCGCAGGAAGCTGATCAGTTCCACTTTTTCTGCACCGCTCAGGTGCAATGGCACACGCAAGGGATGATCCGGTTTCGCCGCTTCAGAAATGCCGCTGCTGTAATGGTTCAGCACGGCGCTTAAGGTTTGAAAGCGGCCATCGTGCATGTACGGAAAGGTGTAGGAAAGGTTCCGCAAGGATGGCGTTTTGAAACGGTATCGGTCTTCTGCTCTGCGGGTAACTCCCATCCTGCCGGAATCCTGCAGCAGCGAATCGGGCGGAAGACCGTTGGAAGCCAGGCGGTAATTGCTGAACAATGGTTCGGCGTGACAGCTGTTGCAGTGTTCCAGAAACAGCTTATATCCTTTAGCTTCCTGCGCGGTAAACGCTGCCTGCCCCTGTTTCACTTTGTCGTATTTTGAACCTGCGGAAATGAGTGTGAGCTGAAACTGTGCCAGCGCCTTCAGCACTTTTTCCCCGGTAACAATGCTGTCGCCAAAGGCGCGGGAAAACTGACTGCGGTATTGGGGATTCCCCTGCAGACGCTGCACCACTCCGGCAATGGAAAAACCCAATTCTTTCGGATGGCTGATGGGTGCCAATGCCTGCATGTCCAGGCTGCGGTGCGCACCGTCCCACATGAACAGCGGCTGCCAGCCCAGGTTAAACAAAGCAGGTGCATTCCTGTTTCCCACCCGATCGCCAATGCCATGACTCAACTTATGGTCGGTATGTGCAAAGGCATTATACGATGAATGACAGCTGGCGCAGGAAGTGCTGCTGTCGGCAGAGAGCATCGGATCGTAAAATAAGAGCCGTCCCAGTTGTATCGCTTCGGGATGCAAAGGGTTTTGCTTCAGCGGATATTTTAAGGCCGGAAAATGGGCAGGAAGTGTTAAATCGTAATTTGGGTATAAAACAAATGCAGACGCAAGTAAGAATGCGATAACCAATCGCTGCCGGATGTTCATGGCTTTGTGGTGAAGCAATCCTTCCAGTATTGGGAAATCAACAACGCTTTCGCGCCCGGACTCATCACCACGGGTTGTTCATGTGGATTGAGCACGGAAAACAAATACGCCAGGTTGGGTTTCAGGATGCCGCTGCTGTCGATGCTGATGCTTTGCAGGGTGTTGTGCTTCCCTTCAAACCCGCCAATATGGTAGTTGAAGGGCATTTCGGCACCATCAGCTGTGCGCAGTAAGCCTTCCAGTTTCAGGTGAATGTAGCCACTTTGCCAGGTCCAGTACATGCCAAGGGTTGGATCCAAATCGCCGCCTGCCGCTCCGGAAACCTGGATCAGGCTGTCCACGCCAAGCAGCACCCGGAATCTGTCATGCGGTGTGAAGAAGCTCATGCGGTCCGACCGGGTAAAATCCACCAAATGTTGTTCGGTGATTTCGGCTGCGCCGGAAGGCTGGATGCCCAGATAAAAACGCAGCACGTCGATGCGGATGCTGTCGCCGGGAACGGCCGCAGGAAACCAGTTGCCGGAATCCAGGACCGCGCCATTCCAATGCGGCTGCACAGAAATTTGTTGCTGCGCATGGCTGCAAAAAGGGAACAAGAACGGCAGCAGGAGCAATGGCAACTTCATGGCCGCCGCTGTTTTCCCTGACCAAACAAAGCTGCAAGATCTTGGGTCAGTTGTTCGAATAAGGGAATCTGATCTGCCTTACACAAGGCACGGATGTCCTGAAAATGGTCGTAGTGCACCCGTTCTATGTCCCTTTGTGTTTGGTACAGGGCCGGCAGCAATGAATCAATATTTGCGCCTTTGCCCACGGTTCCGTAAAGGGATTTGCGCTGGGCCTGCATTTGCGCATCGAGGGCAAACAAGCGTTTGCGGTGTTGCGCGATGAGGGTGTCGTAACGCATTACCTGCTGCGCATCGAAGTTCAGCCGGCGGATGATTTCCGTGCGCGGGCCTTCGCGGTGCTGCCTTCTTCCGGAAAAATGGACCCACAACAGCAATATGTTGCCGCAAAGCAAGGCCAGTGCGAGCAGTTGAAACAAGCGCAGTTTACTCATCATACATCAGCATTTCGGTTTGCGGCAACAGATTGTTCAGTTGCTGCTGTGCTGTTTTTTTCGACATTCTGGCGGCCAGCACGTCGGCACTCAGCAGCAAGAACAACAGGCTTGCCGCCACCAGGATTTGACTGGCTGATACGCGTTCCTTCCGCGCTTCAATGCGTTTCAGGATCTGCGGTAAACTGTTGCCATGCGGAACCCTTTGGATGTGTTCCAACAGATACAGCTCGTCTTCCATATCTTGCTTAGACGGGATTTTATTCATGTTCCTTCGATTGTTCCAATAAGATTTTTAACTGTGCCTTCGCCCGTTGAAACAAGGATTCCAGCGCTTTGGGTGTAAGCTCCATGATGCGGGCAGCTTCTTCGGTACTTAATCCTTCCATCTTCAACAAAATCAAGGCACTGCGTTGTCGTTCCGGCAGTTTGTTGATGGCCCGGAGCAGACGTTGCAGCGCTTCTTTGTGCTCCAATTGTATTCCGGGGTGGTTGAGGGTTTGTGCCTCTTGCTCCGGTTTTTTTTCGTGGATGCTGACCACGCGCAGCCAAAACGCACGTTTGTTGGCTTTTCTGGCACGCAGGTAATCCAGGGCTGTGTTGATGGTGATGCGGTAAATCCAGGTTCCGGCCTCAGACAACCCCTGAAATGTATGCAGCTTTTCATGAACCTTCACAAACACATCTTGGGTGATTTCTTCGGCATCTTCCACCTGTTGGACATAGTGCAGCGCAAGGTTGAACACCCGTTCATGATGCAGCTGATATAATTCCTCCAGAGAATGGTGATGCATGATTGCCCCGGGAACCGGCCCGGAAATTTATTGTAATATACGTTTCGCTACATCATCAGCTGCTGTGGTGGTTGTTTTTTATGTGTCGGAAATGCCGTTTTGTGTATTGGACCGAGGCAACGCTTCCAAGCTTGTTAGCTTAGCCATTATGAGCCGCTATCTGTTTTGGTTCACGGCACTGTTGCTTGCCGTACTCTTCACGCGCCTGTATGCATGTAAGAAAGAACAGGAACAACCCCCTGAACACTTAACCATTTGGGATCCGGACCGTCAGGGTATTCCAAAATTTGCGCTTTTTTACACCGATGCATCACGGATGGCACGTGTGTCCCTGTTTCGCTCCTCGGTGGGCCATGATTACAGTGATTTCACAGAAACCTGCCGCAGCATGAAGCACTATGTCCAGCCGCTGGACAGCACCAATTGGTACACCGTGCCCATTTGGTCGCCGGTTAAAGGAAAGGTTACCCGTTTTGAACAGGAATGGGCCGGAAGCAAGATTGAAATAGCTGCGGCGGCATATCCTGCTTTTCGCTTCGTTATTTTCCATTTAAATGCAGCCAGGGCATTCCAGGTGGGCGACGTGCTCAGTGCAGGAGAATATCTGGGAACACATATAGGTGCCCAAACCTATTTAGATATTGCCGTGATTGTCAATGACCCCACACAACAGGGGCGTATGGTTTCATACATCGAAACGCTGACCGATCAGTCGTTTGAATCTCTGGTTTCCGGCAAGGCCGCCACGCGTGAAGACTTCATCATTTCGCAGGCCGCCCGCGAGGCGAATCCCTTGGAATGCAACGGCGATCAGTTTTTACCCGGCGACGTGCTTCCGCAATGGAAAGACTTGCGCTGAATGCAACTTACGCTGTGCTTCAGGCTTCCAGGAAGAAATCAAAGCTGTCGCCACGCAAACCAATGCGCAGGGTTTCCAGCGCAATCAGCTCATTGGGTGCGATGTTTCCCAGGTTCACATTGGCGCCGTAAAGTTTGATGAACCATACTTGTTGTGCTTTTTGAGGTGCTTCCCAGATGATTTGTTCCAAGGGAATTTTGCGGATGATTTCTGCCACAAGTCCGGAGCGCACTTCCCCGGTGCCGCGGAATATGCCTACCGTTCCGCTTTCACGGGCCTCGGCAATTACCTTCCAGGCGCCCGCCTGGAGCTCGGTTTCCATCTGTTCAATCCATTCGTAGGGGGGAATGATTTTCTCGGCATCCTTCGACCCCACTTCACTGAGCACTGTGG
>JBEDND010000209.1:0-10355 GCA_041170785.1 Bacteroidota bacterium | reverse complement strand
CTGTTTTACGCAATGCCGGTTGCGGTATGGTCAGCGCTTTGGCTTCAGGACCGGCAGCACTTCCCTCGGTGTTGAAACACGGTGGGTTTTTGCCTATACCCAAATTCCTCATGCCCCACGGCATCCACTTCTGCGCACGCAGTCTGGATACTGCACAGCCCTTTCACATTCGTAAAGAAGATTTACACCTTAGCTGGTCAGACCACGATGTGGTTTAACGCCCGCAGTTCGCTCAGGTATTGAGCCACCACTGCATCTTCACCACGAGCGTTCTGTCCTTGACACCGCGAAGTCCGAAGCCGGAGCTGGAGGTTTGATCGTTTTCGCTGAACACCACAAACAGGTCGCTCATGGGGCGGAAACGCCATTGCAGCCGGCTGTTGATGTTGAAGTTTCGGGCCTGTGTATTGTATTGAAGGAAGGTGGTAAAGTACAGGTTGTTTGTAAAGCTCAGTTCGGCCTTGGTACCAACCAGGGTGAGGAAGGTTCGCTTGTAGGGTGCGGCGAGGTAAATATGGTCGTTGCGGGCCGTGAGGCTGAAAATGCCCCAGGGCTGAACCCTGAAGTTCAGTTCTCCGCGCACACTCTGATTGCTTCCTGTATAAAAACCACCACCGGAAAGCTCCATGCTGCCGCTCAGGCGTTTGCGGATGTCTGTGTTCATTCTGACGAACGCCCTGTTGAAGTGGTAGCTTCCGGCGGGAAGGAAGGTGTCAGAAACCCCGGTTGGGTCGTTGGGATGATACAACCTGATGAACTGCCTGATGAAACCGGAACTGAGGCTCATGGTATTTCGGAAGGTGAACTGTGGACCGATTTCCGAATACACATCATTTCCCTGAAAACTGCTGTCCAAATAGCTGCTGTTGTAAAAATTCAGCTTGATGTTGTTGAACGGACCCTTGCCCGGGTACCAGGTTTTTGTGGCAATAGGTTCCAGGCGGAGGTAACTCATGCGGAGTAGCCGTCTGGAGGCGGCGTCATACACAGAAGTTCTGGGCACAAAGCCCACATCTGCACGGTATCCGGAATGCACGTATTCATGGTTCCATTCCACGAAAAACCGAGGCTCGGCATATTGCAACCAAAGTGCATTGGCACTATTCCTTACGGTACTTCCCTTATAGAAACTATGGTGGTAAAAAGCTTTGCCACGCCAGCGGCTGTTCTTGCTGATGAGGTTGTAATCCAACCCGA
The DNA here is from genome assembly GCA_041170785.1 of Bacteroidota bacterium. Lineage (GTDB taxonomy): Bacteria > Bacteroidota > Bacteroidia > NS11-12g > UBA955 > REEB481. Next base: position 9,158 of record JBEDND010000209.1, on the reverse strand, counting down.
TGATGCGGTTGAAATTACCCACGTCGGTACGCCCGCCTGCAAAACCCTGTCGGTTCACCACAATGGCTGAAATATTGCTGGAACTGAACACTTTACGCTGAACCGTTGCCACCGAATAATTGGTGGTATTCGTTCCTCCGGCATAAGGCGCGGTTTGCACACTCATGGCTCCGATGCGCCAGTCTGTTCCGATTTTACCACTCAGCCTCAGACCCGCACGTATGGGGATGACGCGGCCCTGGTCCAGGCCAATGTTTCTGGAGAAGAAGGGCCTGATCTGGCGAAAGCCAAAACTTCCAAAGAGGTCGCTGTTTTCAATAAAGAACTGCCTGCGTTCCGGGAAGAACAACGAGAACCGCGACAGGTTGATTTGCTGCACATCAACATCCACCTGTGCAAAATCGGGATTGATGGTAAGGTCCAGATTCAAACCGCTGCTGATGGCAATTTTTGCATCCGCGCCGCCATTCCATTGCACTTCCGAAGGCTTGTTCCTCAGGAAATCTCTGTTGATCCGGCTGATGGCATAAGGAATGAGGACGGCATTCAGGGTCTTTCTGGATTGTGGTGGCCGCTGAAACTCCATGATCCCTGTGAAGGTCAGGTTGGCCACGTTGAAGTTGCGCGGAACAAGCACCCAGGTACTTGTTTCGTTCATCTTCAGGTTGTTGCGCGCAAAGTTCACCTTCCATTGTTTCACTCCGGCAGGAAAGCGCAAAGACCGAAAAGGGATTTTCCATTCGCTCACCCAATGATCCTGATAACGTTTTACCTCGCTGTACCACACCTGATCCCAAGCTGTGGTAACGCCAAAATTCCCACCATTCTCTACAGATCCTTCACGTTGCGCACCCATGGGATTCACCCCAAAGGAAAACCCATTTTGCCCGTCGTTCCAGGGATCAAGTACCATATTCACGGCATCGCTCACCGGAAAGGAGTAATCCCGTTTCAGGCTTTGAATCACATACGGTTTTTCGGGTTGGGCATCTCGGCAAATCACGGCCACATACAGATGGTGCTCGTCATTGGCCAGCATCACTTCCGTTTGGGTGCTGCTGCGGCTGGTATCGTAGGGAAAATGCTGGATAAAATGGGCAGCAGCGTTTCTGTGGTTGGCCCAGACAGCTTCGTCGAGGATACCGTCCAGTCGCACAGGCTCCTGGGTGAACACCACACGCAGGCTGCGGGCTTTGCTTAGCGTATCCAAAGGCGAAGAGGTAGCCAGAATAGGGCTGCTCCCAAGCAATACCAACAGAAACAGGCGGAAGAAAATCGAGTTAAGCATCAATCGCGTGCGGCCGTGCTGCGTTTCTGGGCCAGAGTCATGGTGTTGATTTTCCGGTAATAGGTGGCCTTGGATGAGGGAACGTAAAACTTCAGTTTTTGCCCATTGGAAATAGTGTTGCTGCGCAAGGCGTTCCAGGACTTGACATTGGTCACCGTGCAGTCGAATACATCAGCAAGCGTGTAAAGCGCGTCACCGGATTTCACCGTATAATACACCCAAACCTTAGCGGCGGGTGTTGTGGTTGCCTTTGGCGCTGCATGCGGACGCACTTCAATGTACGTAACGGAATCAACTACACGCACGATGGTATCGTACAAAGGCGGACGGGTGCTGGGCATGGGCGTTTCGGCCACAGGAATTTGCTTGAACACGGTATCCGGACTGCTGCTGCTGCTGAATACTGCCGGCGGCGGCGGTGGAAGGGTTGCACAAAGAGAATCGCGCAAGAGTTTATACCGCTTTCCCAAGCCTGCGGGTAAATAAAACGGAATCGGTTCTGCTACATGAGGAATATACGCCCCCCTGAGCACCGGGTTAAAAAACCTTAAATCTTCAGATTTTACAGGCAACTTTTCTTCGAGCAACTTAAAAGACATGGCACAGGAAGACCAAACCGTGTCGGCCTGTTCCGGTACGTAGGTTTTTAGTTTAATGCCGTGCAGGGCATGGAAATTAAAGATGTATAAGATGCCCATATAGCGAACCATTGGCGCCTGATAGACCTCTGGCAGAAAGTAATGCACACTGTCGTAGTTCAGCGTATTACCAGCCAAACGAATGGCTTTATTAAGCTCTACCGGACCAATGCGAAAAGCAGCTATGACCATTTTCCAATCGCGGTAAATACGGTACAATTCTGCGAGGTACGCGGTGGCAGCTTTGGCAGCTTTTTCGCGGCTGCGCCGCTCGTCGATGAACGAATTCATCTTGAGTCCGTATCTTTTGGCAATGGCAAAGCTCAGTGGCCAGGAACCGGAAGCTCCGTCGTATCCGGAATAATCGAAAGCGAGGTTGGTATTGGCAATAGGTATGTAGCGCAGAAAGCCCGGCAGGCCACGTTCTGCAAGGGCTTTGTCCACCACGTCAAGCAGCGCTTCACTGCGGCCCAGCATGAACGAGGTATAGGCTTCTTCATTTTGCAGCCAATACACTATTTCTGCATCCACCTGTTCATTGTAAAAACATGGCAATCCCTGATTACACAATGCGGCAATCCGCTTGATATACACATCGGTTTGGGCATGGGCAGCCTGTACCGTCAAGAAAAGGAGCAGGCAGAGAACGCGCATCAGTGCATCAAACGTGACAGGTAATCGGAGAAGTGCAACATGTGCGCCTCCTTGAAATTGGCGGCCATCACCTGCATGCCGAAGGGCAAACCGGCGGCATTGGTTCCCGCAGGAATAGAGATTGCCGGATTACCTGTAATATTGGCCTGAACGGTGAACAAGTCTGCGAGGTACATCGCTATGGGATCGCTGGCTTTTTCCCCCAATTTAAAAGGCGGGGTACTGGTTGTAGGCAACAGCAGAAAATCATAAGACTCGAGCAGTGCGTTGGTTTTATCGCGAATCACGCGGCGCACCTTTTGCGCCTTAGAATAATATGCATCGTAGTAATCACTGCTCAACACAAACGTACCGAGCATGATCCGTCGTTTTACTTCGGGACCAAAGCCTTCACTGCGGGAGCGTTTGAAGGTGGAATCCAGGTCGTGTGCGGCAGGACTTCTGTAGCCATAAGTCAGCCCGGAATAGCGGGAAAGGTTGCTGGAAGCCTCGGCGGTGGTGAGCACATAATAACAAGGAACCATGTAGTCGAGGTATGGAAAAGAAACCGCTTCTACCTGATGTCCTTCTTCGCGCAAGCGCGCAAAAACAGACAAGCAGCGTTCCCGGATTTCCGGATCAAGTCCAGGGAGGTCCAAGGCATCGCCCAGGTAGGCTATCCGCAGCGATTGAGGTGCTGCTGCTTCCAAAGCACGTGGATAGGCATCTACCGGATGTGCGGAGCAGGTTGCATCATGTCCATCGGGACCGGCCATAACTTCAAGCAGCAGCGCGGCATCCGCTACCGTTCGGGTCATGGGTCCAATCTGATCGAAGCTCGAAGCATAAGCCAGCAAACCCCAGCGGCTGATGCGGCCATAAGTTGGTTTCAGGCCCATAATTCCGGTAAAAGCGGCAGGCTGCCTGATGGAACCACCGGTATCAGAGCCCAAAGCAGCATGACACATTCCGGCCTGCACAGCTACTGCGCTGCCTCCGGAAGAACCTCCGGGAACACGCATTGGATCGACGGCATTGCGCACGGGGCCAAAGGCACTATTTTCATTGCTGGCGCCCATGGCAAATTCGTCGCAGTTGGTGCGGCCAATGATGATGGCACCTTCCTGCAGCAGTCGCTCGGTAACGGTGGCGTTGTATAAACTTTTAAATCCTTTCAGGATTTTGCTGGAGGCACTCACTTCATGATCCTTGTGGCAAATCACATCTTTTAATGCCACGACCATGCCTGCCAGCCTGCCGGGATTGCGTCCCTGTTGAAACTGAATATCCAGTTCATCGGCCCGGCTGCGGGCTTCATCCGCATAAACTTCCAGAAACGCGTTGAGGTCTTTGTGCGTTTCAGCTGCGCTGAGGCATGCTTCTACCAATGACCTGCAGGTGCAAACACCCGCTTCCAGATCGGCACGAAGCCTGGAGTACTGTGTGTAGGAGTACAAAAAGCAATATTTAAACCCTTACTTCTTGTCGGCAGACTGATCCTTCGCCGATTCTTCAATTTCGCGCTTCACGTTGTTTTTGGCGTCGTTGAATTCGCGGATGCCCTTACCCAGACCGCGCATCAGCTCGGGGATTTTCCTGCCTCCGAACATCAACACCACAATGAGTAAGATCAGGATGATTTCGGAAGTGCCCGGTAAACCGAACAGTAAAACATGGTGATTCATAGTGAAAATTTCCTCAAAAATAGCAAAACCGCAGCCAATAGCACCCTAAAACCTTTACAGACATTATTTTCGCGTCGCAACTAAGGCCATGAGTGTAAGTCAAATCATCAGCGAGCTCAGGGAAAACCTGGAAAAAAACCTGCAACACACGGTAAGTGAATTCAACCGCTTAAGGGCCGGCAAAGCCAGTCCGGATATGCTGGGCAGTGTGATGGTAGAGTATTACGGTGCCATGACTCCTCTTTCCCAGCTGGCCAATGTTTCCACGCCCGATGCGCGTACCCTGATGATTCAGCCCTGGGATAAAGGCCTGATTCGCCCGGTTGAAACGGCCATCATCTATGCCAATTTGGGATTTGCGCCCAGCAATGACGGAGATACCATTCGCATCAATATTCCCCCGGTTACGGAAGAACGCCGCAAAGAACTGGTGAAGCTTTCCAAGCAGGAAGCCGAACACGGCAAAGTGGGCATCCGTAATTTGCGCAAAGAGGCCAACGAAAAGATCAAAAAGTTGCAGAAAGACGGGCTCAGCGAAGACGATGCCAAGGCTGGTGAAGAAGAAGTTCAGAAGCTGATTGATGCCTTCATCAAAAAAACCGATGAAGCCATGATCCAAAAGGAAAAAGAGATTATGACCGTTTGAGGTTTAAGCTCAGGCCGGTACAAACTGAAGCAACGCGCGCACCTTCAAGGTTTTTGATTTCAGGGCCTCCATATTTTCGGCCATCACCGTAACATGTCCCATTTTTCGCATCGCCCTGATGCCGCTTTTGTTGTACAGATGGATGTACACTCCGGGTATGGAAAGCGCTTCGGCTGTGCCCTGTAGTTTATACGCACCTTCAAGTCCTTCCGGTCCCAACAGATTGATCATGGCGGCCGGTTGTATCAGTGACGGATCGCCCAGGGGGAGTCCGCACAGTATCCTGTTCAACTGTTCATACTGGCTGGTATAACAGGCCTCGATGGTATGATGACCACTGTTGTGCGGACGTGGCGCTATTTCATTGATCCAGACATCCTGATTTTTGTCGCAGAGCAATTCCACCGCAAAAACACCAACACCATCCAAAGCCTGAACGGCATCTACCGCAAGGTTTCTTGCGCGTTGTTCCAAAGCTGCATCAATTTCCGCCGGCATGAACAGAAACTCCACCAGGTTGGCCACCGGGTGAAATTCCATTTGGATACAGGGCCAGGTGCAGCAGTTGCCTTGTTCGTCGCGGGCTACGATGACAGCCAGTTCCAGCGCATCTTCAACAAACTCCTCCAGGAGTGAAGCTGTTTCAAAGGCGGGCTGATAGCTTCCGTTCATCAGATCTTCGCGGTTGAAGATGTCCACGCCCCGGCCATCGTAACCACCTGTGCGTGATTTGGCCACGAGCCGGTCGCCCTTCAGTTCCGCGCAAGCTGCCTTCCATGCGTCCGGATGATCTGCCAGCCTGAAATTGGTTGTTGGCAAACCGTGATTGTAGTAACACTGCTTTTGAAGGCCTTTGTCGCTGATGATGTGCAACACCCTTGGCGATGGAATGATGCGCTTACCTGCTGCTTCCAACTCCAGCAAAGTGCTTACGCCCACGTGTTCAATTTCAAAGGTGAGCACGTCACAGGCCGCTGCGAGGGTGCGCAAGGCTTCCGGATCGTTCAGGCTGCCGCAGAGCACCTCGTCGGCAACCAGCGAAGCCGGACAATGGGCATCCTGTTCCAAAACCACATAACGCACATTCCACGGTCGGGAAGCTTCTATCAGCATTTTGCCCAACTGTCCGCCACCAATAACGCCAATGGTTCCCTGAACCGGGAACATCAATCTTTTGCTTTCTTCACCCATTGAAATCCTTTAATGAAATACTTCAGGTAAATGAGGGGCAGCCAACTGAAGTAGCCGTGACTTCTGAGCGACTGATGGTCTTCTGCATTTGCCTTCATCCGTGCCGAGAATCCGGCATTGCTGGTTCCGCCTTCACGCATCCTGACGGTAATGAAATCTCGGTACCTGGTATTCAGCCTGTGTATTTTGATGAAGCGCAGCATCAGGTCAAAGTCGGCCGAGATGCGGTATTTCATGTTAAACAATCCGTATTTGGTGTACACCTCGCGCTTCACAAAAAAGCCGGGATGCGGAGGCTGATAACCAATCCTGAACATCCAGGGCTTCCAAACAGTGGCTGCACAGTACCGTGTAATTTTATCCAAGTCGTCCCAGCTGCACACTTCCACAGCGGTGCACAGCAAATCCATCTTGTGGGATTGAAACTCCTGTACTACCCGGCTGATAACACCCGAATGGTGAAACACATCATCGCTGTGCAACAGGGCCACAATATCGCCACTGGCCATGAGGATGCCTTTGTTCAGGGCATCGTAAATACCCTGATCGCGTTCTGATACAAAGCGCGTTACCGAGTCGCCATAAGACTGTACAATTTCCTGAGTACCGTCGTTGCTGTTCCCATCCACGATGATGTATTCCATATCGGGATGGTCCTGGGCAATTACTGAATCGATGGTATCCTTCAGGGTTTTTGCCGAGTTGTAGGTTACGGTGATGACTGATACCTTCATTCCTGAATAGTTCTTTGACGCAACATTTGCGCGGGAACGCCCGCATATACGCTGTATGCATTAAGGTTTTTGGTAGCCACGGCGCCAACGCTGAGCACACTGTGGCTGTGGCAGGTGACACCCGGACAAACCACCGTTTTGGCACCAATCCATACACCGTCTTCCAGCGTAATGGTTCCGGTAATCAAATCAAAGGTGCTGCGTTGGTAGTTGTGGTTGCCACAGAGCAACATGGCACCCTGAGAAATACATACATGATTTCCAATGACCACCTGATCGAGGTTGTCTATCCACACTTGCTCACCCAGCCAGCAATGGTTGCCAATTTCCAGCTTCCAGGGAAATTTGATGTTGATGTAGGGTTTGAATACCACGCCGGTGCCAATTTTTGCGCCAAACAAACGCAGCAGCGAGGCCCTCATGCCGCTGAAGGGAAGCCAGCTGTTGATCAGGAAGGCGTTGACCAGGTACCAAAGGACCATTTTTACGGTTCCCGCACCGGGCCGGTAATCATCATTGCGAAACGCCTGGAGGTTCGTTTTCATGACTTAAAAAGTTGTTCATATTGCACGAACGCGGTATCTGAAGCCGCCTGAGCTTGGGCAAGTTTCATCGCATCGGCGCTCATGGTTTGGTAGCGTTCACGTTCCATACGGTAGGCAGTTTCAAGTATCCTGAGCCAGGGTTCAGGGTTCTTGGGCGACAAATCCCAGCCGGCATTTTGCTGTTGCAGGTTCTTCCAAGGTGTATTATCCCCGATCATTACCGGAAGGCCTGCTGCCAGGGCTTCAAAGATAGCGTGTCCGAAGTTCTCTCCCAGCGTGGGCATGATGAACCAATCGGCCTTCCGCAGCTCAGGCTGCAGTTTTTCTGGGTCGAGGAATCCATGCCACTGAACGGTGATGTGCTGCGGCAGTTGTTCCATATTGCGCCTGAAGGCGGAAACATAAGCCTCATCATTTCCGGCCGCTCCGTAAAACACCATGTTGACCGGATGCGGAAACTCTTGGAGCAACTGCAGGATGAAGCGGTTGTTTTTTTCCGGAGAAATGCGCGCCACACTGACCAGTTGCAGCGGTGCTTCGGGGTTGCGTTCCAAAGGGCTGAGTTCATTGGGCAAAGCAGCCATGTTGGTTGCCCTGAATACCTGGGCGCGGGGAAATACCTTTTGGATATAAGCAGCTTCAAAATTGTCCACCGCCTGAAAACGCACTTTGCGGAATAAACCCAGGGCATGGGCCACACGCAAAAAGATGCGTTTTTGTGTTCCTTTGAAGTTCAGCGCCGTGGGATGCAGCATGCCTCGCGGCGCCAGCACAACGGTTTTGCGGGAAAGCTGCGCTGCCAGCAGCGGAAGTAAGGAGTACCGCAATGAAAATATACCCTGCAGGTACACAAGGTCAGGTTGTTCTTTTCGGATATGCCTCAGGGCACTGAACAAACCGCTTTTCTGTTCATAGCAGATGCGTTCTTGGTTTTTGCCAGGGGTCCAGGTATTCAATGGAATTCCGGGCATGGGTTTAATGCTGCCGTAATCGAATGCCGAAGTAACAATGCTGAAGCGGTAATGTTCCCTGAGGCGTGCCACCAGGTTCACCATGCTGCGCACCGGCCCGCCGGCACGGAATGCAGGTTCATACCAGTCTATGAACACCAGAATACGCTTCAAAGGCTGAGTTTATTTCTTTGGATGTAGTGGCCCATAACGATATACACCCAAACCCTTGCCCACGACAGTGTTTTATCGCCTGCACGGAATCGATGCCACAGTTGTTCCACCTCATTACCCTGAACCACATGAAGTTCTTTCAGCGCCATGATGCCTTCTTCGGCAAGTGCGGCCATGGGCCCGCGCAGCCAGGCTTCCCAAGGGAAGGTAAAGCCCATTTTCGGGCGATTGTACACTTCTTCCGGCAACAGATGCCCGAAGGTGTCCAACAGCAGTTTCTTGCCCGGATTCAGGGGTTTAAATGCATCGGGCAGCGACAGAACATACTCCAGTAATGAGAGGTCCAGAAAAGGGCAACGTATTTCAAAAGCATGCGCCATGGCCATCTGGTCGCTGTCGCGGAGCAGGATGTTCGGCAAATAGGTTTGCAGTTCGGCCAGTGAAACTTCTGTAACGATGCGACCTTCTGATCGAATCTGCCCAACGGCATCGGCAGCGGTATGGTAAGGCTTACTGCTGATCAGACCCGCCAGGCGTTCTTCATCGGTGATGCGTCGAAGCTCAGGATACCAGGACTGGAACGAAAATTCCGGTTGGCTCATGATGCTGTACAGTTTATCGGCCCTGGTTCCGGGTTTAAATCGGCGGTAGCCTTCGGCAAGCATTTTCCGAAG
>JBEDND010000208.1:0-7127 GCA_041170785.1 Bacteroidota bacterium | reverse complement strand
ATTCATTGCTGTAATCCTGATACACCCTTAGCACTTCATAAGGATATACCCCTGCTGCATAATTCAAAAATTTTCTAAACCAACTGCGGTTCATGATGTACGGAATCATTTTGAGTCCGGTAAGCACCCGATTTTGAACCAACTCTAACTCCTTGGCCTCACCGGTATTTTGAGAGAGCTGGTTTAACAAGTCGAAATACTGTTCATAACTGCTCAGATACTGATAATTGGTGCGGTTAATGCCCGCCAGATCTTGTGCAAGAATACTTAGGTACGTTTCCTGTTCAGCACCCTGACTTTGTTGAACTATGTTCGCTACAATTCTGTCGACGAGGTCGAAATACAGGTATTGGGCCCGTTTGGTCAGTGTAGCGCTGTTGAATCGCAAGGTGCGGTCTTCGCTGCCATCAATAAGGTCAATACGTGTTTGTTCCTGTCGTACAGCCTGAAGCCCATTTTGAAGAATTGCAGCGTTCGTATAGGGCATAGACAGCAGGGATACGATCAGCCAAAAGCATTTTTTCATGTTCAGATGCATGGAATTGTACCAATGTTCATTCCGTTTTTTGTTCATAGCCAATGGTGGGTATAGTGCCAGAGTACAATACCTGCGCAAACGGAAACATTCAAAGAGTGCTTGGTTCCGAATTGAGGAATTTCAACGCATATGTCTGATTGCAACAGCAAGGAATCATCAACGCCAAATACCTCATTGCCAACGATAAAAGCAATCCTGTGTTCGTTATGCTCAAGCTGATGCAGCGGTATGGATTCATTGGTGTGCTCCACAGCTACAATTCGGTAATTATTAGATTTCAGTTCGACAACCAACCCATGCGCATCATGTTGATATTCCCAATCCACGCTTTTATCGGCGCCAAGCGCAGTTTTTGCCAGTGCCCTGTCGGGCGGTTGAGGGGTAATGCCGCACAGCCAAATTTTGTTAATCCTGAAGGCATCAGCAGAACGAAACATGGATCCAACATTGGCGGCGCTGCGAATATTGTTAAGGATGAGCTCGACAGGCCTTTTTTCAGCCTCTTTGAACGAGTTGATACTCATTCGATTCAATTCCGAAACGTGCAGCTTTTCACGCATGATGCAAATCTACTCATTCGGTTAAAGCCACAACCAATCAACCTATACGGCATATGGGAAAAGATGTTCATTTAAACCATTGTGCCGCGGTTAACTTGCGCTAAAATGGCCAAGGGGACTGAGAAAGAAACCCCACTCATGAAGCAATACAATACCATCAAGGCCGAATATCCCGGTGCTGTATTGTTGTTCAGGGTTGGGGATTTTTATGAGACATTTGGGGAGGATGCACGCATAGCAAGCGGTGTTTTGGGTATCGTGCTCACCAAAAGAGCCAATGGAGCGGCTTCCGAAATGGAGTTGGCTGGGTTCCCGCATCATTCCCTGGATAATTACCTCCCCAGATTGGTGCGCGCAGGCTACCGCGTAGCCATTTGTGATCAACTTGAAGACCCCAAGCAAACCAAAACCATAGTCAAGAGGGGCGTTACAGAGCTTGTTACGCCTGGTGTGTCGCTCAACGATAAGGTGCTTGAATCGAGAAGCAGCAACTATCTGGCATCGTGGTTTCATCAGGATCAAAAACATGGATTGTCCTTCCTGGACATCAGTACCGGTGAATTCTTAACCGCAGAGGGCGATCTTGATTACATCCTCAAATTGTTGCAGGGTTTCCGGCCCAGTGAGGTTTTGGTGGCACGGAATCAATCCAGCGCATTTCAAACGTTTTTTGGCGATAAATGGCTGACCCAGCAGATAGATGATTGGGTATTCGCATATTCCTATGCCGAGGAAAAACTGATGCGTCAGTTCCAGGTAAGCTCGCTGAAAGGGTTTGGTATTTCAGACTGGAAGCTGGGCTGCATTGCTTCAGGTGCCATTTTGCATTATTTGGAACAAACCAGACATCAGCAGCCTGGACATATTCGCTCCATTGGCAGGATAGACCAAGATCATTTCTTGTGGCTGGATGGATTCACCATCAGGAATCTGGAATTAATTCAGCCTTTGGTGCCAGGCGCAAAGAGTTTATTGGACATCCTGGATCATACCAAAACACCCATGGGTGCCAGATTACTGCGCAATTGGATCGTTCTTCCCTTGAAAACACAAGGACCAATTGTTGAACGCCATGAATGCGTTGCCTGGTTTGCTGCGCAAGAAGACCAACTCAGCGAAACAAGGGAATTACTTTTTCAAATTGGCGATTTACAGCGCCTCACTGGAAAAGTGGCCCTGGCACGTGTCAATCCGAGAGAGTTGGCTCAACTCGCGCAATCTTTGCGCATATCGGCAAGGCTGAGAAATTTATTGGTGGAAAGTGATCAAACAGCAATCAAACAACTGGCCGATCAGATTAATCCCTGTGAAGTTGTTTGCAACCTCATTGCACAAACCATTGCTGATGATGCTCCTGTATTGCCCAATAAGGGCGGGATTCTTAAAGACGGTGTGCTTCCTGAATTAGATGAACTTAGGGAATTGGCCAGTAGCGGTAAAGAGTATCTGGCCGCCTTGCAACGCCGTGAAGCAGCAGAGACAGGAATCAGCTCACTTAAGGTGGCATTTAACAATGTATTCGGTTATTACATTGAAGTTACCCATGCGCATAAGGATAAAGTTCCAGACACCTGGATACGGAAGCAAACACTTACCAATGCAGAGCGCTACATTACCCCCGAACTGAAAGTTTACGAAGAAAAAATACTAAACGCTGAAGACCGCATTTTCGAATTGGAAATGAAGTATTGGCAGGAGTTTGTGCAGCGGATGTCTGAATATGTTGCACCCATGCAAGTGAACGCTGCCATACTTGCAAAACTGGATTGCCTGTCAACTTTTGCACATGTTAGCAATGTAAACTCCTATGTAAGACCGCAGGTGATGGATGATAAAGTGTTGGAAATCAAAGACTTAAGGCATCCTGTTATAGAAAAACAATTACCCGCCGGAACGGATTATGTGCCCAATGATATTCAACTGGACAGCGAAGATCAGCGAATGATCATCCTCACCGGCCCCAATATGAGCGGTAAAAGTGCAGTCTTAAGACAAACAGCACTGGCGGTGTTAATGGCGCAAATCGGATGCTTTGTGCCGTGCAGCAGCGCGCATATCGGCATCATTGACAAGGTTTATACCCGAGTTGGTGCCAGCGATAACATCAGTCTGGGTGAAAGTACCTTCATGGTGGAAATGATAGAAACTGCCAGCATCCTGAACAACATCAGCAGCAGAAGCCTGGTGATTCTGGATGAAATTGGCAGGGGCACGAGTACATATGACGGTATTTCTTTGGCTTGGAGTATCGCTGAATTTCTGGCCCAGCATCCTGAAAAACCCAAAACCCTGTTCGCCACGCACTACCATGAACTTAATGAACTCGAATCAAAAATAAACGGCGTGCGCAATTACCACATCAGCATCAAAGAGTATGATCAACACGTGGTATTTCTGCGGAAAATGAAACCGGGCGGCAGCGAACACAGTTTCGGAATTCATGTAGCTAAGATGGCCGGCATTCCAACGGTGGTTACCCAAAGGGCAGAAGAAGTACTTGTTCGGCTGGAACAAGACAGAAGTACCGCCACGGGAAGGGAAACTGCAAAGCGTTTAACACCCAAATCCCAGACTCAATTACAAATGTTCAGCATTGATGATCCTGTTCTGGTAAACGTTCGTGAAAAATTGCGTGTGCTGGACATCAATACGCTGTCACCGGTAGAAGCCCTTTTCAAACTCAATGAGATAAAGCAAATGATTGATTAACAATAACTTAGGTGAGGTTGTATCACTTTTATTCTTAGCATAACAGATGGGTTAGGGTAGTAGCCCCTTTGCCTGTTCTTAAATGTCCACATTCTGTGCGTAATGGCCAATTAATACTGGCTACAACCATGCTTATCTTGCGGAAGATTTGAACCAAGTACTCCATGAGTGACGCATTGAACGAAAAAATCATTCCCATCAATATCGAAGATGAGATGAAAACCGCCTACATCGATTATTCGATGTCGGTGATTGTGAGTAGGGCGCTTCCTGATGTCCGCGATGGCCTAAAACCCGTACACAGAAGGGTGCTCTACGGAATGAGTGAATTAGGTCTGGCGCCAAATCGACCGTATAAGAAATCGGCACGAATTGTTGGTGAAGTATTGGGTAAATATCATCCCCATGGTGATTCTTCGGTTTATGATACGATGGTGCGCATGGCTCAGGATTGGAGTTTGCGCTACACCATGGTTGACGGACAGGGCAACTTTGGATCCATTGACGGAGATCCACCTGCGGCCATGCGTTATACCGAAGCGCGTTTGAAGCGACTGGCCGAAGACATGATGGTGGATTTGGAAAAAGACACCGTCGATTTCCGCCCCAACTTCGACGACAGTCTGGAAGAACCTTCGGTGATGCCTGCCAAGATTCCAAACTTGCTGGTAAACGGAGCAGCAGGTATTGCGGTAGGTATGGCAACAAACATGCCTCCGCACAACTTAAGGGAAGTTTGCGAAGGAATCATTGCATATGTTGATAATCAGGAAATTACAGTGTCCGAGTTGATGCAATACATCAAGGGCCCTGATTTTCCGACAGGCGGCGTGATATATGGAATGGAAGGCATTCGCGACGCCATCAATACCGGACGCGGACGGGTGGTCATCAGGGGTAAAGCTGAGTTTGAAACCACTGCCACAGGCAAGGACATGATCGTGGTGCATGAAGTACCTTTCCAGGTTACCCCATCGCAAATCATTGTGAAGACCGTTGAACTCATCAACGAGAAGGTAATCGAAGGAATTTCTGCCCTTCGCGATGAAAGTGGCCGTCAGGGAATGCGTATTGTGTTTGAACTCAAACGCGATGCGATTCCCAATATCGTACTAAACCAATTATTCAAGTTCACGCCGCTGCAAAGCAGTTTTTCAGTCAACAACATCGCGTTGGTGAATGGGAAACCTGAACTGCTCAACTTAAGGGGCCTGATCAAGCACTTCGTGCACCACCGTCATGAAGTAGTGGTGCGCCGCACACAATACCTCCTTGCGGAAGCCAAAAAACGAATCCACATCCTGGAAGGTTTGCTGATTGCCATTGACAATCTTGATGAGGTAATTGAAATCATCAAGCTGGCAACCAACCGAGAACAGGCAGAGTCCAGGCTCATGGAGCGTTTCGGTTTATCAGAAATACAGGCAAAAGCAGTCACAGACTTACGTTTGCACCGGCTGACCGGATTGGAACGTGACAAGATTCGTGAAGAACACGCAGCGGTATTGCAGGAAATCATTTATCTGGAAAGCATCCTGGCAGATGAAGGATTAAGGATGACCATCATCAAAGATGAATTGCGTGAAGTGATGGAGAAATATGGCGACGAACGCCGCACCAGAATTGAACCCAATGCCAATGAGATAAACATTGAAGACCTCATACCGGACGAGGAAGTGGTGGTAACCATTTCCCATATGGGTTACATCAAGCGCACGTCGCTGGTAGCGTATAAAGAGCAGAAACGCGGAGGTAAAGGGAATAAAGGCGTTAGTCACCGAGACGAAGACTTTGTAGAACACCTTTTTGTAGCCACAAACCACAACTATTTGTTGCTCTTCACAGAAAAAGGTCGTTGCTTCTGGTTAAAGGTGTACGAAATTCCCGAAGGTGCAAAAACCACCAAAGGCCGTCCGATTCAAAACCTTATAAACATTGAGCCTGGCGATAAAGTCCGGGCTTTTGTAAACGTCAAGAATCTTAAAGACGAGGAATACCTGAATCAGAATTACATCATTATGTGTACCCGGATGGGTGTCATAAAGAAAACTTCTCTGGAAGCATATTCCCGTCCGCGCAGCAACGGCATCAATGCCATCAATGTGCGCGAAGGAGATGAGTTGCTTCAGGCAAAATTGACCAACGGAAATAATGAAGTAATTCTTGCAAAGAAGAGCGGCAAAGCAATCAGATTCCCGGAAAAAACTGTGCGCCCAATGGGAAGAACAGCCTCGGGTGTAAGGGGTGTGACACTTGAAGGTAATAGTGACGAGGTAGTTGGCATGATATGTGTTGATCCTGAATCAAGCGATACTTCAATTTTGGTGGTAAGCGAAAAAGGGTACGGAAAACGCAGCGATCTGGCAGATTACAGGGTTACCGGCCGTGGTGGTAAAGGTGTGAAAACCATCCAGGTAACGGATAAGACCGGCGCGTTGGTTGGTATCCTTGATGTTCATGACGAAGACGGATTGATGATCATTAACCGCAGTGGATTGAGCATCCGAATGGCCATTGATTCCTTGCGTGTGGTTGGTCGTGCTACCCAGGGCGTGCGCCTCATCAATATCAAAAATAACGATGAAATCGCTGGAATGGCGAAGGTTCCTCGTGACGATGAAGAAGAAGAAGAACAGGAATCCAATCCAGACAACTTAACAAATGAATCTAACGCAGAAAATCATGAATAACACCCTTTTAAACGGTTTCAGGAAACTGATGGTTCCGGCTATCGTACTTGTCATTGCCTTACCATTGAAGGCACAAAAAGATAAAGTAAGTACTGCCGAGATGAAGCTTACTTCAAATGAACTGGATTTGATTGATGCCAAAGCAGCCATTGATCAGGCAGCAAACTTTGAAACAACCAAAACCTCACCTTACATGTATTTGGTGAAAGGGAAGGTGTACCAGCGGATTTACAATTCACCGGTAGCACAGGTGAAGGAATTAAGCAACGATGCGGCTTACATCAGCGCCTCTTCTTTTTTAGATTACTTCAACAGTCCTGTCAAAAAGAAGGCATACGAACTGGAAGATGCCAAATCTGTATTTCTTCAAAGTGCGGTGGATGTTTACAACGATCATATCCGCCTGATTAATGAGGAAAAATATCAAGATGCCATCCGCAACCTTGAAGTATTGAAGGCTTTATTGCCATTTGACGATCAAAAACTGCTGGAACAGAATAACCTTACGACCGGAAAACTCACTTATGCCATGTATGCAGCGGCATATTCCAAAGAAGATTCAGTTTTACAAGAAAAATACCTTTTGGAATTGATTGCCATGAACTATCCGGAACCAAGGCTGTATAGCAC
>JBEDND010000207.1:0-5063 GCA_041170785.1 Bacteroidota bacterium | reverse complement strand
CGGCTATATTCGTTGAGCCATTACTTGGTCGCAAAAATTACTTCATTTTATATATTTTATCAGGAATTTGTGGAAGCCTTGCAAGTATATGGTGGTATCCAAATACAATTAGTGTAGGTGCATCAGGTGCAATTATGGGGCTTTACGGCGCAATACTTGGACTGTTCATGACAAACGCTATTCCTAAGGAGGGCAAGAAAGGGATATTTGGCATGATTGGGATTTATGTTGGCATAAACTTACTTTGGGGATTAGCCGGAGGTATTGATAATGCCGCACACATCGGTGGGCTTTTAAGTGGAGCTCTTTTCGGATCAGTTCTATACAAACGTGACCATTTAAATAAATAATACAATATACTGCAGGACACATGCAACCCATCACCGCGAAAACCGAGAGGTTCCTACCCACTGCATGCTCCCGTCATTTCTGAAGCTGGTCAAGATTTACCCTTCCCAAAACCGACTGTTTGCCAGAATTCAATGAAGGAATGATTATCCTCACCTAATCAACTGCACCACCCCGTTCACCTGTTTCCGATGCGTGTCACGGCGCGCCCAGCAGTAATGGAACTCCGGCTTTCCCCAACTAGCAGATTTGCGGAGATTAAGCGCTTTATTCGCCGCAAATATGCGGTGATTGTTTCCTATATTTGGAGCAGGAGCGACTTCAGAAGTGGGAAAATACATTTATGAACATGAGCAATGGCTGCACTTTACCTGGCGTGAGGTGGATATCAATGCCCTTTTTGGGGCAGTCCGCCACCTCCAGGGGAAAATACTTGCCCACATGAGCTCCCTGGGTTTTGCAGGCAAGGAAGAAGCAACGCTCAACAACCTGACACTTGATGTGGTCACTTCCTCAGAAATTGAAGGGGAAAAACTCAATTACGCACAAGTTCGATCATCCATAGCCAGACAATTGGGGATCAATATAGCCGGATTGGTTCCCTCCAGCCGAAACGTAGAAGGTGTGGTATCCATGATGCTCGACGCCACCCGAAACCACAACAAGCCCCTCACCCATAAACGCCTCTTTGGTTGGCACGCAGCATTATTTCCAACCGGCTACAGCGGAATGCAAAAGATAGCCGTGGGATGCTATCGTTCCGGTGAGATGCAGATCGTTTCAGGAGCTTTCGGAAATGAAAAAGTTCATTACGAAGCCATTCCTGCGCATAAGGTTAAAGCAGAAATGGATGCCTTTTTAACATGGTTCAACAACCATGATTCATTAGACCCTGTGCTTAAATCCGCCATCGCCCACTTTTGGTTTATCATCATCCACCCCTTTGACGACGGGAACGGACGGATGGCCAGAGCCATTTCTGATTTCATGCTTGCCCGCGCCGACCAAACCAGTGAACGATACTACAGCATGTCGAGCCAGATATTGCATGAGCGGAAAAAGTACTACGCTGTTTTACAGAGCGTACAGCACAGCACAGGCGATATTACCGAGTGGCTGAATTGGTTTCTGCTTTGCCTCAAGAATGCGCTGCTGGCCACAGAGATGATGCTTCAAAACACATTGCGTAAAGCAGCGTTTTGGAAGCTACACGAACACACGATTTTAAACGCCCGGCAAAGAATGCTCATCAACAAACTCTTAGACGGATTTGATGGGAAACTGCAATCGTCAAAGTGGGCTAAAATCGCCAAATGTTCTCCCGACACTGCCTTGAGAGATATCAAAGACTTGTTGGACAAAGGAATTTTGCGGCAGGAAGATGCCGGCGGAAGAAGCACAAACTACGAACTGACATTTTAAATCCCTCACCTAATCAACTGCACCACCCCGTTCACCTGTTTCCGATCCGTGTCACGGCGCGCCCAGCGGTAATGGAACACGTAATAATACGTACCTTCCGGACAATCGGCGCCGGTATTGAATAAGCGGCCGTTCCAGCGCATCTTGTCGGTGTCGGAATGGAACACCGGCTGTCCCCAGCGGTTGTATATGTGCAGGTCGTATGCCTGTTCCCCAACAATGTCTATATAAAAACCCTCATTGTACGCATCGTTATTCGGTGTGAACACGTTCGGAATAAAGATGTGCCGGTAAAAATCGTTGTAAAGCCAGCGACACACAGAATCCTCGCAGCCGTAGGCATTCCGGATTGTCAGACAAACCCGGAACCAGCCTGTATCAATCCCGTAATCGTGAAAGCCGTCGCGGTCCGTGCTGCTGTTCGCCCTGCCGCTCGAAGGCTGTCCGTAATCCCACACATAGCTGCGGATGCCGCCCGTGCTGCGGTTGATGAAGCGGAACTCCGGCGTATCGGAAGCAGGGTCTATGATGAAGTCCGCTTTGATGCGCACCACTCGGATGCTGCGCTCCGCGCTGTCTGGGCAAAAGGGACGGAAGGTGTTCAGCGGATAGGTTCCCGACAAACGAATGCGGTAGCTGCCCGTATCGGCATACACATGCGCTGCGCGGCTGCTGCGGGCAGTATCGTCAACACCCTCGCCGAAGTTCCAGCGGAAGCGGTTGTAGAGGCTGTCGTAGCGCGCTTCCGCATCGAACGGAGTACCCGCACAGATGGTATCCGGCGCAAGAATGCCCAGAAGTTGCTTCGGAAACACCACCACCCTGCGGAATACCCCCGGATTTCGGAAGCTGTCGGGGAACACTGAAGAACAGTAATAGTAGCGGCCTGTACTCGGATTGTAGGTGCTGTCGCCGGCGTACAGGCGGATGTAATACACACCCGGTTTCGCATAGGTAAATTGCACCTGTGTATCGCGGGTGCTGTAATAGAGGGTATTCGCGCTGTCGCCATAGTACCAGATGAAACGCGTGGCGTTGCGGGTTTTGTTGCGGAAGCGGGCGGTGAACGGCACACAACCCACGCTGTCGCCATCAATGATGAAATCAGGCTCCGGACCGTCCAGTTTAATCACCTGTTGCACGGTATCGCGGCAGCCATTGCTCGTGACAACGCTATGGGTGATGACATAGCTTCCGCTTTGCGTGAATGATTTAAAAGGATCTTTCAGCGTAGAGAAATTTCCCGTGGTCCCAAAAGACCACCAATAGCCCGTGATTTGCTCACCCGGCGCGGGGAACAGCAGCACCGAAGAATCGTAAAACTGAATGATTTCGCTGCATAGGTAACGCCTTGAAGGCAAACGGATGCCTGCCCGCACATCGGTCACACGAAAAAATGCAGAAACGGTATCCTTGCATCCTGCGCTGTCGGTCAGTTCTACCTGTACCAGATAATTTCCTCCGCTGTTGAAGGTATGTGTGAGGGTGCTGAAGCTGTCGCGATATACGGTGCCATCACCCATGAACCAACGAATCCCTGTAGCGCCGTTACCGGGTTTTGTGGGTGCGCCGCCGTATCTGCCGGTTTGCACACTGAACTGATAGGCAGCACCCGGACAAGATCCGGAAGGTGTTGTGATGTTGATGAAGCTGCCCAGCGCTATTTGGTTGTTGTGCCGGCCTTCGCAGCTGCGCACATTCTCGGCAAGGCCGAACAGGTCGTAGCGCCCGGCTTGGGCATAAATGTGGTCAATGCTGTCCAGCGTGGTATCGCGTCCACCGGGATTGATGTAGGTGATGTTTCCATCGCCCCAGTCGAAATACAAAAACTTCAGGCTGTCGAATTCGCGGCTGCGGAAGTAGGCGCGTACCTTATAGGGTTTACAGTCATTCAGGATGCGCAGATCTGCAGAAGGGTCGGGCGTGCGCAGCAGGTGCAGCATGCTGTCCTTCCAAACTGTGTCCATGCAGAAATTGTTTCCCGGAGTGAACACCAATGTGTTACCCAGAATATTCGCTTTTTGCAGGCTGCCCGCCATCAGGATGAAGCCCGGCGCTTGCCAGCCCTTCCCTTTCAGATAGCGATACGAATTGTTAAACGGCACAAAGGTGTCTGCGTTGTAGCGGTCGCTTTTGAACTTCACCACGGGAACCTCGCAGAGGTCTGTTTTGGCGGTTCGGAATTCCACCAGCTGTCCGGTGCAAAACAGTGGAGGCTGTTTCACGGTGTAAATATCCACCGTTTCCAACCTGCGGATGCGCACCACAAGGGATTGCGTATCGCTGCAGCCGGTGGCTGAATCCACCACGACCAATCGCGGAAACCAGCAGCGCTGGCTATCGGCATACCAATGTCTGGCCAGTTTCTGCATGCTGAAGTTGCAGCTGTAATCGGGATTGGCGCTGTTTTGCGTGGTGCAGGATGCTGCCTTTGCATCGTTGAAATACCACAAACGCCCGGGCCGTGTCACGCCCCAGTAATCGCTGCGGTCGTCGAAATACACGGTGTCGCGCAGGCGGCACTGGATGGCATTGCCCAATCTGGCTATTGCCCGGGGACCGAGCACCAGCAGGGTATCGTCTACACGGGTAACGCAGTAACCCTTCACCACCTGCAGCGTAACGCGGTAGCGGCCGGGCTGTTCCACCGCGAAAGCACCCATGGTATCGTTGGAGTAGATGCGGTTGCTCGATTCGCGCACATCATAAAGATTCCAGAAATAACGCGCACCCGGAATGCTGTCGGTTTCCGTGGTGAACAGATCGTGGTTGCCATAACATGCGCGGTGCAGGTTCATCCGGATGGGTGGACGCAGCACCGTCGGCGCATAGCTGATGGTATCCGTGAAGGTGTCGCGGCAACCATATTGGTTTTCCGCCCAAAACTGAACCCGATGTGCACCGGCGCTCTTCAGGGTCGTGCACCAGGAACGCGGTTCATTCAGTGCTTGAGCATCCCAGAACCATTGCCATTTCAGCAGTTTGGCGCTACCGGTATCGCTGGCATTGTCGAGGCAAACCACGGCTGAATCGCAGTAATCGCTCAGGCTGTAATCAAAGCGTGCCTTTACATCGTCCACCACCGCCGCACGGATGGAGGCTCGGGCCTTGCAGCCTTTATTGTCTTCCACCTCCATCAGCACCTGAAACACGCCTTTCCGCGCATAGCTGTGGCAACTTACGGGATCGGCTGCCGGAGCGCTGCTGCTGCTGGCCGCTCCATCATCCCACAAGATAATCCGCGAGCGAATGCTTTGGGCAGCACTGGCGCCGGTGGAAAGGTCCTTCAGGCA
>JBEDND010000206.1:0-3733 GCA_041170785.1 Bacteroidota bacterium | reverse complement strand
ATAAGGGCTGCTGCATAGGAGCTGGTCTTTTCGGGATCCTGCTGCCACAAGCCTTGAAGCTGCAACAGCACTTGCTTCCAGGCGGCGTTGGGGAAATAGGTTCCGCCGTGAATGGGACGACCATCAGGCAGGCAGAAGATGTTCAGTGGCCAGCCGCCCCGGCCGGTGATCAGCTGGCATGCATCCATGTACACGGCATCCACATCAGGACGCTCTTCACGATCTACCTTGATGTTTACGAAGAAGCGGTTCATCAGTTCGGCAGTTTCATGGTCTTCGAAACTTTCCCGTTCCATCACATGACACCAGTGGCATGCGCTGTACCCAACGCTCACCAAAACCAGTTTATGCTCGCTTCTCGCCTGTTCCCAGGCGGCTTCGCTCCATTCCTGCCAGGCAACAGGGTTGTAGGCATGTTGACGTAAATATGGGCTTCGGGCCTGAAGCAGGCTGTTGGGCTGTTTGTCGGTATTCAAGATGTAATGATAACATCTTCCTTTTGGAATTGGTTTCACAAGGAGTCCTGGCGTTTCATTCCGAAGCATCCCAACGGCTATTTCGCTTAAATTTGCGGTTCACATGGAAAAAGGAGCGCTGTTGTTGAAAGGAGAAAGTGGTTTTGTGACCCGACTGTATCCGTTCATCGCCGTGGCCGTTATCCTGTGGATTTTCAGCGCAATCAGCTACAACCTGGCAGCCCCCGAATATCATTGGATTATTGACGCTTTGGTACTGGTTACTACAGCGGCAACCATGTATCTCGGGACCAAAAACTGGGTGCATACCTACGTGTATGAACACGGTATCGAACTCCTGCATCCATTCACGCGGCGCAGGGAGTTTCGCAGCTTTGCCTCTGTCATTCACCTGGAAACCAAGCGCATCAACATCAGCACGCGCTACAACCGCGCCAACTATGTGGACGCTTTGTCTGTTTCCTTTGATGATGGCACGCAACGGGAATTTTCCAGTATGGAACTCGATAATTTTTATGAATTCAGAAATCTGTGCATGCATCAATGCCAAGCCCGGGAAAAATGGATTTTAGATTGATTTTTTTGACCCTGTTTTTTTGTGGTTCCTACACCGTCATTCAGGGGCAGGATACGGCAGGCCGTTATCGGATCAACAGCCCGGAGGCATTGGCCGACTCGGTAATCATGTGCTTGGAAAAGGCGAAAAAACCCGAGGTGCTGAAACCCTTTTTCCCGCCTATGGGTGTATTCATTCTTGCGGCAGATTCGGTAAAGGCCGGGCAGAATCAGCAGATGCTCGTGGCGCGTTACCAGGCTTCCTGGTCCCGTTTGCGTCGAGATTTTAAACGGTTTAAAAAGCTGATGCAGGAACAGCGGCTCAGCTTTCGCAGTGCCACCCGAGACACGTCATACCTGCGCATTACCGAGCCCGACGCGAAACCGTTTTATGCTTATGTGTATCAGGAATATACGCGCAAGAAGAAGCGTTTTCTGGTACGTTTTGTGGCCGTGCGCCTCACGGGATACTGGTATTTGTTTTCCGACCTTCAGCTGCGTGAACCGGACTAGTGTCGATTTTATTCTGAAGAATCGCATTCAAACAAAGCGTTCAAGCTGCTTGTTTCGTATTTTTGAATGATGTTCCGTTTGCTGCTGCTCTTGTTCAGCCTGCTTTCCGCGCCGGTGCTGATAGCCCAAACGGATACTTTGTTCTGGTTTGCCGCTCCGGATATACAGAACAGGCATGGCGACCGGCCCATCGAACTGAAACTGATCGGCCTCGATAAAAATGCACGTGTAACCATTTCCGCCCCTGCCAACGCTTCATTTGGGCCCATCACTGTAAACCTGAATGCCGGCACCGTTTCGCGGGTAGATTTGTCCGGTTGGATCAACAGCATTGAAAACGTCACCCCGAATGCTGTAAATAAGAACGGATTAAAAATAATTGCTACCGAGCCCATTCAGGCTTATTACGAAGTTTTAGGCAACAACCTGAATACGGATATTTTCACCCTGAAAGGGCAGAATGCGCTGGATACGGCTTTTGTGGTTCCGGGGAATAATCTGTTCCCCTGCCTGACCACCATGACTGGTGTTACTTTTTACAACGGCGTGTTGGTGATGGCCACAGAAAACAATACGGTGGTACGGATCAAACTACGCGTAGCCACAGCGGGTAAAGCCGCCGGCAGTACCATAACGATAACCTTAAACAGGGGAGAAGTTTATTTTCTCCGTTCGGACAACGGAACGGTCTCGAAGAAACTTGCCGGCACCATCGTGCAGTCGAGCAAGCCGGTGAGCATTACCATGTACGATGATTCGGTGTATCCCGGTGGATGGAAATCCAGCGCCGGCAGTTGTGCCGACCTGTGCGGTGATCAGATTGTAGGTTTGTCCATGCTCGGGTTGAGTTACCTGGCAGTAAAAGGTCCAACCCTGAATGCCGCTCTGAATGATGTCGTGTTTATCACTGCTTATCTGGACAGTACGGCGCTGAACATCAATGGGAGCTTTGTAAAGTACTTGGCAAGTGGTGAAACCTATGCACACATGATGGCTGCTGCGGAACAACTCAGCCTGGTTGAAGTGAACAAGAAGGTTACTGTGATCCAGATGTCGGGTTTTGGCTGTGAAATGGGCATGTCTATCCTGCCAAATCTGGATTGCACCGGAAGTCAGTCGGCAACCTTTACGCGCTCTGACGCAAGCGGCGGAACCAACTTTTCCGTAACGCTGGTGGTACCTGCCGGACAGGAACGCAACTTCAGGATCAACAACGTGCCACTGGCCCAGGCGCGCATCAATCAGTTTGCCTTAGTTCCCGGAACCGGCAATAGGTGGAAATATGCCAAGCTCGACCTAAGCAGCCAGTTTCCGGCTATCACCAGTGTCCAGATTACCAATGATTCCGTGGTTTTTCACTGTGGAATGATCAACGGGAAAGCCACAGGTTCCGGATGCCGTTTTGGTTATTTCTCGAATTTTAGAAAAGTAAGTCCCCGCCTGTTTGGGCCTGATCGTATGGATTTATGTGCCGGCGCAGACCTGCGTTTGCAGTTCAATGTGATGGGACAGCCCGGCACGGAATGGGTACTGCCGGATCAAAGCACGCGCACAGGAAGTGTATTCTTTCAGAAATCGCTGCGCCTCCGTGATTCCGGTTTGTACATCGCCCGATTCAGTAATCCTTCTTGCGACATCGATATTCGCGACAGTGTTCGGGTGCGTATGGATTCCGCTGCCATCAGCTTCCGGGCCAAACCTCCGGTTTGCCTCGGTGATTCTTTGGTGTTTCCTGCGGAAGTATTCTCCTTGTCGGGTGTTGGACCGGTCACCTGGTTCTATGGCGCTTCGAACCAAACCGGACAGGTGTTTCGGTACAAACCGACGGTATCCGGGCCTTTGGCCATCAGTGCCGGTTTTACCACGCGCAACGGCTGCAGCATGGCCTGGCAGGATACAGCCCTAGTGGTGGAATATCCCAAAGCTGCGTGGACACTGGTAAGTGGCAGCGTTTGCGTGGATGATTCGGTGCGCTTGCTTGCCGACTCTGCGCGTTGTGGTGCCTTTTCCTCGGGTTTTGGCAGCTGGAGTTGGACCCTGAACGGGGTCCCGGTGTCGCAATCCGGTTTGTTGCGCTTTAAGAATCCTGCAGGAACGTTCATTCAGGTGGGATTGCGCATGACCAACGCAGAAGGATGTGCCGACAGTATTTTGGAAAAGCGCCCCCTTGAGGATGTGCAGGTGCTGAA
>JBEDND010000205.1:0-10991 GCA_041170785.1 Bacteroidota bacterium | reverse complement strand
GGCAGGGCATACAAAGTGCCATTCACCTGAAAATTAGGTGCCACGCCAAAGGGCAGGTAGAAATTGGTTACCGCATTTTCAATAAACTCATCATGAACCTTCTGCACATCCGCATTCACATGCCAATAAGATTCTATTGTTTTTAAGGCTTGGCCGGGGTCGGCGCTGTAATTGGAAATCAACCATTCCAGCTTTGCTTGTTTCGACCATTTACTGAAGCCTTTTACAGGCTGTGTTTGTTTGTTCATGTAGTTTGAGGCTTTAGGTATTGCCAGGCAAGTTGTAATCCTTTTATTTCCAATTCGATGTGGGAAAACAGTGCATCTTCTCCTTCAAGTGCTTTTTTGAGAAATGACGAGGCCTGTCCGTAAAGTGCAGGAATAGGCAGGCGGCGGATGTGATGGTAGCCATCCAGAAAACCGCCAATACCACCACTGATGATGATATTTCTTGCTTTGATGGTTTCAGGCGCTTGGGCATATCGGTCCAGAACCATATTTGTCATTTGTTGTGCATTATGACCAACAGAGGCCAGTCCGGAATAGGCTTCCAGATAAGCTTGTTTATGCCGCATTAACTCCAGCATGCTGAAATTGGTACCGCCCAAAGCACCGTAATCCACCGCTTCCAGCGGAAGATCGAGCAGCGCGGTCATGCTTTGTGGGCCAAACCCCTGTCCTACTTCTTTAACCATGATAGGAACCTGCAATGTTTCAAGCGTGCGCTGAATGGTAACAATTGGCGGCGTTGTGATGATGTCGCCTTCAGGTTGCATCCACTCTTGCAGTGGGTTCACATGAATGATCAGGCCATCCGCTTCCAATCGTTTGATCAATTCCGATACAAGATGCAAGTTGCCGGCTGTTTGCATCTGCTCCAATTGGGCAATTCCAAGGTTTGCAAACAGCGGTTGATCACCAATAAGATGTCTCACCTGGAAATCATTCAGGAATTTCTCGTCCTTAAGGATGGGTCTGCACGAACCTAAACCCATTCCCAATCCAAAATGTGCTGCGGCTTTTGCCAGTCGGTGGTTGATGATGCCCGCCTTTTCCGCTCCCCCCGTCATGCTGGATATCCAAATCGGGGCTTTCATCACTTTGCCTGCAATCAACCTGGGTGGCAGCGGTGCATTTTGCGGATGTGCCGTGAATAAGGGTTCGTAAAAGAATCGCGCATCAGGCTCTGACACCTGGGCTTTAAAAGCAAGCTCAATGTGGTCAATTTTTCTTTGTGATTCTGAAGACGCGGTCAAAATGATTTTGTTTCAAAGTTAACTCATGCACCTGCATTTTTGTTTTCATCATACGTGGCTTGAAAGTGTATAACTTTCACACATTAAGCTGATTGTGCTGGTAAATTCGCATCATGAATAAGATTTCTTATTTCCTGTTTCTGGGCATATTGGGCCTCAATGCATGTCAGAATCAAGGCAACAAAACTTTGTCAAACAGCCTTGTATTTGGCACTGCCATTCAGGACACAACCGGAATAAATGCTGATTCAGCTGTTTTGAATGCTTCACGCCACCTTGACACCATCAATATTGTAGGCACTGTGGCCAATGTATGCCAGTCTGAAGGTTGCTGGTTCAATATGAATCTGGACAGCAATCGTTTGTTGTTTGTTGATTTTGCCCAGAAGTTTCATGTACCTGCCCATATTGCAGGGAAAAAGGTTTTGGTACGCGGTCAATTCTACCGGGATACCATTTCCATAAACGATTTGCGCAGTATGGCAGAAAAATCAGGTAAATCAAAAGAAGAAATGGCGCTCATCACCGAACCCAAAACTGAACTGAACTTCCGTGCCAGCGGCGTAAGGATTCTTGTGAATCCCCAACCATGAGCCAGCAGGCAACGCTGGTGTTGATGTACACCGACGGTTCTGCTTTGGGCAACCCGGGTCCGGCAGGACTCGGCGTGGTGCTGATGAGCGGGCAACACCGCTTAGAGCTATCCAAAGGGTTCCAGCTGAGCACCAACAACCGCATGGAATTATTGGCGGTAATCGTGGGACTTGAAGCCCTTAAAAAACCTGGATGTCGGGTGCAAATCCATACAGACTCCAAATACGTGCATGATGCAGTGAGTAAAGGATGGTTGCGCCAATGGCAACGCAATGGGTGGCGTACCTCACAAAAAAAACCGGTAAAAAATCCGGATTTATGGAAGCGTTTTATGGTTGTTTCTGAGTTGCACCAAATCGAATTTGTCTGGGTTAAGGGACATGCAGGTATCCCTGAAAATGAACGCTGCGATGTGCTGGCAACCACCGCTGCTTCTGGTTCAAACCTCCTGGTGGATGAAGGTTATCTTTCCGGCGCAGCCGATGGATTGACATTGATTTAACCAGTGGCAGCATTTTTCAGCAATGTCATGGCGTGAAGCCTTGCCGAATTCTCGGGATTTTTACCGCTGATCATCACGGCAATTTCTTCTACCCGTTCACTTTCCGCGAGTTTTTTCATGGCTGAGCCGAGCTTTTCGCCTTCTTTCTCTTTATAAACATAGAAATGCGCGTGGGCAGCGCCTGCCACCTGTGGCAAGTGCGTAATGGCAATAACCTGATGTGCTTCAGCCATTTGGCGCATCAGACTGCCAAACTTAGAAGCCACTTCTCCAGAAACACCTGAATCCGCTTCATCAAAAATCAAAAGGGGCAAACGCGCTTTCCGTGCACTGATGCATTGCACGGCAAACATCAATCTGGCCAATTCACCACCGGAGGCTACTTTCTGCAATGGATTCATGGGAAGGGTCGGTGCGGTGCGGAAGCGAAAACCCACAGCATCTGTACCAAATGGGCCTGGTTCTTCCAACGATTCCAATCCAACTTCCATGCTCGCATCCTGCATTTCTAACTGCTGTAGAACTTCGGTCACCTGCGTACCAAAGGCTGTTTTACCTTGATGACGGCTTTCGGATAGCGCTGCGGCCAGCCGAAGCAGTTCCTCATAAAGCGCTGCACAACGCTGATGTTGCTCCTGAATTAACGCTTCCAACGCATCGCCTTCCTGCAGTTTTGTTGCCAAGGCGCCCATATAGTCGTATAAACCCGCTGCATCCTCTTGTTGATGTTTTTTCAACAGCGCTTGCAAACGAAACTGTCGTTCATGGAGGGCTTCCAAATGTTCGGGGGCCACGGCGTCAGCTGCTGCAAAGTTGTTCAGAACGGATGAAACATCCCTCAATTCATTGAACACCTGTTCTGCGCGTTCGTAGAGTTCCGTCCACGCTCCTTGAAAACGGGAACCAGACTTCAACAAGATTCGAAGCCGGTTGATTCCCGTAAGTATTCCTGTTTCAGCATCATCCAATAGTTGGCATGCCTCCCACGCTGTTTTGGTCATTTCTGCACTGTGGGAAAGTGCAACTATTTCGGCTTCCAGTTCCTGATCTTCTCCGCTCCTGGGCTGAAACTGATCCAACTCCTGAAATTGAAATTGCAGGTAATCGCGTTCTCGGAGCCAGGCTGCTTGCCCGGCCAACAGTTTCGCTTCCTGCTCTTTCGCCTGTTTAAATTGCCTGAACACCTCAATATATGTGTTGAGCAATCCGGTATTGCCGACAAAATCATCCAGCAACTTTCGCTGTTTGTTTGGGTCTTGAAGATTTACGATGGCATGCTGCGTTTGAATTTCCACCAGGTATTCACCCAGGGTTTTCAACTGCTGTAAGGTAGCGGGCGTATCATTGATGAAGCATCTGGATTTCCCACCGGGAACAATTTCACGTCGCAATACCAGATGTTCATCCCAGTCAAGGTCTTCTTCAAGAAACCAAGTTTTCAGCATTTCGTCCTGAAGGTGAAATAAACCTTCAACCACACATTTTTCATCCTGCATCAGCAAGGTGGCTTGATCGGCTCTATTGCCCAGAATGAGTCCCAAGGCACCGAGCAGAATTGACTTACCTGCACCGGTTTCTCCGGTTATCACGTTGAGTCCATGTTCCGGCCGGAACACAAGATTTCGGATGAGCGCGTAATTCTTAACCCTGAGTTCCTGAAGCATTTATCTGGTAAGGATTGTGGCGAGCTCCCAAAGGCTTTCGTTGATGTCTTTTTTTCGGTTGATGGCTTCTTCAAATGGTGAAAATACCACCTTGTTGTTCACGATACCAACGGCCATATTCCTTGTTCCTTCCACGAGTGCTTTCACGGCATGAGCGCCTAAACGCGAAGCCAAAATCCGGTCGTTTGCGGTAGGCATTCCTCCTCTTTGAATGTGGCCCAAAACCGTAACACGAGCATCGGCATCGGGGTAATGTTTTTTAAACTTTTCTGCCAGCGTATAGGCATTGCCTTCTTCATCACCTTCGGCAACGATGAAGATGGAAAAGGCTTTTTTCCTTTTTTTCTTTCCGTATTGATCGAAAAACACAGTGGCTTCCTCGGAGCGCTCAGGGATAAAAATAGCTTCAGCCCCTCCTGCCAGTCCGGCGTTCATGGCGATATGTCCTGAATGTCTGCCCATAACTTCAATGAAGAATACCCGATTATGAGCATCAGCAGTATCACGAACTTTGTCGATGGCGTCTAAGGCAGTATTTACTGCGGTATCGAAGCCTATGGTAGCATCCGTTCCATATAAATCATTATCGATTGTTCCGGGACAGCCGATGGAAGGTATTCCATGTTCTTGTTCAAAAAACATGGCACCGGTATATGTTCCGTTTCCTCCGATGCAGACTAAGCCGTCGATGCCTCGTTTTTTTAGATTTTCGGCGGCCTTTGCTCTTCCTTCTACGGTGGTAAAATCAAGGCTGCGGGCAGATTTCAGTATGGTTCCACCAAACTGTATGATGTTGGAAACACTTTCAGGCAACAAGGGATGTATGTCATCTTCAATCATTCCTTCATATCCACGCATGATCCCAAATGTTTCGAGGTTGTAATGAACGCCGGCCCGAACCACAGCTCGGATGCATGCATTCATGCCCGGAGCATCGCCACCGGAAGTAAAAACAGCAATTCTTTTCACCATAAAAAGTTTTTGATAAACAGTTTCGAATATAAAAACAAAAAGCCCCGACCTATGGCCGGGGCTTTCGAAAAAAATGGATTTGTGTATGACTTACAGTCCTTTGTAAGAGAATACGTATTTATCGTTGTTGTTTCCGGTAGTCAGCACCACATCGGTAACATTCACCAGGAAGTATGGGAAGGTTACGCTTTGACCTGATTTCACCAGAATCACATCACCTTTAGCAATGTTGGTAACGGTATTTGCGGCACTGGAAGCTTTTGCATTCCAGAGGTCAATCAATTGCTGGTTGGTGGATGTATTGGTGTAATCTGCAGTCGTAACCTTTACAAATTTAGAACCATTACCGCTGGTCCAGCTTTGTGCAAAAGTGTAGGTATTTGATGTGCTGGTAGTGGTCATGTCTTTGATGTCCTTGCGGGCTTCAGAGGAATCGGCACGCATTTGGATGCCTGCAACCAGGTTGTAGGCTCCAAGGTTTGGTCCAATCATATTATTTACCTCCTGACCAGCAGATTCACTCAGATTTTCAATGGGGGCAATAATGGTGATGGTTACTGATTTGCTGTCTGTTTCGCCATTTTCGAGTGCAACAGTAAAGCTCAGGGTAATTTTGTCGTTCACAGCTCCGTTCACGGTAAAATTCCAGTCGTAGTTCAGTGAAGCATCATTCAGCATGGTGTCCTTAAGTCCGGCAGCTACACCACCATTGGTAGCGATTTTGACAGTAAACTGTTTCAATTTTTCGCCGGAAGGTGCAGTAGCAACAATGCCAAATTTCAGTTTTGTTCCGTTTTCGCTGCGCACATCAGCTGCTGTGTAACCAGTGGCGGAGTTCAACGTGAGGGTTGGCTTGGGTTTGATGGGATCATCTTCACCGCATGCGCTTAGGAAAGCCAGGCCTGCAGCCGCGCAGATGAGTGTGTAGTTGAAAAACTTTTTCATATTGTTAACGTGTTGAAATATTTTGGATTGCAAAATTGCAGTTTGACTGCTGAATTACAAAATATACGCTTAAGGAACCACAAGAGGTACCAAACCCTTATCTTACTGACATCAAAAACAAGAACAGCCAAATTGACATAAAGCTATTTCATTCCAATGACATAATCGCCCAGCACATCAATGCACCCTGCTTTGCCTAATAACAGGCCGAGGAATGCTGATATGCGCACAGCTTGTTTATTTTGCCACTCCGTTTGGCATGTTAGTTGGAACATCCAAAACCATAAGAATATGTTCGACCCAAAGCAGGTACAGTTTATCATCAGTGATGACCATGGAGATGCTGAAAATCCTGGAGATTTCATTCCTTTATTCAGCAAACAGGAGGAAGATGAGGTAAACAAGGAAAAACTCCCGGATGATTTACCCATTCTGCCCATTCGCAATACCGTACTTTTTCCGGGCGTGGTATTTCCCATCACAGTAGGCAGGGATAAGAGCATAAAGCTGATCAAAGAAGCCAATAAGGGGAGTAAAATCATTGGAGTTTGTGCGCAGAAAGATGCCTCTGTCGAAGATCCGGGGGCAGACGATTTACATACCGTTGGAACCATGGCAGTTATCATGAAGGTATTGCGCATGCCCGATGGAAATACAACGCTGATCATTCAGGGAAGACGCAAGTTTCAATTAGGCGAAATCATTCAAACCGAACCATACCTCAGGGCGAACATCGTTCCCCTGGATGATGTGCAGGTGAAAGAAGACAAGGAATTTAAAGCCCTAATCGATACGTTAAAGGAAACCGCATTGCAGATCATTGAGCTGAGCCCGAACATCCCCAGCGAAGCGGCAACAGCCATAAAAAACATAGACAGCAATCGATTCCTGGTGAATTTTGCCGCCAGTAACCTCAATATTGACATCAGCGAGAAGCAAGAGATTTTAAATAGTGATTCGTTAAGGAAGCGTGCGGAACTGGTCTTGGAACACCTTACTAAGGAGTTGCAGATGGTTGAATTGAAAGACCAAATTCAGAATAAGGTACGCACCGATATTGACAAGCAACAAAAAGAGTATTTCCTGCAACAGCAGATACGCGCCATTCAGGAAGAACTTGGTCAGGAGAGCCCGGACAAAGAAATTCAGTCGCTGCGGGAAAAAGGCAACCTGAAACTATGGACTAAAGAGGTTCATGAACATTTCAACAGAGAACTTGACAGAATACTCCGGATTAATCCTGCTTCTCCCGACTATTCAGTTGGATTGAACTACGTGCAGTTGTTGCTGGATCTTCCTTGGGGTGAATACAGCACTGATTCCTTTGATGTGAACCACGCCGCTAAAGTGTTGGATGAAGATCATTTCGGACTGGAAAAGGTGAAGAAGCGTATCCTGGAATATCTTGCTGTGATCAAGCTCAAAGGCGATATGAAGAGTCCGATTATTTGCCTGTATGGCCCTCCGGGTGTGGGTAAAACCAGCTTGGGAAAAAGCATAGCCCGTGCCGTAGGTCGCAAATATGTGCGGATGAGTCTCGGTGGTTTGCACGATGAATCCGAAATCCGCGGACATCGCAAAACATATATTGGCGCAATGCCTGGGCGCATCATTCAAAATCTGAAGAAAGCAGGAACGAGCAACCCTGTTTTCGTGCTGGATGAAGTCGATAAAATGGGACGGGATTTCAGGGGTGATCCGAGCTCCGCACTTCTGGAGGTTTTAGATCCGGAACAAAACACCCATTTCTACGACAACTACATCGAGATGGATTATGACCTGAGTAAGGTGATGTTCATCGCTACTGCCAATAGTCTGGATTCCATTCAGCCTGCCTTACTCGACCGTATGGAAGTAATTGAAATTGCAGGTTATACCGTGGAAGAAAAGATTCAGATTGCCAAGAAATACCTCGTTCCAAAGCAGCGGGAAGCGCATGGACTGAAAGCATCAGACATGAAACTCAGCGATAAAATCATCGAAATGATCGTTGACCAATACACGCTGGAAAGTGGGGTGCGGGGCTTGGAAAAAAGAATTGCAACCATTGCACGAAACTTGGCAAAAAAGAAAGTCAGCGCGGAATCTTACAAAGCCTCATTGAATGCTTCAGATATTCAACACATCCTGGGTTCCGAGAAAATAGAAAGAGAACAATACGAAGACAACAACCATGCAGGTGTGGTTACCGGGCTGGCCTGGAGTCAGAGTGGTGGTTCGGTATTGTTTGTGGAAAGCGCCATTACACCAGGTAAAGGAAACCTCGTTTTGACAGGGCAACTGGGTGATGTCATGAAAGAAAGTGCCACACTGGCGCGAACATTTATCAAATCTCAGGCACATCAATTGGGGATAAATCCTGCCTTGTTTGACGCCGTTGACATCCACATACACTTCCCTGCCGGAGCCATCCCAAAAGACGGACCTTCCGCAGGCGTTACCATACTCACGGCCCTGGCATCTTTGTTTACCCAGAAAAAGGTAAAGGCAAAGCTGGCCATGACCGGTGAAATTACTTTACGTGGCAAAGTACTTCCTGTGGGTGGCATCAAAGAGAAAATTCTGGCCGCTAAAAGGGCCGGAATAACAGACATTCTCCTGTGCGAAGGAAACAGGAAAGACATCGAAGACATCAATCCCGATTATGTGCGTGATTTAACATTCCATTACGTGAAAACCATGGAAGAAGTGCTTCTGATTGCGCTCACAGACACCAAAGTTACCCGCCCGGTGAATCTGGACGCATTCATCCTTAAGCCGGGAGATTCGAAGAATTCGTAAAACAGCCGGGATCCAAAATCGTTATACTTGTATCTATGATATTCAAAAAGATGCTTTCGTACCTCACCTTCAAAAAGCAGGAAAGCTCGGTGAACAGTCCATTTTTACGCTACATGCACGGAATCAACAGAATCAGCATTCTGATGTTCCTAGCAGGTATTGTGGTGTTGATTTATAAATGGACTCGATAAGCGGGTAGTAAAAAGGTGGCTCTGGATGTTTTACATAAACGATGCTCAGTTTGATGGAGGCTTTGATTTAGAAACAATCCCGAGAAGCATTAATCATAAGAAGAACATTAGTTAAAGAAAGAACATATGGGAATTGGATACATCATCCTTACCGTCCTGATCGTAGTATTAAGCCTGGCGGTATCAGCTCGATTGAAAAGTAAGTTTCGTCACTACAGCGAAGTATTTCTGGAAAACGGCATGAGTGGCTATGAAGTAGCCAAAAAAATGCTCGAAGACCACGGTATTTACGATGTAAAAGTGGTTCATGTGGAGGGTGAGCTTACCGACCATTACAACCCTTTGAATAAAACCGTTAACCTGAGTGAATCGGTGTACCACCAACGCAACGCTGCTGCTGCTGCTGTTGCTGCACACGAATGCGGTCACGCGGTGCAACATGCCCAGGCTTATTCCATGTTGCAACTGCGCAGCAAGCTTGTTCCCCTTCAAAATGCGAGCGGTCGCATTCTGAATATGGTGATGATTTTCTCACTGTTTCTGGGAGGCGCACTTTCTACCATGTTCACGGCACAGGCTGTTTTGGGCATCATTGTAGCTTGTTATGGCGTCATTCTGGCTTTTTCATTGGTTACCTTACCCGTAGAATTCGACGCCAGCCGCAGGGCTCTTGCCTGGATGCAAGATCGGGGAATCGTAAATACCCGTGAATACGACGGAGCCAAAGATTCATTAAAATGGGCGGCCATGACGTATCTGGTTGCCGCCTTCGGCTCCTTGCTCACATTCTTGTATTTCCTGTTGCAGTTCCTTGGAGCTGGTGACCGCGATTAAGCATTTTTTCCTCGCCCTGGGCTTGGGTGTTGTTCCTTACCTGAAGGCCCAACAAACGCTTAGGGTGGTTCTGACCATTAGGGCAACCGATGATAGAATGGGGCGCAGCATGATGATTGCGCCCTGTTTTTATTTCAGCAATCCTGTAGAATCTTATGAACCCTTCGGTGAACAATCCGGACCTCTGCGCACAGCCAGCATCAAGATTCCTGAACAATTTGGCAGGTATAAGGACACTGCCTACGGTTACCTCTATTATGGAGGTGCAAAAAATCCATTTTCTCCGGGATATTTAGTGTTCCTAATTGGCAATAACAGACATCTGGAAGTGCCTCATCCTATTTGGGTAGACCGCAACAACAATTTGGATTTTACCGATGATGGCCTTCCGGATACAGCTATATATTACAGTCGCTATTTAGATATCACAATTCCGGGAACAAATCCTGGCCAGGGTGCTTATGTTGCTCGTTTGTCGCGGTTTCCGGTTGATTCGTTTTTCAGTTACAAGAACATGATCAACAGCTTTTACGGCAGTGCAAGAGGAAAAAAGAGATTCGCAGATGCAAATCACAGCTTCCGTGAACAGCGGATGAATATTCTGGCAGCAGATGTAAAAATACCGGGCACTTCAGATTCATTGCGCATTGGTCTTAAAGATGTGAACTGTAATGGATTCTACAATGAACCGGGAATTGACCAAGTGCTTATTGGGCGCTGCGGATTACCATTTGTTTCGGAACAGGCAATATTCATTGAGAAGGACGGTGAAATAACACTCGACTGGGAATTAAATCGGTTCAAGGTATATGGTATATCTTCCGATGGCCACAGCTTGAACCTCCAAAAACTGGAAAGTGGTTCGTTTGAGCAAACCCTGCACCCTGGTAAAAAGTTACCTCGTTTCAAGTACCGGAAAGCTGCCGGTATGAATAAAAAACAATCCATACGCAGCCTGCGCGGAAAACCACTATATATCTACGTTTGGAATTCAAACAAGTCGCAGTTCATTGAAGACAGTGCCGCTTTGAATCGTTTCATCTTGAAACATCCGGAAGTACGTGTGCTCTGTTTAAACTATGGCGATAGTCCTAAATGGGTGGCTAAGTACAATCAATATTACAATACCTCCTGGTCGATGGGTTTCTCTTCATCTAAGATTAACGATAAAATAAGAATACAGTACATACCCTGGGGCATTTACGTGGATAAAAAACAGCGGATCATCCTACCATTTGTACATCCCCCGGCCT
>JBEDND010000204.1:0-5556 GCA_041170785.1 Bacteroidota bacterium | reverse complement strand
ACGTATATGGTCATAGAAATTAAACCTGAAGAAATTCAAAGTAAAGTAATCGATTCCCCAGATTTGGTCATGTTGCTGTTATGGGGAAAGTGGGATGTGCCATGCATCAGGGCCGTTCAATATCAAAAAGAGCTGAGTGAAAAATATAAAAGGTACATGCGGTTTTATTCCATTGAGGCAGACCAACTCAATCAGGAAGCTTTGTCACTATTACAACCGCGAATTGTTCCTTTAAGTTATTTCTACTATCGTGGCAGGCTCATAGAAAGATACATTACCGGGCCTAATCGAGACCTGGAAATTCATGTTCAGGCACATCTGGCATGGGTCAGAAACTATTTTGATGATTACAAACCCATCATTCCTGATTACTGGAGGCCTGACATAGACCATAACATACCCGAAGCTGCGGGCTGGTGCACACCAGGTTACAACTGCTGATTCCGGTATGGTTTCATGAAAGAAGTCACTGCAACTGATTGTGCATAGAACATAGGGCGCTAAAGGCCATATCCATGCCTAAATTCGCCCCATGCTGCTGTCCGAAATTCAGGACTTCCGAAATCTGGAATTGCTTGCCCGTCAGGTGGTGGAAGGTTTTATCACCGGTTTGCACCGCAGTCCGTTCCATGGCTTCTCTGTGGAATTTGCCGAGCACCGTCCCTACAATCCCGGCGAATCGGTGCGGTATCTTGATTGGAAGTTGTTTGGGCGCACCGACCGTTTGTTTGTGAAGCGCTTTCAGGAGGAAACCAACCTGCGTTGCCGGCTGGTTTTAGATGTCTCCGGAAGCATGTTCACCGGTGAAGGCATACCCAAAGCGAAGTTCAGTGTGCTGGCCGCAGCCGCCATCATGCTGATGTTGCGAAAGCAACGCGATGCCTTTGGGCTCACCCTTTTTGCAGACAACATCCTGGAAGAAACCGACATCAAAAGCACGGCCGCGCATTTTGACGTTTTGCTGCATCAGCTTCAAAAGCAGCTCACGCCGGAAGTACGCCATAAAGGATCCGCCCCAGCGAAAATCCTCCACGACATAGCCGAGCGGCAGCACCGGCGCAGCTTGATCATATTATTCAGCGACATGTTCACCGAAGAGGCGCCCGAACTGCTGTTCAAAAGTCTGCAACACCTGAAACATGGACAGAACGAAGTGATTGTGTTTCATGTTACCGACCGAAAAACGGAGCTTGAACTGCGCTTCGACCGAAAGGCTTATCGTTTTGTTGATGCCGAAAGTGGCGAAGAAATCAAACTGGAACCATCTGAGTTTCGCGCCACCTATCAGGAAGCCGTTTCCGCGCAGATTCAGGAGTTAAGAGCCCGCTGCCGACAGTATAAAATTGATTTCATTCCTGTTGATGTTGCATCCGATTTCCGGCAAGTGCTGCTTCCCTTTCTGATGAAGCGACAGAGCCTTTACTGAACTTCGCTCATAAACTGCTTCAACTCTCGGTAAAAACGCGACATGGGAAAACCCATCACGTTGTAAAAACAGCCATTTACGCGCGTAACACAGGTATAACCGAGCCAATCCTGAATTCCATAAGAACCTGCTTTGTCAAAGGGCTTAAAGTTCTTGATGTAAAATCGGATTTCTTCGTCGCTCATGCTGCGGAAATGTACTTCTGTAGCCTCATGAAACACCCGTTCATGCGGTCCAAACTTCATGCAAACGCCGGTAAACACCTTATGCACAGCACCTGAAAGGCGGCTAAGCATGGCAAAGGCGTCCTGTTCATCCACAGGTTTGTTTAGCACCAAATGTTCATGCACCACAATGGTGTCGGCACAAACCAATACCCTGCCTGTATCATCACCGTTGAAGGCATGCGCCTTTTTCAAAGCCAGATATTCTGCCACTTCAGCATCTTTCAGGTGTTCCGGAAACGATTCATCAGCATCCAAATCGCAAATAGTCACATCAAAACCTGTTTCACTGAACAAGGTTCTGCGTCTGGGTGAACGACTGGCTAAAATGATTCCCGGAAAAGCTTCAGGCAGCAACATGAACGGCAAAAATGCAACAAATAGCGGCATGGTAAAAGTGCATAGAAAGCACTGGTTGAACCATTTCTGCCCCATCAAGGATCAGTTTTATCGGCAGAACCGGCTTTTATTTTTTCACAAAACGGTTAATTCATTGCATCCTGCATCATGGATTCGCTCAATTCCTTTCCAAGGAAGCGATCGATGCGGTGATGCACTCCATATAGTAACGGCGTAAGCAACAATGCGACTGAAAATTTGTAGATATAACCCATGGTTCCAACAGCCAGTACCTGACTTAAGGGCCAGTCTGCACCCCAATAAAAGGCAATAATCAATACCACATAACTGTCT
This sequence comes from Bacteroidota bacterium, assembly GCA_041170785.1. Classification (GTDB taxonomy): domain Bacteria; phylum Bacteroidota; class Bacteroidia; order NS11-12g; family UBA955; genus REEB481. The sequence goes on along the minus strand of JBEDND010000204.1, from coordinate 3,213 downwards.
AACAATTGGGAAACCAGGGTGGAGCCAGTGGCACGGAGCCAGATGGCACGTGCACCGGTTCGTTTCCTCAGAGCCCGAAAAATACCTGCATCCACGACCTGTCCGATGAGGAATGCGCATAAGGAACCTGCAATAATGAACAATCCTTGACCAAAAACCTGGCTGTAGGCCTGATTCAAATCACGGAGGCCTTTTGTACTGGCACTTTTAACCCACCAATCTGCTGGTGTGAGCCAAATAGCAAGGCGAACCATCATGAATGCGTAAATGATAAGTACAATAGCCATCATGGTGAGGCGCTGCACACCCTTCCTTCCAAAATATTCATTGACGATGTCGGTAATAACAAACACAACCGGCCATAGGATCACACCTGCCGTGAGTTGAAAATTCAGCGTATATCCAAGAATCCGGAAACCCGCATCGGGCAATCCGAGGGTTTTTTCGGCTGAGAAAATTTTCACGCCTATAAATTCGGCGAGCAGTGCATTTGTGAGGAAAAATCCTGCAAGTAATAAAAAAAGCAGGTTCTTTTTATCTGAACCAATAGCCGATGTCTTTAAAGGTTCAGCAAGCATATTCCTCCCCCATCTTCATGATATGCACATTGGCAAAACCCTTGGCCAACAATCGGCTTTGCCAAGCCTGAAGTGCATCTGTATCACCATGTACCAACAGCATGTGTTCCACACGCTCCGGAACCTGACAACTGAGGTATTCCAACATTTCTTCATAATCCGCATGGGCAGAGAAATAGTCCATTACTTCAATCCGGCACCGCACGGGATATTCCGTACCAAAAATTCGAACTCGTTCTTTGCCTTCACGGAGTTGTCCGGCCAGACTCATGGGTGTGGCGTAACCTACGATCAGAACAGTAGCATTGATGTCGTCAATATTATTTGCAATATGATGTTTTACCCTTCCTGCTTCGGCCATGCCGGAAGCTGAAATGATGATGGCCGGACCCGTTTCGTTGTTCAACGCCTTACTTTCATCAACCTTACTGATGTAATGCAGATTGCTGAATCCGAACGGATCTCCATCGCGGGTTATGTAATCCAATATCTCCTTGTTGTATTCTTCCCTGTGCCTGGACATCACCGAAGTGGCATTTACCGATAAAGGACTATCCACATAAACAGGTATTTTAGGCAATAAACCCTTGTGTGCCAGCTTATCTAAAAGAAAAACCAGCTCCTGAGTACGGTCGATGCTGAAGGCGGGAATGATGAGTTTCCCTCCCCTATGCACACAAGTATCCTTCACTACCCGGAGCAAGTGTGCTTCTGCATCTTTGGTAGGCTCATGCCTGCGGTTGCCGTAAGTGCTTTCGCAAATGATGATGTCCGACTGCGGAAATGAATCTGGGCCGGAAAGAATTTGATCGCCCGGACGGCCTATATCTCCGGTAAAGGTTACTTTCTTTTCGTGCATACCTTCCCTGATGGCAAGGGTAATGGCCACACTTCCCAATATGTGTGCATTCCTTGTACACAATACAGAAATTTCATCACACAATTCAAAATAATCACCGTTCATGGGCATTATTTCTACCTGACGAAACACCTGCTGCACGTCTTCAACATCATAAAGCGGTTCGATGGCCGGAAGTCCCTTTGCCGCGCGGCGCTTGTTCAGATGGTTTAAGTCACTTTCCTGAATTTTCGCACTATCCAGGAGCATCAGGTCCATCAGATCTTTCGTTGGTGCATTGCAGAAAATCGGTCCTCGGTAGCCTTCTTTCACCAATCTTGGCAGTAACCCGGTATGGTCGATATGGGCATGTGAAATCAGCACATAGTTGAGTTCAGCCGGTGAAAATCCAAAGTGGCGGTTCAGGGCTTCACCCTCAGCTCCTTCGCCCTGAACCAGTCCGCAATCAAGCAACACCTTGGTTCCCTTACCGGTAGTTATGATATGTTTGCTTCCGGTAACTCTTCCGGCAGCGCCAAATGAAGAAATGTGCATGAAAATTGTATGTTAATACTGAAGTGGCAAGTTATCCTTGCCGAACATTACAAAGATTGATGTACCGAATCATAATAACAAAATTGTTTTGGGGCACAATGTTGCTGTTTGCTTCACCAAGAGCCGGCACTTCCCAATCCTGGTTACACTGGATGAAACAAGGACAAGCACTGGAAGAAAAAGCACAATTCGCTGCTGCCTTGGTTTGTTATGATTCTGCCATCAGTCAAAAACCAGACGAAGCATTGGCATACTTCCACAGGGCAGTAGTTCGTTACGAACTAAACAATAAATCCTTGGCACTTGTGGACCTGAACAAGTGTCTATTGATAGACACAGGTTTTGCAGAAGCCTATTTTAACCGAGCGCTCGTGCATCATGAGTTAAGCAATGATGCTTTTGCCTTGAGTGATATTTCCAGGTACCTGGAATACGACAGTGGGAATGCATCGTCGTTATTGCTTTCTGCTTCTATTTTGGAACAATTGGGAGACCACCGGGGAATGGCGCAAGTTTTGATGAAGTATCAGCAGGTAATACCAGACAATCTGGATATCATGATTCGCACGGCAGTCGCCCTTACACAATCAGAACAATACAGTGCCGCTGATTCCTGGCTGAGCAATTGCCTGCAAAGATTCCCCGAATCGTTTGAACTGTATCAGTTGCGTGGCAGGAACCACCATGCTTCAGGCAATTACACCAAAGCCATCGAAGATTACAGCTTGTGCATTCTTACCCAGCCGAACAATGCCTCGTCATATGCGTTAAGGGCGGCTTCAAAAAATGAACTTGAGGCATCATCAGATGCCATTTCTGATTACCAACAGGCGATTAGCCTGGACAGCAGCAATGGAAACTACTACCTTGAACTTGGCACAATCAGGTTGGAAGGGGCACAGTTCCAGGCGGCGGAGGTAGATTTTGATCAGGCCTTGAAATACAAATGCGAAGATTTGCGTTTCGCATTGATGGCACGTGGACTTGTGAGGTATAACCTAAGGAAGGGTAATGAAGCTTGTGCCGATTGGGAACGCGCAGTATTGTTGGGTTCCACGGAGGCTTCTGAATATTTACAGCGTTATTGCACTAAAGTACCCAACCCTCATGAATAAAATTGGCTGGTTTATTTGTGCGCTGATTATGATTTGCGGAGGAATTGCACTAAGCCTCCCAAAAGGAACTTCACATAAACGGGAATCATTTACGGTACACTGCGGAACAGCCAGGGTAGTGTGCAAG
>JBEDND010000203.1:0-4623 GCA_041170785.1 Bacteroidota bacterium | reverse complement strand
CTTAAATATTGCATTTATCACCATGTTCGGTTATGGGTTTTGTTTTGTGCCAATAATCAATTCGAGTGGTGCACCACTTTTGTTCCATCATGAAACGACACATCAAAGCCGAAATTTATTTGACCTGCCTGATGGTATTGGTTTGGAGCAGCCTGCCGAGCATACATGCGCAGTCGAAGACACAGAAACCGGTCATTGCTGTGGCTGGAGTAGAAACCTCCTTAACGGCCAACAACCGCAACATGCTGGCAGATATTGCGCGCTTCGAACTGATCCGCATGGATACTTTTCAGGTGCTTGACCACTACGACCATGCGCAGCGCAACGCAACGGATGCCGCAACTGCCTGTTATTCACTCCCTTGCCTGAAGAGTTTTGGGGAGGCCAACAATGCCGATCTGGTGCTGTTCGGCCATGTGAGCGACCTCGGTAAGTCGTTCGTTGTGGCCTTCCGTTTGGTGGACGTGAACACAGGATACATTGTTGCGGCTTCGGCACGCGAGTTCATGTATCTATCTGAAGAAATTCCGAATATGGTGCGGGTTACGGTGCAACATCTCTTTAACCGCGTGCAGAACAAGCAACTGGAAGCTACCTTGTTGACCTCCAATGAACTGCAAGCCAGTTATGTGCTGAGCCGCATCGATGTATTGAACCTGTCCGGTCCGCGCATGGGTTTTGCCTATACGGTGGGCCCGAATGCCGCCATCCTGCGGGCACCTGTGTCGCAGGGTGGTTTTGGAGGCAGGCCGTTCATGTACCAGTTTGGTTACCAGTTTGAGGTGCGTTATATCAACGAGCGTTCTGTGCAGGGATTATTCGAGGTTATTCCCATGCTTAGCGGACTGGATCAGAACCTGTTCATGCCCAGTCTGGTGATTATGAACGGTGTACGTCAAAACCGGGCGGGTATTGAGTTTGCGGCAGGACCGGGTTTCCATGTGGCGCCAATGGCTACCGGTTATTATGAGAACGGCGACTGGAAGTTGGCCGGGGAGTGGACGGGTGCGCAACCAAACCCAAATCCCTTGGTCAAGCGCCTTGATTCGCGCGGTTTGCCGGTATTCAGCACCCAGTTGGTCATTAGCGCCGGCAAGACCTTCCGCGCAGGGGGCATGAATTTCCCGCTGAACATATTTTACGTTCCAGGTACCGGAGGAAATTCCCGCTACGGAATCTCGCTTGGATTTAACTCGCGCAGCAAAAAGACAGGAACTTAGACAAGGTGATTGCGTGAATCGGATAGAAGTCCTATTTTTGCAGCCCTTTTAAAGAGCCACCATGAGCAATATTCAGCAGTACGAAACTGTGATCATATTGACACCCGTGCTCTCTGAGCAACAGATGAAAGAAGCTGTTGCAGGCTACAGAGAGTTGATCACAGCAAACGGTGGGGAGATGGTCCATGAAGAAAACTGGGGCCTGACCAAATTAGCCTATCCCATCCAAAAGAAAAACACGGGGTTCTATCATCTGTTCGAATTCAGGGCAGATACATCCTTCATCAAAGTTCTTGACCTGGCGTTCCGCCGCGACGAGCGCGTTTTGCGTTACCTCACGGTGCACCTGGACAAGCACGGCATTGACTACAATGACCGTCGCCGCAAAGGTGAAATCCGCCGCAAAGAAGAAAAAAGCGAGGAGGCAGCAGCACAATGAGAAAGAACGATCAAAATTTCATCTTCAACCAAACGCCTCAGGTCGTTCAGAAGAAGAAGTACTGCCGCTTTAAGAAGCATGGCATCAAGTACATTGATTACAAGGATCATGAGTTTCTCCTGAAGTTCCTGAACGATCAGGGTAAAATTCTGCCCCGCCGCATCACCGGAACTTCACTGAAGTATCAACGTAAAATGGGAACGGCCATCAAGCGTGCCAGGCATCTGGCCCTCTTGCCATTCGTTGCCGATGGTTTGAAATAAGACAGGGAGGAAATCAACATGGAAATCATCCTGAAAAAATTCGTGAAGGGTTTGGGCGAACGTAACGAAATCGTTTCCGTAAAACCCGGTTACGCCAGAAACTACCTGATCCCCAAAGGTATCGCAGTAGCCGCCACCGAAAGTGAGCGTAAGATGCGGAATGAAGAAGAGCGTCAGCGTGCATTCAAAATGGAGAAATTGCAGAAAGATGCAGCTTCTCTGGCTGAAAAGCTTGCCGGCGGCAGCGTAACCATCCGCACCAAAGCAGGTGCCAGTGGAAAAATCTTCGGTTCTGTAACCGCATTGCAGATTGCCAATGCGCTGAAAGACCAAGGATTTGATGTGGACAGAAAGAGCGTATCTATTTCTGAAGACATCAAGAATCTGGGTTCTTACCAAGCCACCATCAACCTCTTTAAAGGCGTGAATGCCGACATCGAGGTACACGTGGTGCAGGAATAATTTTACAATAATCAAATAAAAAGGCTGCCTTCGGGTGGCCTTTTTTGTTTTAACTATAGCAGCTCTTTGATTCTGTAAATTCAACAACTGTGCTCCGCAGAGGTTATCACTGCTGTATATTTGTGGTCTTTCATGCAGCATATCCGCAACTTTTGCATTATAGCCCATATTGACCACGGGAAGAGTACCCTGGCCGACCGTCTATTGGAATACACCCATACGGTAGATAAACGGCAGCTTCAGGCTCAGGTATTGGACGATATGGATCTGGAGCGGGAACGTGGCATCACCATTAAAAGCCATGCCATTCAGATGAATTACAAACTGGATGGTCAGGATTATGTGCTGAATCTGATTGATACGCCAGGCCACGTAGATTTTAGCTACGAAGTGAGTCGCAGTATAGCAGCCTGTGAAGGTGCATTGCTCATTGTTGACGCCAGTCAGGGTATTGAAGCACAAACCATCAGCAACTTGTTTATGGCCATTGAACACGGCCTGACCATCATTCCAGTGCTCAATAAAATCGATTTGCCCAGCGCCATGCCCGAGGAGGTAAGTGATCAGATTGTGGATCTGCTGGGGTGCAAGCGTGAAGAAATTCTTGCGGCCAGCGGGAAAACCGGAATGGGCGTGCATGACATCCTCCGGGCGATTGTAGCACGCGTTCCTTCACCCAAAGGTGACATTAATGCGCCAACCAAGGCACTGATTTTTGACAGTGTATTTAATCCCTTCAGAGGCATCATTGCCTATTACCGGGTACTGGACGGAACAATCCGCAAAGGACAGCATGTGCGTTTCATGAACACCGGTCGCGATTACCTTGCCGACGAGGTGGGCATCCTGAAGTTGGACATGAATCCGCGTCAGGAAGTTAAGGCCGGAGATGTAGGCTACATCATCAGCGGAATCAAGGAAGCCAAGGAAGTGGAGGTGGGTGATACCATCACCGACCACGAGCACCCCACGGCAGAAGCCATCAAAGGGTTTGAACACGTAAAACCGATGGTGTTCGCCGGTATTTACCCGGTTGATACAGAAGACTTCGAAGAATTGCGCGAAGCCATGCTGAAGCTGCAACTGAATGATGCCAGCCTGGTGTTTGAACCGGAAAGCTCGGCGGCGCTGGGCTTCGGTTTCCGCTGCGGATTTTTGGGTATGTTGCACATGGAAATCATCCAGGAACGCCTGGAACGGGAATTCAACATGACCGTAATTACCACGGTTCCCAACGTAAGTTACATTGCTTACACCTCAAAGGGTGAAGTAGTGATGGTGAATAATCCCAGCGACCTGCCTCCCGTGGAAAAAACCGATTATGTGGAAGAGCCCTTCATTCAGGCAGCGGTAATTACCAAGGGTGAATATGTGGGCAGCATCATGTCCCTGTGCATGGAAAAACGAGGTGTGTTGAAGAATCAGGTTTACCTCACATCCGACCGTGTAGAGCTGACTTTTGAAATGCCTTTGGCGGAAATTGTATTTGATTTCTACGACAAACTGAAAAGCATCAGCAGGGGTTACGCATCGTTTGATTACCATCCCATTGGTTACCGGGAAAGCACCTTGGTGAAAATGGATATCATGTTGAACGGGAAGCCGGTGGATGCTTTAAGTGCCATCATTCACCGCGACAATGCCTTCGACCTGGGTAAGAAAATTTGCAAAAAATTGCGCGAACTGATTCCAAGGCAACAATTTGAAATCGCCATTCAGGCCGCCATCGGTGCTAAGATCATTGCGCGTGAAACCCTTTCAGCGCTGAGAAAAGATGTAACCGCCAAATGTTATGGTGGTGATATCAGCCGCAAGCGGAAGCTGCTCGAAAAGCAAAAGGCCGGAAAGAAGCGTATGCGCCAGGTAGGGAATGTGGAAATCCCACAAAGCGCTTTCATGGCCGTGCTGAAGCTGGACGAATAAAAGTTATCCTTCCTTCTTCACCAAGGGCTCTCCGGCCAAAGAAGCCCGTTCAATGCTCGAATTGAGTTCAAAGCCGGCAATAATGGCCAGCACATTGATGTAGAGCAATACCATCAATGCCATGATGGCACCGATAGATCCGTATATTTTATTGTAAGAGCCGAAGTTGTTTACGTACACAGAAAACAGGGCGGTAGAAATCATGCACAGCAGGGTTGCGGTGATACTTCCGGCCGAGGCAAATCTCCATTTAATCACCGTAGCCGGTCCAAAGCGGTACAAGCTTGAAATAACCAGAAAGACCAGTCCTGTAAGT
>JBEDND010000202.1:0-4230 GCA_041170785.1 Bacteroidota bacterium | reverse complement strand
CAACAGTTGGATTGCTGTACACATGCAAGGTGCGATTCGTCTGACTGTTGCCAAAAACATCAAAGGCTATCTGTGCGGTATTATACACTTCCGTGCCGGTTGCCAAATCGGGTTTTACCTTGATGCGGTAAGAGAAATAACCCCTGCTCAAAGTGTCTGATTGCTCTGAAGGCAACAATACCCCCGGGTCCATGCTGAACACGGCAACGCGTCCGTCAACCACGCGAAGGCTATAGTTGTGACTCCAGGCAACTGTTTCCAGATATTCCACGGGAAGGTTCACGTCAATAGTGTCCGTAATATGGAAACGTGATGTTTTGAATTCAGTATTATTTCGGAAATGGATGGTATAGGTAATGAAGTTTGTTTGCGGGAGTATATACTGTTCGGGATTGGCTGATTTGGTATTGCCATTCCCTTGGCTGCCTGCTGCGGGCCTTACAATGGTGTCCAGATTATCACTCAAATCCAGATCGGAGGCATTGAGTAGAGTGCCTGTACGCACCCAAGCTTTTAGCAATTCCTGTGTTGATATTCCCTCGGGAACGAATATCCGCAGTTTGAATTTCGCGACCGCACCGGCTTCCAGTTCCTGGATACTCCATACCGCTTCGGGACTGCTGTAGTTGCTTGCCGGAGGTTGGCTGGCGAATTGAGTCAAACGCGGGTCGTGGAAGAAATGTAATGTGGCGCCGCGGATGGCGGTAGAACCGATATTCTCCAAGGTAACCTCGTAGCGCATGTATCGGTCTGCATCCATACCTTCGGGATTCAGTCCGACCAGTTTAAGGCGCACATCCGTTTGATTCGGAATGAGGCGCTGTGCCAGATGAACTTCATGCGTTACACCTGCATTGATGTTGACGGTATTGATTCCACACAACGATTCCCAGTGCTTTCTTGGTGCGACAAGTACTTCATACGTGCCGGCCGGGACACAAAACTTGTATCGGCCGGAAGCATCACTCATGGTTACCTGAGTTCCCTTTGCATCGCGCAACAAAACTGCCCTGCTTTGCAATTTAGGTTCCAGACTGTCCATCATGCAGTTTTTATTCAGTTCATGATAAATGCTGCCTTCCAGAATGCCCATGCCGGCTTCAAACCTGCAGATATTGCCGATACTGTTCAAATCGCCCCACAGATAAAGCGATTTATTCCAGAAACTCATTCCCTGTACTTGCCCGGGAACATCCATTGGCCAGGTGTTGATTTCCGGAGAAATACTGAGCAGAACGGAGGTGTTCCCTGACGATTCAAATCTGCCGTGAACCCATAAGCGCCCGGATATTCCTGCCAAGCCTTCAGGCTCGTAACGGTTGAAACCCGAGAAACTGTCCAACTTGCTCCAGCCAGTTCCTGTAAACCGTTTGATGGAAGGAATTCCGGCATCAGCGCCTAAGGCAAACAAGGTGTCGCCGGTAGATGCAAGCTGTTGGGTCTGATCGGAAAATGGGTTGCCAATGCCGCCCCATACGCTGCCGGTCCAGAAGGCTGTATTTCCGGTAATGGAAGCACCAACCCTGTTGAAAGCGCCGGCAATGTATAATCGGTTCCTGTGGATGAATAAATCATTAATCAGGCCATTGGTGCCTTGGTCGCTCCCGGATGTGCCAATATAGCTCCAGTTGCTTCCATCAAATTTGGTGATGTTCGATGCTGATTGTCCCTGTGCCTGATCAAACAAACCAGCTACAACCAATTCATTTTGATAAACCACCATGTCCAGGATTCCATAGTTCAAAGTTTGAATGGCCCCATTGATCACATCCCATTTCTGGGTTTGTTGATTCCAACGGTACAGGTGGTTTACAGGTACGGCACTTTGTGCGTTCACAATACTGCCTCCGGCATAAAGGGTTCCGTTGAACCAGGCTATGGAGGTGAAACGATAGCGTCCTTCATCGGTAGTTACGATGGCCGGAGCACTCAAGCCGGGATAATATGACCAATACAAACCATTCCAACGTCCAACGCCATACTGCTCCTGGAATGCCGTGGTGTCCTGTGCGTACAATACGTATAAATCGTCATTATGCACACAGGTTGCAGTTGCCGCGCCCGGAAGGCCTTGGTCCAAAGGCATGGTAACCTGCGCCTGCGCCAAAGGGAACAAACCTATAAACAACATCCCTGCAAGCAGCATGCTCCGCATAAGTTGCAAATTAGAGATATGTATGGTTTTGTTCATCAGCGCAATCAATAAATTCTGTAATGCAGGTTTAGTTGGACTCCGGTATTTCCTCCCTTGCCAATAAGCGGGGCTCCGCTTTTGTATTGGTTTGCGATGCTCTGTTCTCTGCGGATACCCAAGCCTGCGCGCAGGAACCTGTTCAGGTTTTGCATGTATGTAACATTGCCCAACACAGCCCATTGGGTTTGCCTGAATTGTTTATTGTTGAATGCACTGAGTTGCAGGTTTGAATAGTTGATGTTCATTCCCTCACTGCTGAACAGCAGGGAAGCAGCTGCACCAGCCTGAATCAACAATCCACCGCGCAGTCCGATGCGATGCTCGTATCCTGCCTGCAAGGGAATCTGCAACATCTGCATGCGCGTTGTGCCATTGTAGCGCACGGATTCCGGTGTGGGGTCAATGAAATAACCTTCAATCAGGCGGTTGCCAAACAGGTCTGAAGTTCCTCCGCGGTACGCGGGTAATTTGTTAATGGCGTAGTTATACGCTTGCCTTGAACCGTGTTCGGTGAACCAAAGGCCGCTGTTGAAGCGCCATCCACTGCCGAGGCGCAATGCCAGGTCCACGCCACCCTGCAAAGCTTCCAAAGGTGATTCCTGATTGCGTCGGATGCCCAGATAGTCTTCATGCACATAATCAATCCATGCTGCTGCCAGGCGGAGGTTCATTTGTTGAAAAGATGGATTCAATACCAGGCCGATTTCTACCGCAGGAGCGGAAACACGAGCCCTGTGGCTTCTTTTTATGGCGAAGGAAACAATGGTCGATTGCCCCGGAACAAACTCGGGCACAGGCAGCATATCAATCCCTTTGCCGGATATACCAAAACCTTGTGGCAAAGGGATTGAATGGGTTGCTGCTTCCGCCGGAAACACAGCGTTGTTTTGAACGATTGTTGGTAACGCTGGTTTCTGTTTCAGTGGGTAATATGGCAATGACTCCGCGGTTCGGATTGGAGTTTCGGGATGTTCAGGTGCCGCCTTCATCAGGTCAGCCGCACCTTTTGTATTCAAGTCTTTCGATGGCTCAGTTTGGGTTACTTCGGCTTGCTTCGGTGTTCGGGTCTCAGGGGTGTTTCGGAACATCAGCATCAAGCTCCCAACCAATAGGAAAGCTGCCGCACTGCTGCCCCACCACAATATGCTGCGGCGCCTTTTTTGTTGGTCCAGGCTGGCTGCAATGCGGTTCCAGGCACCCTCGGGTGGCTCCGGATTGAAGTCCTGAAACTGGCGTTCAATCTGTGGATCTATATGTGGGCCATGCAGGCTCAATGGTTTTTCTATTTGTTGTTCATCAGGTTTCGAAGCATTACCCTTGCCCGACTTAACTGGCTTTTGGAGGCTCCTTCGGTCATCCCGGTGAGTTCACTGATTTCCTTGTGTGAGCGCTTTTCTATGGCATAGAGGTTCAGGATGATGCGGTATTTGTCGGGAAGCAGTTGTATGGCCGCCAAAACCTCATCTACCGTAACATCCTGTGCTTCTTCAGCTTCTGTTGAAGATTCTTCTGCCGCAAAATCTGCTTCCTCATCAAGGCTCATCCACTCGCCGCGGGTTTTCTTGCGGCGGATTCGGCTGATGGCCTCGTTGACGAATACACGCGTCATCCAGGTTTCCAGAGAACTTTCTTTCTTGAAGCTGCCTATCACAGAGAACAGTTTTACAAATCCATCATGCAACAGGTCTTCAGCATCTTCGCGACTGGCGCAGTAACGCAGGCAAACTCCGAACATGCGTGAAGCATGTTTGCGGAACAGTTGCTGCTGTGCATTGCGATCGCCGTTGATGCAACCCTGTATGATGTCTTCATCCCCTGTCAAGGTAGATTCGTATTATGGACGCAATATGCGGAAAAGGTTGCAAGTGAAGTCGGAAATAAGGTTCAACCCGCAGATTCCGGATGCTCAGCCGGCAATCAAACAATTCCTTTTTGCGTATTGTTGCATCCTTATCTTACATTTAATACTTATGAGTGATAACAAGTTAACACCACAGGACGAACGACGGATCAAAAAGGCTTTTGTGAATAAACGC
>JBEDND010000201.1:0-23477 GCA_041170785.1 Bacteroidota bacterium | reverse complement strand
GGTTCCGGGTTCGCTTTCATCTGCGTTGCACAACAAGTAACGCGGAACACCTTCCGGTTTCGCGAGGAAACTCCATTTCATTCCCGTAGGAAATCCTGCTCCGCCGCGTCCGCGTAATCCCGATTTTTTCACTTCTTCAACAACGTCTTCGGGAGACATTGATTTCAAAGCTTTCTCAACGGCTCTATAGCCTCCTTCCCTTCGGTACACTTCGTAAGAAGCAATCCCGGGCACACCGGCTTTATCAATCAACAGCTTGCGTCTCATTGTGTGTCGGATTATTTTTTTAAACCGAAGCCAACATCGTTCACTTTTCCGGAACGGGTATCAACCATGAGCATCACGCCTTTCCCCGCATAAATCAATCCTTTTCCCATTAAGTCTTCCCATGTTACCGCCGGCGTTTTAGCCTTCACTTCAGCAATGCTGAGCGCAGCGGTAATTTGAGCATCGGCAATGAGCAATGTGCCGGTATATGGTTTCACTGGTTCACTGGCGCGAATGGCATTTCCCAGGAATACACGAATGCTGTTGTTGCCATCGGCATCAGTTTCTACCACCAGCCCCAGGCTGTCGAACACATACTGCGTGCGGTTTGGGTTTGACAGTTGACGATTGGCGCCTCCCAGCGCACTCAGTATTTCAGTAGTTTTTGATTTAGCCGTGAATACGGTTCCGTTTAAAGTCCAAGATTTCGCCATGGGATTGAGCGCAATGGACATCTGGGCATTTGCGCTTGTGGTGGCAAACAAATATGTTGAAACACCTAAAAGTGTTAAGATGATTCGGTTTTTCATCGGTTATCAGCGATTAATTGATCAATTTTTTCCTCTGTGAGGTGTTCGTGGTAATGTTCACCCAGTTGCAACATAGGCGCATAACCACAGGCTCCCAGGCATTCTACTGTTTTCAGGGTAAAGCGGCCATCGGCGGTTGTTTCGCCGTCTTTGATACCCAATTTTTGTTCGATGTAGGCTACAATTCTTTCTGCGCCTTCGATCATACAAGGTCCTGTGCGACAAACTTCCAATTTCACGGCACCCACCGGTTTGGTGTCGTACATGGAATAGAAAGTAGCGACTTCATAAACTTCAACAGGCTGAATATGCAGGATTCTGGCCACGTAATCCATTACTGGCACCGACAACCATCCAAACTCTGCCTGTGCCAAATGAAGTAGTCGCAACAAGGCGCTTTTCTGTTTTCCTTCCGGATATTGGGCTATAATATTCGCAATCAGCTTGAGTGTTTCCGGGCTGAATTGCGGTTGCGTTTCGGTATTCATGGTTTGCTCAGGCATCGAGTTCTCCTGCAATTACGTTCATGCTGCTCATGGTCAATACGGCATCGCTCAACAGGCTGCCCTTAATCATTTCAGGATAAGCCTGATAATAGATGAAACACGGCCTGCGGAAGTGCAAGCGGTAAGGCGTTCTGCCTCCATCGCTGATGAGGTAGTAACCCAATTCACCATTTCCGCCTTCCACCGCATGGTACACTTCTCCTGCGGGAATGGGTGTTTCGCCCATCACGATTTTGAAATGGTAAATGAGTGCTTCCATGCTTTTGTACACCTCGTCTTTTGGTGGCAGGTAATAATCAGGAACTTCTGTGTAGTGTTTGCCAGCAGGCATGTTGTCCAGCGCCTGTCGAATGATGCTCAGGCTTTCACGGATTTCGTGCTGACGCACCATGAAACGGTCATAAGTATCGCCGTCTTTTCCCACGGGAATGATGAAATCAAAATCCTGATAGCTGCTGTATGGATTCATCACGCGTACATCGTAATCCACACCTGTTGCGCGAAGGTTTGGACCTGTAAAACCGTAGTTCAGTGCACGTTCTGCGGTAATCGGCCCGGCCTTGATAACCCGATCCATGAAAATCCGGTTGCGGGTAATCAGGCTGTCGAATTCATCAAAGCGCTTTGGGAAGGTTTTCAGGAAATCATTCAGCTTATGCTTGAAATCATCCGTGAAATCGCGTTCAAATCCGCCAATCCTTCCAATGTTTGTGGTAAGACGCGCGCCACAAACAGCTTCGAACATTTCGTAAATGCGTTCGCGCTCTTGGAACATGTAGGTGAAGCCGGTAAGTGCGCCTGTATCTACGCCTATTACGCTGTTGCACACCAAGTGATCTGCAATCCGTGCAAGTTCCATGATGATCACACGCATGTAATCAACCCTTTTGGAAACTTCAATGCCGGCCAGTTTCTCAACAGTCATGTGCCATCCCATGTTGTTGATGGGCGAAGAGCAATAGTTGAGGCGGTCTGTAATGGGCGTAATCTGGTTGTAGGGTCTTCGTTCCGCCAGCTTTTCGAAAGCGCGGTGGATGTAGCCAATGGTCGGTTCGGCTTCGAGAATTCGCTCGCCGTCAACCTTCAGTACATTTTGAAAAACTCCGTGTGTGGCCGGGTGTGTTGGTCCAAGATTCAGGATGGCTATTTCACCATCAATGGTTTCTGAGCTGACCAGCTGGCCTCCGTTGCGTATGTTCAGTTCACTCATCTTCCGAAAAAGCGATCGTCTTTATCATTTCTAGTTTCGTCTTCCAAGGCATATTCTTTCCGCAGCGGGAAGTAATCCATGGAATCCATGTTGAGGATGCGGCGCAGGTCTGGATGGTTTAGAAACTTCACGCCATAGAAGTCGTAGGTTTCACGTTCCATCCAGTTGGCAGCGCTGTAGATGGCGGTAGCAGAAGCTATTTCCGGCTTATCTATGGGCAGGTACGCCTTCAGGCGCACACGAATATTGTGCACCATGCTGTGCAGGTGATACACCACTGCAATTTCGCGGCCGGCATCATCAGGATAATGCACCGCGCATAGATCGGTGAGGAAATTCAATTGCAATTCCTGGTGTTTGTTCAGGAATTCGAGCACCTCAATAATCCTTGAAGGGTTTACTTCAATGGTGAGCAGACCATAAGGT
Organism: Bacteroidota bacterium; assembly: GCA_041170785.1. Classification (GTDB taxonomy): domain Bacteria; phylum Bacteroidota; class Bacteroidia; order NS11-12g; family UBA955; genus REEB481. Next base: position 20,538 of record JBEDND010000201.1, on the reverse strand, counting down.
TCAGATGCGGAAAGCACATCTGCATCAAATGACTGCCTCATGGCGTCAAGCACCTGTTGGTTTCCAATATTGCTCATGCGTTTAGGTAAGATTATAACTTTCCAGCATGCGTTTGTATTCTTCGGAATGGCGCCTTCTGAGGCTTTCGTTCTTCGCCAATTCCTGAATTTTCATCACACCTTCAATAATTTGTTCTGGTCTGGGCGGACAACCGGGCACGTACACATCCACGGGGATGATTCGGTCAATGCCCTGAAGCACGCTGTAAGTGTCGAAAATGCCACCGCTGGAAGCGCAGGCTCCCACGGATAATACCCATTTAGGTTCTGCCATCTGGTCGTACACCTGCTTCAGTACCGGACCCATTTTTTTCGCGATGGTTCCCATCACCATTAACAGATCGGCCTGACGGGGCGAAAAGCTCAGTCGTTCGCTGCCAAAGCGCGCAAGGTCATAGTTTGAACCCATGGTGGCCATAAATTCAATTCCACAGCATGAAGTAGCAAAAGGCAATGGCCATAACGAATTGGCCCTGGCCAAACCAATAACCTTGTCGAGACTTGTAGCAAAGAAGCCCTGCCCTTCCAAACCTTCCGGTTTCTCTCCGATGTTTACCATAATGATGTTTTTGCTTTAGAAATGCTGCACAATCACTTTTCCCATTCCAGCGCACCTCGTTTTTTCACATAGAAGAATCCTACGAGGAAGAAGGCCACGAACATAAGCACGGCCCAGAAACCTTCCCAACCCATTTCCTTCATGTTTACGGCATAAGGATAAAAGAAAATCACCTCAACGTCGAACAACACGAATAGAATGGCGGTAAGGAAATACTTCACCGAAACGGGAAAACGCGCGTTCCCGGTTGATTCGATGCCACACTCGAAATTCTCTTGTTTTGCTGCGGTTTTTCTAGAAGGCCCAATCAGGTGCGTCAGTACAAGCACCAGCACCACGAAACCTAGGGCTGCGGCTAATTGCAAAATGACGGGCAGGTAACTGGATGGATTCATGATTTGCGGCGAAAATAATACAAGCCAAGTGCACAAATGGTTTTCCATGAGAATATTTGTTTTTCCTTTTTTGGTGACATGAGTCACCTTGAGGAAGCATCGAAAAAAATTAGACCTGCCAAGCTTAGATTTGTGTTGCGAAAAAAGCTTATGATCCAGAAACTTTTACTCAGCATATTTTGTGTTGGTGCGGCTGTGCTGTTTATGAACAGTTCGAATGGCGCCGGTGCTTCACAAAACGCCGACCGAACCGGAAGCCCCGTATCCAGCGGAACTTGCAATAATTGCCATTCCGGTGGCACAGTGACCCCCACCTTAACTGTTGGCCTGTTCGATGGTTTGATTCCTGTAACGGTTTACACGCCTGGGAAAAACTACACATTACGCATTTCAATACTTGGCCTGGGATACAGCCGTTTTGGGTTTCAAGCCGTGGCCTTGGGTACCGGAAATGTGAATGCAGGAAGTCTAACCGCCGGCGGAACCAATACCCGTGTGCTTACTTTGAACAACAGGGTGTATGGTGAGCATACCAGTCCAAGCAGTACGGGCCTTTTTGAATTAAACTGGAAAGCTCCTGAATCAGGCGCCGGAACTGTAACTTTTTACACAGCCGGATTGGGTGCTGCAAATCCTGTTGGCGATAATGGCGATAAAGCCACAACGAAAAATTTCAGCGTGCTGGAAGGCGCCAGTATGTCTGCCTCAACACCAGAAATGCCAAGCATCAAATTTGGCCCCAATCCCGTAGGCAATGAAATGCATTTTCATGGTACCACCTTGCGAAACATCAACATTTACAACCTGCAGGGGCAACTTCAAATCATGTTCAGCGGCGCCAATGGAACCATCAATCTGAAAGACCTGGCACCCGGTTATTATTTGCTGCAAGGGCAGGATGAATCAGGCAAAACCTATTGCCTCCGATTCATTAAAGCTTAACCTCCCTGCCAGAGCCCTTACTGAAACACCCGTTGACATTCGACGGGTGTTCTTGTTTCGATGTTTTTCTTAATTTCGAAATATGGAAAAAAAAGGACGCTTTATCTTGTGTGATGTAGATGAGTTTGACAAATGGTTAAATGAGTCAAGGATTGCACGCACCATCAGGCTTATTCAGAATCACCATACCTACATACCCAATTACAGCCACTTCAAAGGCAACAACCATTTTGCCATGTTGCAGGGAATGGAACACAGTCATCTGCAAAGAGGGTTCAGCGAAATAGCCCAAAATTTAACCACCTTTCCCGATGGCAAGGTGGCGATTTGCAGAAGCTTTGAAAAAATTCCGGCGGGCATCAAAGGCGCCAATCAGGTTGGAATCTGCATGGAACATATCGGAAATTTCGACCAAGGCGGAGACGTAATGCGCCAGGAACATCGAAATGCGATCCTGAAGGTAAATGCACTGTTGCTGAAAAAATTCTCGCTTCAGGCAAATACCGACACGGTTGTTTACCACCACTGGTGGGACTTAAACAGCGGCCTTCGCAGCAACGGAAGTGGTTCAACCAAATCATGCCCCGGAACCAATTTCTTTGGTGGAAATACCGTGGAAGCAGCAAAAAGAAATTTCATACCTGAAATTGATGCATTGCTGAAAGGTGTTGAACAGGCGCCTTCCTTTTTAAGGGAATGTGAAGTGACTGCAGGCACCCTCAATGTACGTAATTCACCTTCAGTTTCCGGCTCGCTGTTGAAACAGCTGAATCAGGGTATCAGGGTGATGGTGTATGAAGACCGTGCGGAATGGTGCCGGATTCATCCATCGCAACAGCATTGGGTTTCCGGCAGATATCTGCGCGCATCATTGGGATGATAATTCCCGTTTCCGCAAGGCCACATTTCTGTAATGCTCCTCCCCGCCTTCGGAGAATCTGTGAAAACCACTGCCATCACCCTTGGCTACGAAAAACAGATATTGATGCGCTGCCGGTTTCAACACACTTTCGATGGCCTGAACCGAACTCACGCAAATAGGTCCGGGAGGCAATCCGTAATGCTGATAGGTATTGTAAGGAGATTCAACCTCCAGATCCTTGAAATACAAAGCACGCCATGCTCCGATGGCAAAGTTGACGGTAGGATCAGCTTGTAGTTTCATGCCTTTCTTGAGGCGATTCAGGTACACACCGGCAATGATGGGGCGTTCTGAACCTTGCTGCGATTCTTTCTCCACTATGGAAGCCAGTGTATAAACACGCAGCGCTGAATCAGATGAAATACCACGCGACTTCCAAAAACTCAAGGATTTCGCCGCAAATCGCTTCAACATTTCTTCGGCGGTGCCGGCATAGTACATATTATAGGTATCGGGAATGAACAGCGACAGTAAGCCTTCTTCACGAACCGAAAAGCTATCCAAAAGTACGGCATTTCGAAATGCAGCGACCCAATCTTCCTTTTCCGGTTCGAGCTTAGAAACCAAGTAGTTGATCAGTTGCTCTTTCGACCAGCCGGAACGAATCACCACATTCACCGTTTGTCGCTTGTTTTTGTTGAGCAGGCGAATCAAATCATAGATGCTCATACCCTTTGCGACCTGAATATTTACCGCATTGGGCTTCCGGTAACCCATGAAGTAAGCAGCTCTTCTAAAAAACCAACGATGTTTCATCCCAAATTTGCGATGCAACAATTCTGCGACTTTGGCGGTATTGCTTCCTCTGGAGATGTGCAGGGAACCCGAGTTTGAGCATTGAGGTGAAAAAAAGAAATATGCAGCAGCTCCTAAACAAAGCAGAAGCAGTAAAGCCGACCATTTGATCCACTTAAACGAAGCCTTCACAAGCTTCAAAGAAACACATAATTCGGCAGGCTTTGTATTTTAGATTTGCCTCATGAAGTTTGCATTGATTGGCTATGGCAAAATGGGAAAAGCCATAGAGGCGATTGCATTATCACGAGGCCATGACATTTGTGCACGATACGACAGTGCCCATCCCCTTACCGAGTCCAGCCTGACCAAAGCCGACGTTGCCATTGAATTCAGCACCCCTGCATTGGCCACCAAACACATGCGTATTTGTCTGGAGGCAGGCGTGCCGGTGGTAACCGGCACCACCGGCTGGTACGCTGCCTTCCCGGAAATGCAGGCCTTATCGGAAGCCAACGGCACCGGTTTGTTTACCGCCAGCAACTTCAGCCTAGGAGTGAATATATTTTTCTCCATTAATGAACAGCTGGCGCGAATCATGGCGCAACACCCGGATTATCGCGTTGCCATATCGGAAACACATCATGTGCATAAAAAGGATGCACCTAGCGGAACGGCCATCAGTCTTGCCGCTCAAATCCTCGAACACATGCCACACCTTAAATCATGGAGCTTGGGAAGGCCCGAACAGGTAAATTCAACCACATTAACAATTGAAAGCATCAGAACGGACGAAGTTCCCGGCACCCACGATGTGGTTTATTATTCCGCCATTGACACCATTTCCATCCAACATACTGCCCACAGCCGGGCCGGCTTCGCTTTGGGTGCCGTTTTGGCTGCTGAATTCCTTCAGGGAAAACATGGCGTTTACGGAATGAAAGATTTACTGCAATTTTGAAACAGCATGGAAGTACAGAATCTTAACCTTTTTATTTCGATTGCGCTGGTCTTGTACGGCCTGAGCAGAACGGGTTTATTTTTCCTTTTTAAAAAATCTGGTGTTCAGGGTTGGTTGGCCTTTGTACCTGTGCTTAGCTGGTGGTATTGGCTAAAAATCGTAAACCGTCCCTGGTATTATTTGATTTACCTGATGATTCCGGCGGTGAATGTCATTGCAGGATTCACCATCAGCATCGACTTGATGCGGAGCTTTGGCCAGTTTAAGTTTTGGCAACAGTGTCTTGGTGTTTTGTTCCCCTTCTTCTACTGGCCTTACATTGGTAGCAGGAAGGAAGTGGTTTACCTCGGAGCCAGCCACAGCGAAGCTTTCAAACAGAAATACATGCCAACCAAGAACGGCCCCATGCGTGAATGGGCTGATGCCCTATTCTTTGCCGTGTATGTGGCCGGGATGATTCGCGGCGTGTATGTGGAAGCATATAAAATCCCTACGCCAAGTATGGAAGGCAACCTGATGGTTGGTGATTTCCTTTTTGTGAGCCGGATGGATTACGGTGTACGTATTCCCATGACTCCGGTAGCCATTCCGTTGGCACATCAGGATTTGCTTGGAATGAAGGCGTACAGCACCATCATCCAGCTGCCATACATGCGTTTGCCCGGTTGGAGAACCGTGAAAAACAATGATCCGGTGGTGTTTAATTATCCGATGGATGAAGAACACCCCATCGACAAGCAGCAAAATTACATCAAGCGCTGCCTGGGCATTCCCGGCGACAGCCTGCAGATTATCAAACGTCAGGTTTGGATTAATGGCAAGGTGCTCCCCTCATCTGAAAAAAATCAATACAGCTATTTCTTCAGGCTGAAAGAGCCATTAACACAGCCGCTGGTTGATGCCTATGCGCTGTATGATATTTATCCGAATACCGACAGACCGCAGGGCTTTGAATACATATTCCATTTGAACAGCGCCCAATATGAACGATTCAAAAATGATCCGGTAGTGGATACCTGCTTCATGCAGCCCAAAGTGGGCAGTGTGGATCTATTCCCTCAAAAACCTGAATTGTTCAACTGGACATTGGATGATTTCGGGCCCATTTATATTCCAAAGAAAGGTGCAACAATTTCACTGACACCACGCAACTTCTACCTGTACGAACGTGTGATTCGTATTTATGAGCAACACCCGGAATACGAATTGAGTCCCGATGGCAGCAAGGTATTGATCAACGGCAGCGAAGAAGCCAAAACCTACACGTTTGATCAAAATTATTACTGGATGATGGGCGACAACCGCCACAACTCATTGGACAGCCGTTATTGGGGTTTCGTTCCAGAAACGAATATCGTTGGGCCTCCCCTGTTTGTGTTTTTCAGCATCAAGGAGCGCCGCATCCTAAACCCTGAAGCACGCACATTTGATGATTGGCTGATGAGCGGATTTGGCGGCATACGCTGGAACCGCATGCTGATGCCGATCAAGTAACATACGTTAACGAATGGTGTCGCGCTGTACCTGATAACCTGCGCAGATGCCCAAGCCGTTTTTCACATTTGAAAACACAAAAACGGGCTCCTGAAATAAGGTTGAACCAGCATTTTGGTACCTGCTCAAACTGGTCACATATTGGTAATAGTCATTGGAAAGATGCTCTTTCAGCACCATAAACTTTGGAACATCCTGTCCAAAACCAAAAGGCGTTTTAAAGAACACGTCTCTTCTGTTTCCATTAAATGTAGCATCACTAAACACCACACCACCATCAATATTGCGGGCGAACTGATTCACCAAGGGATCTTCTGAATCAATAGGCAATTCAACAAAATCATCCAATACGCGCTCGTAGTAAAACAGTTTGATACGGTAGAAATTTTCCATTGAGCCATCGTCAAGGATGCGCACGGTAATTTGCCCAAGGGGGAATCCTGCGGAGTCTATGTACACAGAATCTTTAAAAACAGAAGCGCCAAAACTGCCCTGTGCAGGAAGTTTGGCTTCTGCTTCCACCGAAACATATCCTGGTGCTTCCACCAATATTCGATACAATTTTCCGGCCTGAGGAACCAAAGATGCTGCGTAATTCTTGTTAAAACCATTGTAGCTGAGCGGTGCTTGCAAAACCCCGTCAACAAACAGGCTCACTTTGGCATTTTCTATGACCTGCGGACTGCCCGACGAAGCAAATGGCACACTGGCGCTCACCGAAACGACCAGCTGTTCCTGGTTATTCAATAGGGCATTGACCACCAATTTTGGACTGTATGAATTGTATTTGAAATCCAGTTCTCTTTCGCAAGAACCAATTACAATTCCGGCAAGTAATAAGAGCAATAAGCGTTTCATGTCAGAACTTATAAGAATAACTTAACACCGGGAGTAAACGAAAAAATGCTATGCCTACCACTTTAGGCGGTTGTGAGGTATTGTCGATATCCACGAAAAACGGGTTGAATCTATTGTACACGTTATACACGCTGAAATTCCAGTACTGTTTCGTTTTTGAAAAGCGATTTTCCGGATTAATCAATTTGTTCACACCCACATCCAGCCTGTGATACAGGGGCATGCGCTGTGCATTTTTCGCCACATAGTCATTCACCATGGTGCCATCGGCCGCAAAATACCTGCCCTGTGGAAGGGTAATGGCATTGCCGCTCTGTAATACAAAAGTGGAAGAAAGCTCCCAGGCCTTGTTGATTTTGTAAATACACACGGCAGTGGCATGGTGTCTTCGGTCCCATCGGAAGAAATAACGTTGCCCGAAATTCACCTCCGGAATCTGGCGCTCCGACCAACTCAGGGTATAGGCCATCCAGCCATTGAGTTTACCGGTTCTTTTCTGAAGCATGAACTCTGTGCCGTACATCCAGCCTTTGCCGGTCCGCACTTTATCTTCCCAGTTTACCTGAACATCAAACAAGTCGGTACCTTCGGCATAATCAACGATGTAATTCATCCATTTGTAATAGCCTTCCCAACTGAATTCAATACCGTATTTCCAGGGTTGGTTGATGCCGAACGCTATCTGCTGAGCCCTTTGCGGGCGAATACGGGCCGTTGCCGGAAACCAGAGGTCCCAGGGAAGTCCGCCGCTGCTGTTGGTAAGCAGGTGTATGGGTTGATTCATCATGGCATAGGACAATTTCACCGCAAGTTGATTCACCATGAGTTGTCTGAGCGACAGTCGGGGTTCGGGCATGAATCGAAACTTCGAACCTGCCAGGTAATTCACCATCCGCAGGCCGGCATCAAGGCTCAATCCTCTGGAAATAGTACGTTCATAAGCACCATACACTGCAGCTTCCAATGCATGGTAATTTCCCGACGGGCTGATGCTTGTATCCAGCGGTGGGAAACCTGTTCCGCTTAGGCTGAATTTGAATGTTCCCGGCTGAAACCTGTGGTGGATTACCTCGAGCCCTCCGCGGCAAACAGCAGAACCTGAAGCAGTGTATTGAACATCACTCCTCCACGCCAAATCGCGGATTCCGGCGCCGTAAGACACATTCAGATTCAAACTTTGGAAACTGGTATCGGTGCGGAACGCACCTTCATAGTTCAAACCATTCTTATACCTGTATGCTGTATAACTCAGGGTGTGATTCACAAAACTACGGGTTCCAATGACTCTGTTCCAGCGCAGTGCTCCCAACATATTACCCCAAGACAGCATGGCTTCTGTGCGTTCGCGGGAAACGTTACTGCCACTGCCCGTGCTGTTTTCCATTCCGGTAAAAAACTTGTCGCGCCCCGAATAAAAGGATGCATATACGCGATTGCGTTCGTCGATGCGGTGGCATAGCTTCACATTCAGGTCGTAAAAATTATACAACAGGCTGTTGCCATTGGCACCCGCCCCACGCAGTAAAAGGTCAAACAAAGAACGCCGGTATGATATGGCATACGTTGTTTTACCGCCTTCCGACAGTGGGCCATTCAAAGACAATTTGGCTGCAATGGGTGAAATGCTTCCTTCACCCTGATGTTTTTGGGTATTCCCTTCTTTCATGGAAATATCAAGAATGGAACTCAAACGGCCACCGAAGCGCGATGGAAAACCTCCCTTATACAGCTGTATGCTGTTGATGGCATCGGCATTAAACACAGAAAAAAAGCCGAACATGTGCTGGATGTTGTACAGTGGAACCCCATCAAGCAGGATGAGGTTTTGATCAGGTCCACCGCCACGCACATACAATCCGGACGACCCTTCATTTCCGCCTTTGACGCCCGGCAGCAACTGAATTGCCTTCACCACATCCACTTCTCCAAGTAGTGCCGGAATCTTTCTAATTTGCTGCACGGGAATGTCGAGCATACTCATCTGCACCTTTTGAGACTCAGTATTCCTTGGTTTCGACTTAATGACCAGCTGATCCATGGTGGCAATGGGTCGCAGTTGCAGGTTCAAGGTAATGGATGTGTTGAGGAAGGTATCTATCACCAACTCTTCATAACCCGGATAACTGAACAGAATGGATTTTCGTCCCTGACTCAGCGACAAAGTGAACAATCCATAATTATTGGTGCTGGTTCCCAGCTCGCTCTTTAAATCGACAACCCCTGCACCTATCAATACTTCTCCATGATCTGCACCGGTGAGTCTTCCCTGCACAAATACCTGTGCATGAAGTTTCCCGATGCAACACAATGCTGTAAACAGCAATACGACCCTGAAATTCATGTGGGTCAAAATTACACCGCACTTCAGGTCTTTAAATACTGGTATAAAAATTTATGGTGACCATCGCAGGCTTACACCCGCAGATCTGGCCTGAAAAGCACTGATGGGCAGGTTAGGTTTTTCAATCATCACCTCAATCTGTTGCGGATTGCAGGCCGCGGCTTCTTCCCGAACATCCGCTAAAATTTGCTGTGCCAGGGTTTCCAACAGTTCGTGCGTCTGCTCCACGTTTTTCAGGATGATTTGATGCAGCAGTTCATAGTTCAGCCAATGTTGTAATGCTTCCTCATCGCGCTTGCTCATGGTCACAGAAACAGAGATGAGAATTTCATTTCCACACAATTTTTCGCCGGCGTAAAGGCCCAACGGCAAATGGTATCTGAGCTTCTCGAGAAATACAGTGGTGGATAGCATGATGTGAGTGCCGTCAAATTTATACTTTTGCAATCGCATGATGCACGAACAAACACTGGAGGAACTGTACGCCGCAAATCGCGGAAAGGATCGCTACGAGGCGGCAGACTTTTATGGAATCGATGAGTTGCTGACTGAAGAACAAAAACTGGTCAGGGACAGCGTTCGAGACTGGGTGAAGCGAGATTTGTCGCCCATCATTGAATACTATGCCCAGCGGTCAGAGTTTCCGCACAGCATCATCAAAGGTTTGGCAGAAGCAGGAGCCTTCGGCCCACAATTGCCTGCCGAATACGGATGCGGAGGCATGGACTACACCACCTACGGTCTGATCATGCAGGAGTTGGAACGATGTGACAGCGGCGTACGCAGCACTGCCAGCGTTCAGGGTTCATTGGTGATGTATCCCATTTATAAGTTTGGAAGCGAAGAACAGCGCAGAAAATACTTGCCCGGCCTGGCCGGCGGAACGCTGATGGGTTGCTTTGGACTTACCGAACCCGACCACGGCAGCAATCCCGGAGGCATGGTTACCCATTACAAAGATGCCGGCGACCACGTGATCCTGAACGGTGCAAAAATGTGGATTTCCAATGCACCGTTTGCCGATGTTGCGGTGGTTTGGGCCAAGAACGAAGAAGGCAAAATCAAGGGCATCATCGTTGAGCGTGGCATGGAAGGTTTCAGCACGCCCGAAACACACAATAAATGGAGTTTGCGCGCATCAGCTACCGGAGAACTGGTGTTCAACGATGTACGCGTTCCAAAAGAAAACATACTGCCCGGTGTGGAAGGCTTGAAAGGGCCCCTCACCTGCCTGAATTCTGCCCGTTACGGCATTTCCTGGGGTGCCATTGGTGCTGCTTTAGATTGCTACGATACTGCACGACGCTACAGCCTGCAAAGGGAACAATTTGGCAAGCCCATTGGTGGATTCCAGCTCCAACAAAAGAAGTTGGCCGAAATGCTCACAGAAATCACCAAAGCTCAGGTGCTTACCTGGCGCTTGGGACAATTGATGGATCAGGGCAAAGCAACACCGGCCCAAATCAGCCTGGCAAAAAGAAATAATGTGCAGATGGCTCTGGAAATTGCCCGGGAAGCGCGTCAAATGCTCGGTGGCATGGGCATTACCGGGGAATATCCCATCATGCGTCACATGATGAATCTGGAAAGTGTGATTACATATGAAGGTACGCACGACATCCATCTGCTGATTCTGGGGATGGAGATCACAGGACTGAATGCTTTTGTATGATCGGCATTCGCGGCTTCCTGATGATGCTTGCCCTGTCTTATGGCGCATCGGTTCATGCCTACACGGAAGTACCGGTGTTGCTGCATCTTGACATCAGCAAGCAACACGACACCTTCGGTTTCAACCTGACTGCCAAACTTCCGGCATTTCTGTACAGCCTGATAGAACAAGAGCAAATAACCCTTTGGGACTCTCCAAAAAAGAAGGTGAAAATTACCAGAGAATCGCTGGCCGCCATTGAAAAAGGATCAGGAACAGAAATGTCCAGAACCCACCACCTGTTTTTGTATGAATTGTGGTCAAGCTCCAGAGCCAAAACCAGTTTTGTGGTTTTGGGCTTCGGCTTTGTCAATGAATCAAAAGGTGGCAGGGTTTCATACGGATTTGTAGATGCACAGGAAGCATTCCCTTTTTTGGTGAAATCATTGATAGACGTAAATGTGAATGGCCCGGCAAAAATGAATTTTTGGCAGGCCGTGACCAGCAGAAGATACCATTTTAACCTGGTACAGTTCGGCAAAAAGAATTTCGCCTCGGAATCGGAAAAATCATTTCAAATCCGAGACAAAGCTTTTCACAAGAAAAAAGAAATCATTGGCAACTACAAGGTTCCTAACAACAAAAACATTCAGTACTTCATAGAACCCGATCCTAATGACTCCCTGGAAATAGGGAACATCTTCTTTCAAGAAATCCAGCGCTACCTGAACAACAATCGGGAAATACTTCTGAACATTGGTGGTTCGCGCTATTATGATTATCGCTACCGCAGTGAAGCTGTCGTTACACGGATAGAAGTGAATGAAACCTGGTCGAAAACCCCCTATGGATTTGTGCAATACGACATTCAGGGCATTACCATTTTCATAAACAATAAAAAACTGGACCCCATCAGCCTGGATTTGTTGATGGGTTTTGGCAGCCTATACCAATTCAAAACGGCTGAAGATGTGTTGAAAGATAAGAAATTCAAATACGTTTTGATCAAAATGAACAACACCTTGATTGCAGAGCAGGATTCCGAAAAATACCTCAAAGCCCTGGCAAAATACAGCTGGTCGCAGGTGAGTAACTACGTGAAATTCTTCAATTGAACATAAAAAAATGTATCAAATAAAATTTGGCACAGACGGCTGGCGAGACATCATCGCCGAAACCTTTACCACCGAAAATGTGATGCGCGTTGCAGAAGGTACAGCAGCACACCTGAAGCAACTCCATGAATCGCCGGTATGTGTTGTTGGTTATGATTGTCGTTTTGGCGGTGCACTCTTCGCTTCATTAACCGCGCGGATCTTTGCCGCACGTGGCATAAAGTGTTACCTCTCAGAAGGATTTGTTTCCACGCCCATGGTAAGCTTGGCAACAAATAAACTGAATGCTCATTTAGGCATCATCATTACCGCAAGCCACAACCCTCCATCGTATAATGGCTATAAAATAAAGGCTGCTTATGGCGGCCCTGCGATACCAGATGATGTGGCCAAAGTAGAGGCATTGATTCCCAACCATGTTCCTGAACAACCAAATCCGCTGGAATCGTTCCTTGACCAAGGAATCATTCAATACTTGGACATGGAAGCCATGTATTTGGAACATGTACGGGCCTCGTTCAACATGGGACTTTTGTCCTCATTTGGACCTAAGCTGGCATACGATGCCATGTATGGCGCAGGGCAAAGGGTAATCAAACAATTGATGCCGCAGGCTTCATTGCTGCATTGTGAATATAACCCAGGCTTCATGGGGCGCGCTCCGGAGCCCATATTGAAGAATTTACCGGAACTTTCGGCCATGCTTCGTGACAACGACGAACTTTCGTGTGGTTTGGCGACCGATGGCGATGCAGACAGAATTGGCTTCTTCGATGCCGATGGCTCATTTGTGGACAGCCACCACATCATTTTGCTGCTCATCAAATACCTCACCGAATACAAAGGATTGAGTGGAACGGTGGTGAAAAGTTTCAGCGTGAGCGATAAAGTTGATGCTTTATGTCGATTGAAAGGCCTGGAAAGCATCACCACGAAAATTGGCTTCAAGTATATCTGTGAATACATGGTTCATGGCGATGTGCTTATTGGTGCAGAAGAAAGCGGTGGTATTGCCGTGAAAGGTCATATTCCCGAACGCGACGGTGTATGGATAGGACTGGTGTTGATGGAGTACATGGCGCTTACCGGTAAAAGCATCCGTGAGCTGATTCAGGATGTTTATGCTGAAACCGGAAGTTTTGCGGTAGAACGTTACGATTTACACCTGAACAACGAGCAGAAAAACGCCATTGTTGCCGCTTGTGCGCAGCGCTCGTTCACCCGCTTTGGCAACTATGCAGTAACCGATGTGGAAGATATGGACGGATACAAATTCCGACTGAATACAGGCTCCTGGGTGATGATTCGTCCTTCTGGTACGGAGCCGGTCCTCAGGGTATATGCTGAAGCGCCTGACAGCGCAGAGGCGTTTAACATTCTTGAAGCTACCAGAAATCAGATTTTACAATGAGGGTTCCGTTGTTGTTGCTCCTGCTGAATTCTGTAGCATTGTGTTCAGCAAGTGTTGACAGCAGCCATGTTTATCGCAAAAGAACGCTGATTGTACACGGTGCAGTCATCGGAGGAACAGCAGCCATATATTCAGGTTTGTATGGGCTCTGGTATGCAGGTTATCCCATGCAAAAATTTCATTGGCAAAATGATGCCCGGGAATGGCGTGGCATGGATAAATGTGGTCATGCCTTTTCCGCTTTTCAACTTTCCAATCAAACCTATCGCTGGTTTCGCTGGAGCGGTTATTCGCAAAAGAAAAGTGCCGGTTTCAGCGCCATCAGCGCCCTGTGTTTTCAAAATCCACTCGAAATACTTGATGGTTTTAGCACCGGATGGGGTGCGAGCCTCGCTGATTTAAAGGCCAATGCATTTGGCGCATTGCTTTCCGGAGCGCAGCTGTATCGTTGGGGCGAAAATAAAATCCTGCTGAAGTTTAGCTATGCACCAACAAACTATGCCGTGCTCAGGCCTGCGGTATTGGGGGCAAATCCAGCCGAACGCCTGATGAAGGATTATAACGGGCAAACGTATTGGTTATCAGCAGGATTAAAAGACCTCCTTGGCCCTGGTTCTAAATTTCCGGGCTGGCTGAATCTGGCTTTGGGTTATGGCGCCCATGGAATGCTCGGTGGATACGACAATATTTGGCAGGATCCTCAGGGAATAACCCAAAACCGCAGTGATATTTCCAGGAGCAGCCAATGGTACCTCTCTCCCGACATCAGGTTCAGCAGGATTCCGACGGGGCGAAAGGGTTTAAAACAATTGTTCAGCTTCATGGACATGATTAAAGTACCCTTGCCGGGCTTACAGTTGCAGCAGGGTGCTATTCGTGTACGCCCATGGTGCTTTTAGCCGGATTGGTGTGTTGCGACCATGAATGCATCAGTTTCAACTGAAAATCTTAATTTCGCGGCCCTGTTCAAACAGAACTTCTATCATGAAAGATACCATACTCTACCTCGTACCCGCTTTGGGTGTCATCGGACTCATTGTCATGGCACTCAAAAGCTCCTGGGTAAGCCGTCAGGATGCGGGTGATGAAAAAATGCAAAATCTTGCGGGAAAAATTGCCCGCGGTGCTATGGCGTTCCTCCGCGCCGAATGGAAAGTACTGAGCTACTTCGCAATAGTTGCTGCGGCCCTGTTGGCTTACAGCGGAACGGTTAAAGAAGTAAATGGAATCAAAATCCATTCACATTGGATCATTTCCATCGCATTCCTGATTGGCGCATTTCTTTCAGCACTCGCCGGATATTTCGGTATGCGCATTGCTACAAAAGCCAATGTTCGCACAACACAGGCCGCAAAAACCAGCCTTGCGAAAGCCTTACAGGTTTCTTTTTCCGGTGGAACCGTAATGGGTTTAGGCGTAGCCGGCCTTGCCGTTTTGGGCCTTGGCGGATTGTTCATCGCCTTTTACAACATGTTTTATGTGGGCACCGAAGCTGCCTTGCAGGGCGATGCCATGAAAACAGTGATTGAAGTATTGACCGGATTTTCCTTAGGTGCAGAATCTATTGCCTTGTTCGCTCGTGTTGGCGGCGGCATTTATACCAAAGCCGCAGATGTTGGCGCCGACCTGGTTGGCAAGGTAGAAGCCGGAATTCCTGAAGATGATCCCCGGAACCCGGCCACTATTGCCGATAACGTTGGTGACAACGTGGGCGACGTAGCCGGTATGGGCGCCGACCTGTTCGGAAGCTATGTAGCAACCATCCTTGCTACCATGGTACTCGGTCAGGAAATCAATGCATCCGCTGATAATTACGGGGGCCTCTCTCCCATTCTGCTCCCAATGGTCATTGCAGGTATGGGATTGATATTTTCCATCATTGGTACCTTCTTCGTGCGGATTAAAAACGATCAGGGCAATGTGCAACAGGCCTTGAATCTGGGGAATTGGTCCAGCATCATCCTGACCATCGCCGCGAGCTATTTTGCCGTAACCATGTTGTTGCCGGCTGAATTGGAACTTCGTGGTGTGCAATTCAGCAGCATGGATGTTTATTATGCCATCATCACAGGATTGGTGGTTGGTGCCATCATGAGTTGGATTACGGAATTTTATACAGCCATGGGTAAGCGTCCGGTAAACTCCATCGTGCAGAAATCAGGAACCGGACATGCAACCAACATTATTGGCGGTTTGTCTGTGGGCATGGAATCTACCGTTATTCCCATCATCACCCTTGCAGCAGGTATTTATATCTCTTTTGCGTTCGCAGGCCTGTATGGTGTTGCGATTGCTGCTGCGGGCATGATGGCCACCACAGCCATGCAACTGGCTATTGATGCTTTTGGTCCGATCGCCGATAATGCAGGAGGAATTGCTGAAATGAGCGATCTTCCGGAAGAAGTTCGTGGACGTACAGATATTTTGGACGCTGTGGGTAATACTACCGCTGCAACAGGCAAAGGTTTTGCCATTGCTTCAGCGGCGCTTACTTCTTTGGCCCTGTTCGCTGCCTTTGTAGGTGTAGCCGGAATCACCGGCATTGACATTTACAAAGCACCGGTGCTTGCCGCCTTGTTTGTAGGTGGTATGATTCCTTTCATCTTCTCAGCGCTGGCCATTGCCGCCGTGGGAAATGCAGCCATGGATATGGTCAAGGAAGTGCGCAGGCAGTTCCGCGAAATTCCAGGTATCATGGAATATAAAGCCGAACCTGAATACGAAAAGTGCGTGGAAATCAGCACCAAGGCTTCCATCCGTCAGATGATGCTTCCCGGTGCCATTGCATTGATTTCTCCGGTGATTGTAGGTTTCCTTTTCGGTCCTGAAGTGTTGGGCGGATTGCTGGCCGGTATTACGGTAAGCGGTGTATTGATGGGCATCTTCCAGAACAACGCCGGCGGCGCATGGGACAATGCCAAGAAATCATTTGAAAAAGGTGTGGTAATTGATGGTGTTACGCATTACAAAAAATCCGAACCACACAAAGCGTCGGTAACCGGTGATACCGTTGGTGACCCATTCAAAGACACCAGTGGTCCGAGCATGAACATCCTGATTAAGCTTACCAGCATCGTTTCTCTGATCATTGCTCCATACATCGCAGAGCCCGGAGGAAATAAAACCGGGGCAACATGTGAAACCAAGAAAACAGAATGTTGCGATACAAAAGCGGGCGCCGCAAAAGGTTGCGATATGAGCTTATGTGCCACTATGAGCAAGGAAGAATGTGCACGTTACTGTGACAGCATGCAGTGTGATTCAGCTTCAAAGGCGCGTTGCATGAGCCAATATGGTGCCGACGGCAAATTCAAAGCTTGCGGAGGTGCTGGCAGCGCTCCGAAAAAGGATTGCTGCAAAGACGATGCGAAAACAGAAGCACAAGCTTCACCGACTGCAGGAAAGAAAGCCTGTTGTTCGGGAGACGAAAAACACTAAATAAAAAAAAGCCGCTGCACAAAAACAGCGGCTTTTTTATGGCATCCTGCTGAACGGGTATTCCATTCAGCAGGATGCCTGCTTATTTTTGCCAACTTTACGACATCGCGCAGCGAAGCATGAATATCAAGATTACGTTTCCGGATGGTGCTGTCAGGGAATATCCGCAAGGAATCACTGCCCTGGACATCGCCAAGAGCATCAGTGAAGGGCTGGCACGCAACGTGCTGGCGGCAAAAGTGAATGGCCAGGTGGTAGATGCCACGGGAAACATCCAAACCGACGCCACGATTTCCCTGCTCACCTGGAATGATCCGGAAGGTAAGGCTGCTTTTTGGCACAGCAGTGCCCACTTGTTGGCCGAAGCACTTGAAGCAGCATTTCCCGGTATAAAGCTTGGTATTGGCCCTCCTATTGATCGGGGCTTTTATTACGATATCGATTTTGGAGACAAGCGCTTCAGTTCCGAAGAGTTCGAAGCCATAGAACAGAAGATGCTCGAACTGGCAAAGCAAAGCAATCCATTCATCAGAAAGGAAGTGTCCAAGGCAGATGCCATTGCTTACTTCACCGCAAAGGATGACCCGTATAAACTGGAATTGCTTGAAGGCTTGGAAGATGGACAAATCACCTTTTATGAGCAGGGGAATTTTGTTGATTTATGCCGCGGCCCGCATATTCCCAATACCGGATATATCAAAGCAGTAAAGTTGCTGAATACTGCCGGTGCCTATTGGCGGGGTAACGAAAAAAACAAACAACTCACCAGAATTTACGCCATTACCTTTCCTAAAAAATCAGAACTGGATCAATACCTGCTGATGTTGGAGGAAGCTAAAAAACGCGACCACCGCAGATTGGGTAAGGATATGGGCTTGTTCACCTTTAGTCAACGGGTGGGTCAGGGACTTCCTTTATGGCTCCCCAAAGGTGCGGCCATGCGAGATCGCCTGGAACAATTCCTCAGAAAAAAACAACGCGACCTGGGATATCAGCAGGTTATTACGCCACATATAGCTTCCAAAGAGTTGTATGTGACCAGCGGTCATTTTGCTAAGTACGGAAAAGACAGCTTCCAGCCTATACATACGCCTGACGAAGACGAAGAATTTCTGTTAAAGCCCATGAATTGTCCGCACCACTGTGAAATTTACAACAGCGAACCGCGCAGCTATAAAGACCTTCCCCTTCGTTTTGCAGAATTTGGCACGGTATATAGATATGAGCAAAGCGGCGAGCTGCATGGGTTGACCAGGGTTCGTGGTTTCACCCAAGACGACGCGCATATTTTCTGCCAACCGGATCAGGTAAAAGAAGAATTTAAAATCGTGATTGATCTGGTGTTGTATGTGCTGCGCGTGCTGGATTTCAAAGATTATACCGCCCAGGTGAGCCTGCGCGACCCGAACAATCCCGAAAAATATATTGGTTCGGAAGAAAATTGGAACCGTGCTGAAGCCGCCATCATTGAGGCTACTCAGGAGATGGGCATGAACACAACGGTGGCCTATGGTGAAGCAGCATTTTATGGGCCGAAGCTTGATTTCATGGTACAGGATGCTTTGGGCAGAGAATGGCAACTGGGAACCATTCAAGTTGACTACAATTTGCCTGAGCGCTTCCAGTTAAATTATACGGGCTCCGACGGCCAAAAGCACCGACCTGTAATGATCCATAGGGCGCCCTTCGGAAGTATGGAACGCTTTGTTGCAGTTTTACTGGAACATACCGGTGGAAATCTTCCTTTATGGTTGGTTCCTGACCAGGTTGCGGTATTGCCCATTAGCGAAAAGCACCTGGAATATGCACAAAGCGTTTTGCAATTACTTAAAAAATCCGATATTCGCGGACTTATTGACGAAAGGTCTGAAAAAGCGGGTAAGAAAATACGCGACGCAGAAATGAGTAAGATACCCTACATGTTGGTGGTTGGCGAAAAAGAAGCCGAGACACAAACGGTTAGTGTACGGAAACATGGAGGCGCAGATTTGGGGTCAATGAGTATTGCGGAATTTTCTGCAATCATTACAAAAGAAACGACCTTTTAAAGGAATAGGACTTGCAAAAATTCAACAGAAGGGAAAAAGAGCCCCTGCACAAAATCAACAATGCCATCACCGCCGAGCAGGTTCGCGTGGTTGGTGACGACATTGAACAGGGTGTATATCCTTTAGCCAAGGCTATAGAATTGGCATTCAAAGTGGGTTTGGATTTGGTAGAAATTTCACCAAACGCGGAACCACCGGTATGTAAAATTGTTGATTACAAGAAATTCCTTTACGAGCAAAAGAAGAAGCAAAAGGAGATCAAGGCCAATACCGTTAAGCAGGTTATCAAAGAAATTCGCTTCGGTCCAAATACCGACGAACATGATATTGCCTTCAAGCTGAATCATGCACGCCACTTTCTGCAGGAAGGCAACAAGGTTAGGTGTTACGTATTTTTTCGCGGCCGTACCATCATGTACAAGGAGCGCGGCGAAGAGCTGTTGATGAAATTTGCGAACACCCTTCAGGACGAGGGTATGGCCAAAATGGAAATGGCACCCAAAGTAGAAGGAAAGAAAATGGCCATTTTGTTGGCTCCAAAAGGAAAAAAAGGATAAACGAACTTTAACGAATCAATTATATGCCCAAACAGAAGACCAACTCCAGCGCGAAAAAACGCTTTAAGGTAACAGGCTCAGGGAAGATTGTGCGCAATAAGGCGTTCAAAAACCATATCCTCACCAAAAAAACCACCAAACAAAAGCGGGCGCTCGGGCATGATACCGTAATCAGCCCTGCGGATGAGCGCAACGTAAAATTCATGCTCCGTTTGGGAAAATAAACCGAAACTTTTGACCGTAGCTTTAAAGTTCCTGTGTAAGCAGGGCGCTTAGGTCAGTAAACTAAACAAATATGCCAAGATCAGTCAACAACGTAGCTTCCCGCGCACGCCGGAAGAAGGTGATGAGGTTAGCCAAAGGCTACTTCGGACGCCGCAAGAATGTTTGGACCGTCGCCAAAAACGCGGTCGAAAAAGGACTTACCTATGCTTACCGCGATCGCCGCGCCAAAAAGCGTGAATTCAGAGCGCTCTGGATTCAGCGTATCAATGCCGCCGCACGCGAGGAAGGCATGTCTTACAGCCAGTTCATGCACCTGGCCTCAACCAAAGGCATCGAATTAAATCGCAAAGTGCTTGCTGATTTGGCGATGAACAATCCTGAAGCATTTAAAGCCATTGTACAACAGGTTAAATCCTGATTTCATTGGCCTCAAACATAAAAAAAGCCCCTTTCAAGGGGCTTTTTTTATGCTGTTCGGTATGGTCAACTTTTTTGATAAACAATGGTGTACAGTCGGATGTGATGGGCCTCATCAGGTGTAAGCTTCGCCCTGGGAATCATCGTCTGTAACACGCGCTCCCAAGCTACGGCATCGTATTTTTTGGCATCTTTCCAAGCATGACACTTGGTGCAGGTACCGTAATAAATGGTTTTCCCGGTAGTCAGCTGTTCCATGGTGGCACTGTTGTCCATATCTTTTGCCAAATCCAGCCATTCCGGTTTGATGTCAGCAGCACTGGTGCTGGATGTGTTCTGGGCACTTCCTGTATTGGGTACCACAGGCTTGGGTGTTTTACAAGCCAACAACAGGATACATGCCGCAGCAA